>CAYVBH010000047.1:0-17459 GCA_964449015.1 uncultured Bacteroidales bacterium
TCGATAATGCCTACAAGAAAAAACTTGAGCCATTGACTTATATCATTCTTTTCCCTTACTCGCATCAAATTCTCATAATAGAGTCTGCGATGTGCTTCCAGAAAATCAGACAGGTACAAAATTGGCTTTTTTAAAATACCTTTATTTACAAGATAGAGGGTTATCATAAGTCTTCCAACTCTGCCATTTCCATCAAGGAATGGGTGAATAGTTTCAAATTGATAATGAATCAAAGCTATTTTTAAAAGTTCAGGAAAGTAAATCTCCTGATTGTGAACGAAATTTTCTAAGTCTCCCATCAACACAGGAATCGTTGTATGAACTGGGGGTATAAATGTTGCATCATTTATTGTTGCTCCTCCAATCCAGTTTTGACTACGTCTGAATTCACCTGGCTGGCGTTTTTCTCCTCTTACTCCCTTAAGAAGTGTTTTGTGAGTATTTCTTATTAACCTGGCTGAGAATGGTAGTTTATCCAGCTCTTTGATTGCTGTCTCCATTGCATGAATGTAGTTCTGTACCTCCTCCCAATCATCGCGTTTATCCAAAGGTACATCCTCTTTTTCACGCAATGCTTCTTCAATATTTGTCTGAGTGCCTTCGATCTTACTGCTTTGAGTTGCCTCTTTTAGAACATGCATACTTATGAATAAATCAATGTTTGGGATATAATTTGAATACATGTCCAGCCTTCCTAAGTCCCTGTCGGCTTTGCTTAGAAGCTGAATGACTTCCATATTATCCAAATTCCATTGACGGTTAATCAGGGTTGGCTGAAAACTTTTGTAAGAACCTTGACTTATGTATGTACCAGCAATAAAATCTTTCATGGCTTCTATTTTAAACAAAGATAAACATTATTTAAGAATTACAATATTAAATTAAATAATATTGAACCTTATTTAATAAATCAATTGATTTATTAAATAATCAGATTTTAATTTAAACTGGAATTATCTTACTGGCAATCAACTTGTTACTAACTAGAAAAGCCGACATCCTGACCACCTCCAGCCGGAGTAAATTGACCATTATTAGCCGGACATAACCAATTGTTCCTAAGTACTTTAGATTTATCGTAATCGAACCGGCCAAATGTGGTCAACATTACCGTTTTCTCTAGCATATACCCTAAAGTGACTCTTAATTGTTACTTTTTCCTGATATGACGATATTGTACTCAATTAAGAGGTATAGGTGAGAAATAATATCAGCTTGCTTATTCCTGAAAAAAGTAAAAACCCCCATGCTCAACTTTACTTTTTTTATACACATCTTTCTTTAATTCTCTACTGAAGAAAGGAGCTTCCTCATCCCGATGAATCGGGACTCGTTATGACACGGAGTTTTTAGTGAATGGTGGGGAATGATATTAAAAGCATATGTTTTGCCGCAGCATTTACCGAGTGCTTTATTTAAAAAAAGTACCATTATCTCCTGGTTGATTTTTCATGTGATTATCACCGTTTTCTTTTTTCTTTATTCCCAGAAAAAATTTAAGATTGTCTAAAACAAGTTTTCGATTCATTCTTTTGTCCCCTGGATTTTTTGGCAGATTTCTTCCGGCCCGATAAGCTCTTATTCCCATAACAACAAACATCACAACCAATATCCACATCCAGCCAGCGAATAACCATTCTCCGGAAGTCTCCCCCATAGCAAAAGATTTAACACAAAGTTACACCACGCAAAAGCAGAAGTCAAGTCTATTATGGATTTATGCCACGCTGCAAAAGGAGCCGCCCCTTACCACATAACGCCCTGGTTAATTGACCACCTCCTTCCAGCCACATATATTTGTTATCCGTTAACTTTTTTTTTTGAACCTCAGACCAACCAGATATGGGCAACGTGTCTGCCTTTTGCAATAATTATTCGAGAAGGGCAAAATTATCATGCATATGTTTCAGGAATCCGACAAAATCGTTTTTCTTTTCCGAATTCATCCATTCCATTGCTTCCTTTGGATGTTCGTTCATGGCTCCTGTAACAAGGTAAGGTATATGATATCCCCACTGAATGTCTCTTTGCATCGGGAGAATAATATCCTGGATAGCCTGGAACAGAGGCAATAATCTGTATTTTGGATTCTTAAGAAACGCGATCAGTAATTCAATCGGGCAGTTTCCGGCGCCTCTTCCAAGACCCAGCAAAGTTGCATCCATCATATTGCATCCATAGATTATGGCAGTGATTGTATTTGAAAAAGCCAGCTGCATATTGTTATGTGCGTGGATACCTATTGTTTTCCCTTTAAGAAGCTCCTGATACTTCTTAGTGATCAGCTCTATTTCTTCACAATACATACTACCGAAGCTGTCTACCACATAAAAGACCGGCACACGTGAACTCGCAACATCATGAAGCGCCTCATCAAGATCACGCTCATTTACCTTCGATACAGCCATCAGGTTTATTGTTGTTTCATATCCCTTGTCAATACAGTGTTCCGCCATAGATATTGCCTTGTCCATCTGATGAACGTAAGTAGCGATCCTTATCATATCGATAACACTCTTCGATTTTGGAGGGACATTGTCGAGATCAACCCTGCCTATGTCAACCATGACTGACAGCTTCGTATTGGTTTTATTGTCGCCGACAATCCGCCTTACATCCTTCTCTTCACAGAATTTCCAGGGGCCAAAATCATTACGCGAAAAGATCTTTTCGCTGCTTTTATATCCTATCTCCATATAATCAATCCCGGCCTCAACACAAGCCTTGTACACCGATCTCACAAAATCGTCGCTGAAATGCCAGTCGTTCATCAGGCCTCCATCACGAATTGTGCAATCAACTACTTTAATTTCCTTCCTGTACATAGTAAATTATTTTTGTTTCTTCTTAAATAATTCAAGTTGTTCATTAATTGAATAATCAAGCATTATCCGGTATAAATCCTCTATCAGGTCCGGATCCAGTTTATTTTCAGCGGCATAGTTGCGTCGGATCCTGATAACATCAAGATATCTTTCTTTTGCATAAACCTCATCAATATCATTCTTATATTTTACTATTTCCCGGATATAAGAAAACCTTTTCCCGATAAAGCTGATAATATTATTGTCGATAAAATCAATTTCCTGACGTATTTCCCCAATGCTATTACATTCGTGTGGTAATTTCATAAATAATTAATTTAAACTACAATATGCAATTTCACTTTGCAATTGTAAGAAATATTATGCATAAAAGTTTAATTCCTAAGTACTTTTTGACAATAACTTAAAGACACCTTCAGACAATTACTGGAAATAATTCAATCTCTGCAGATCCGTAGTAATAAACAAAACTGTACAAAGTGACATTAATAAAGATCGTGGGTTTCTTTACTGGCAGAATTGTATACCTTTGGAAACAGCAATAAAAACTATGTGGTAAATACTTCTTTACTTGTTGAGAAAGTATTGATCTCCAAACTTAAAGTTGGGGATCATTCTGCATTTTCCAGCATTTTTACTGCTTATTACAATGATCTCGTTATGTTTGCCACGAGATTCACCCATGATCTGAATGACGCGGAAGAAATAGTCCAGAATACTTTTCTGAGGCTGTGGGAAGAACATGAGTCATTGAATATAAATATTTCACTTAAGTCTTACCTTCTGAAAATAGTGCAGAATAAATGCATCGATTGGTACCGGCATAATAAAATTATAAGGATCCATACTAATTATATGACAAAAACAGTACCTCAATTTACTTACGATCCAGACAGGTACATTCTTTATTCGGAGCTTCAGGAACAAATAGAAGCTGCCCTTGAAAAGATGCCAAACGAAATATCTGAAGTGTTTCTGATGAACAGAAATAAAGGGCTCAAATATCAAGAAATTGCTGACATACTTGACGTTTCAGTAAGAACCGTTGAGGTACGTATAGGAAAGGCTTTACATTTGCTCCATGATCAATTAAAAGAATATTTTGTTATCATCATCACCTTCGTAAACCTTTTATTTTAAGACTAATAATGGAGCTGAACACAGAACTTTATTATTATTATGAATACCTTTTAAAATCAAGGTCTATAATTTTATAAGGATTTTGATTGTGGTTTTTAAATACTGGAACGTCTTTAAATCTAATTAGGATAGTTAAAATGGAAATAAAACATCAAGATGATATATTGACCTTAATTGCGAAAAATCTTGCCGGTTTAACTGATTCAATTGAAACTACTCAGCTAAGGGAATGGATCGAAAGCTCTTTGGACAACAAGCAATACTTTGAACAAATAAGAAATATATGGGATGCATCTGACAAACAAATTGACCCAAAAAAAATCAATACACATCAAGCATTAGCAAATGTACTTGACAGGATTCCGAAAGCATCGCCGAAAAGGACCTTCTGGTATTACTGGCAGAAAGTTGCTGCAATAATATTACTCCCATTGGCCACAGGCACATTTCTCTGGATACTCGTAAATTCTCATAAAACAATTTCTTCCAATGAAATTGTATACAATGAAGTATTTGCTGCCTTTGGAACCCGTTCCTCATTGAGACTGGCAGATTCAACTCTGGTATGGTTGAATTCAGGCAGTAGTATTAGATATCCGAATAAATTTATTAATGACAAACGGATGGTATTCCTAAAAGGCGAAGCCTATTTTGAAGTGAAAAGTGATAATTCAAAGCCATTTATTGTCCAAACTTCAACTTTACAGGTGAAAGCCACAGGAACAAAGTTTAATGTTTTAGAATATGATTCAGATCCGGTAACTGAAGTGACTCTAGTTTCAGGAAAGGTTACTGTAAATGAAGTAGATAACAATAAGAATTTGCAATTAGTCTCAGAGCTCCATCCTGATCAGCACCTGGCATATAACAGGCAAACTAAAATAAAAAGTACGATTAACGCTGACACTTACAAATATATAGCCTGGAAAGATGGGATACTGATGTTCCGTGATGAATCTCTTGATATAGTCTTAAAGAAAATCAGCAGAATCTTTAATGTTGATATAGAACTTCATGGTGAAAAACTGATAGATTATCGGTATTATGCGACATTCAAGGATGAGTCTTTAGAAGAAATACTCAAGTTATTGGAAATCAGTGCACCAATTAATTACATGGAAGTAAAACGAAAACCTTTACCTGATGGATCATTCCCAAAAAAGAAATTGATCGTATTCCAGGCAAATCAATAAATTATATAGTTAACCAATCTAATTATTAAAATAAAACTTATTGAATATGGAACCAATCTCGAATTCCGGTTAGTTGGCCAGAAAAACAAAGAGAGAAAGTGCGGTAACACCTTCCCTCCGGTTAATGGCTAAATGAATGCCTTGCTAAAATTATTAACATCCTAGTATTAACCTTAACGTGTCGAAATTATGAAAAAAAATCTTAATTACTATGAGTCATCAAGATTATATAGTAATTGGCAAAAACTACTATTAACTATGAAACTTACCGTTTTTCTGTTGTTGTTCGGTTTAGTTAACCTGATCGCTGGTCCTACTTATTCGCAAAACACAGAGATTTCTCTTAATATGAAGGACGCTTCGGTTAAAAGTGTTCTTAGTAAAATTGAAGAAATCAGTGAATTTTATTTTTTATACAATTCTAAGCTGATTGACGTGGAGCGAAAGGTAGATATAGTTGCTGAGAATGAGCCTATAAAGAACATTTTAAGTGAAATTCTTTCCAACGATGTCAGTGTTATCGTTAGCGACCGACAGATTGTTCTGACTCATGCTCAAAAATCAGCAGAACTGGAAGAATTCATACAGCAACAACGGACCATAACTGGTATCGTTACTAGTACTGCTGATGGAAATCCTTTAATTGGGGTTACTGTTCTTGTACAGGGGACTACTCTAGGTACTCTTACAGATATAAATGGCCGATACTCTATACTAGTACCAAACAACGAGGCTGTATTACAGTTTTCATTTATTGGATTTACCCAACAAGTAATAATTGTTGGTTCCCAGACTTCAATTAATGTTTCTATGTCAGAGGCTATGCAACAGATGAATGAAGTTATAGTTACAGCGCTCGGTATTAAAAGAGAAGCAAAGAGTCTTGGTTATTCGGCCACATCCGTAAATACGGAACAAATTTCTGACCCAGCTACAACGAACGTTGGTAACGCTTTATTAGGTAAAGTTGCTGGATTGGTTGTGTCCAATATTCAATCGGGTTCAGGTGGTTCATCAAAACTCAGAATTCGCGGACAATCCTCTTTCGGTGGCAATAACTCTCCATTAATTGTTGTAAACGGTGTTCCCATTGACAATACATCTACTGTTGCTAGTGGTGTGAGTGGAGGTGATTTTGGTGATGGATTAACGAGTCTCAATTCTGAAAATATAGAATCGATGACTGTTTTGAAAGGTGCTTCTGCAGCTGCACTTTATGGTTATCGTGCAAAAGATGGAGTCGTTATTATTACGACAAAAACAGGAGCCGGACAGAAAGGTTTAGGAATAGAATTTACTTCCAGCTTCTCAGCATTTAGACCGATAGATTTTATAGATTATCAGTATGAATATGGTCAGGGCGAATTCGGAATACGTCCACAAAGTCCTAGTGATGCAAAATCATCTGGAGGCTGGTCTTTCGGTACTAAATTTGATGGCGAGCAAGTTTATAGTATAGATGGTAACCTACATCCTTATCTGCCATTTAAAGACCGCATAAATGCAATTTACAGAACAGGAAGAAACATTACTAATAATATAGCTTTTTCGGGTGGAAATGAAAGAGGGAATTTCCGTTTTTCTTTTAGCAATGTTGATGCTACAAATATTGCTCCAAAGTCGTCATTTACTAAAAAAAATATGGATTTGGGATTGAATTATAAATTTGGTGAGAAACTTTCAGCTCAACTTAATGCTAATTATTCAATAGAAGATAATATAAATCCTTTTAGAAGTGATGTCCAGGGCACTTTATATGCTGGACTTTTAAATTTGGCCTCGAGTGCTGATCCCAGATGGACAAAAGATAGTTATAAAGATCCAATTACAGGTAATGAGGTTCCATGGAACCGCTTTACCGATCACGCAGGTTGGTATTGGATAATAAACGAACGAGGCTCAGGGCGTAAACGAAACCGTATTTATGGTAATGTGTTGTTACGTTATCAATTAACTCCATGGCTCTATGCTCAAGGCCGGGTTGGACAGGATTATTATAACGCTGATTCATGGAGTAAAACTCCAACTGGTGCTTTAAATCTAACTCCTGCCGTTTCTGGCTTTAATGGCGGTTTTTCACAGGGTATCAATAGTTTTAGGGAACTTAATTCGGACTTCCTGATTGGAGCTAACAAGACATTCGGTGACTTTCGGATTGATGCAACCTTTGGTGGAAATTCTATGAGCCAAATTACAAACAATTTATCTACTTCGGTAACAAATTTTTATGTTCGGGATTTGTATACAATAGCTAATGGTCAAACAAAAAACCCAACTTATAATTACTCAGAAAAGAAAGTAAATTCTTTATATGGCACTATGGATTTTTCTTTCAGAGATTTTCTGTTTTTAAATTTAACGGGTCGTAATGACTGGTTTTCTACCCTGAATCCAAAATCAAATAGTTATCTTTATCCTTCCATAAGTACCAGTTTTTTGTTTAGTCAGGCTTTTGCAAGTGCTATGCCCTCATGGTTAGATTATGGCAAATTGCGTGCATCTTATGCTGAAGTAGGAGGGGATACAGATCCATATATGAACGTTCTATTTTATCAGATGCAAACTAATCCATTTAACAACTTCCCTTACGGAAACATCGACGGCAATCTTAGTCCTAATCCAAATATGAGGCCTTTAAAAGTGAAAGAAGCCGAGGTTGGATTAGAATTAATTTTATTTGAACGCAGAATATCCCTTGATATAGCTGCTTATAGAAAAAATACAGTGGATGAAATACTGAATATTGATGTTTCCCGACTATCTGGTTACTCGCAAACAAAGGTTAACGTTGGAAGATTGAGAAATCAGGGAATAGAAGGATTAATTACTGTTGTACCAGTACGTACACAAAATTTTAGCTGGGAAAGTGCTTTTAATTACACCTATAACTTAAGTAAGGTATTAGAATTAGCATCTAATCAGACAAAAATCGATGTCTATAGCTCGCTCTTTGTTGGACAAATATCACATGAGTTGGGCAAACCAATGGGTTCAGTAATTGGCCGTGATTATTTGCGTAATGATAAGGGGGAAGTTGTCCTTAATAATGGCAGATTTCTTGCCGGGAATCTTAAAACTTTTGGGAGCGGTCTACCTCCTCATGTTGGTGGCTGGCTTAATACTTTTGAATACAAGGGAATTCGTGTCTTTACCCAGATTGATTTTAAAGCAGGACGGGACTTCGTTATAATATCAAACACTGCTTATAATGCCCTTCGCAAGGGTCATTCCAAGGAATCATTGGTGGGAAGGCGCGATGGTGAAAATGGAGTTGTTTTTGATGGCGTTAATCTTGACGGATCCCGAAACACAACAGCGGTCGAATGTGAATCGTTTTACACAGATTACAGCGGGAAAAAAATAAGTACCCCATTTGTATATAATGCAAGTTTTGTTCGTTGGCGTACACTTAGAGCAAGCTATGATTTTTCCAAATTTGTAAACAGGACTTTCATTAAAGGTCTTACTCTCAATGCAAGTATTAACAACCTGTTGGTTTTTTATAGTGAAATACCTAACATTGATCCGGAATGCATAAGCACATCTTCTGACTTAAATGTAGGTCTTGAAGCAGTAACTGCTCCTTCAACCCGTGATTATTCTATAAGTTTAAGTGTTACATTTTAAACAAATTAATAGCTTATATTATGAAAAATAAATATATACTTACAACCCTGTTTACCCTAATTATCTGCGTAAGCAGTTGTGATAAGGATTTCGAAGAAATTAACACAAACCCTATTCGGCCTTCATCTATTGACCCAATCTATCAACTTGTTACGGCGGAAATGGCTGCTTATGGTACCTGGCATTATGAATCCGAAATGGCCCAACAACTCCAATTACTTCTCGGCGGCCAGGAGGAAGGAGGTAATCGAAATACTCTTAATTATTCCCAAGTGTCTACAGCGTTTAATTTCTTTTGTGGTCGAATTAAAGAATTAGTTGATATAATCGATAAACTTAAAGATAATCCTGAAAGAATTAATCTTTATAACATGGCAAGGATTATGAAGGCATATTATTTTCAATTATTCGTAGATTACTATGGTGATGTAGCATATTTCGATGCAGGCAAAGGCTACCTTTCAGGCAATTATTTCCCTCGGTATGATGATCAAAAAGTGATTTATGATGACCTTGTGAAAGAGTTAACAGAAGCTGTGAACGCGCTTGATGCCAGTAAAGATAAAGTAAAAGGAGAAATGTATTTTATGGGTGACATTCCAAAGTGGAAAAAGTTTGGAAACTCAATTTTATTGCGTCTTGGAATGAGATACACAAAGACAAATAGTGATAAAGCTAAAGCGATAGTTGCTACAGCTTGTGATCCTTTAAGAGGTGGTGTAATGTCCTCTAATGCTGACAATGCAATTGTAAAGTATAACGCAACCCAAAATAGTGGATTAACAGTTTTCTCAAATGGCTCTACAAAACAAAATTGGCATTTAGGAGAACCCTTTATCAATTTTCTTAAGAGTAATAATGATCCTCGTTTACAGCATATTTCAGTTTTATATTCAGAGCCGTTCAGCGCTTCAGGAGGAATTGCAGACACTGTTATGGCTCATCAAATTGGTTGTCCATATGGGTATACTGATATTGATGTAGTTAATGCACCTGGCTATCCGGGTAAGATCGGAAATGTTTTCAAATATTCTCAAATGAGTCGACAAACTGTAAACAGAGTTGATGCTTGGTATCAGTTTGTTACATATGCCCAGACATCATTACTTTTAGCTGAAGCACGTTATAGAGAATATATTACAACCGGTACAGTAAAGGATTATTATGAAGCAGGCATCAAAGCACATATGTCACAACTTGATATGTTTGGACCGTCTGGTTCAGCATCTCCCATTACAATCAGTCAACAGAATAAATACCTGCAGCAACCGGGTGTTGTTTTCGATCCTTCCAATGCCTTAAAACAAATTAATGAACAATATTGGATTGCTTGTTTTATGCTATTTCAAGAAGGATGGGCTAATTTCCGCAGAAGTGGTTATCCTCAATTATCACCAATTAATTTCCCGGGCGAAGACCCTTCTGTAGATGAGGATACAGGGGGTGATGGTTTTATTCATAGGCTAGTGTATCCTACCGTTGAGTGGTCCATTAATACAGTCAATGTACAAGAGGCAGCAAATCGTATGGGAGGTGATAACCTTGGGATCCGCGTTTTTTGGGATAAGGAATGAATATAGTAAAACGAAAGTATCAGGAATCATAAACAATATTTAATTGAATTTTAAGCGATGTTAGAAATTGTATTAATGATTCCTGATACTCATTTAATTTAATAAGATTAATTATGAAAAAAATTGTGAAGCAAATAGCAGAAATAAAGGAACAACATGAAACATCAGAAATAAAAGCTGAAAGACCGGATATTGAACATCCTAAATCAACAAATGATCGTCGCAGTTTCATCAAAAAGGCAGCCTTGGGAGGTATAGCTTTGGGAGGATTGACACATTTTTCGTTACAAGGGGTGCAAGCTCAGACCACTCAAAAAGTACCACCGAATCCTCGATCACGCGATTCAAGATCATTAAAGGATCTCAAGTATGGCTTATGTCCTAAGGGTAAACTAGGAAACCTTACAGTTAGCAGGATGATGATGGGGTGTAACCCGTTTATTGGTCATTCACATGGACGTGATCTAAGTCCTTATGTCAATAAGCTTATCAGCGAATACAATACAGAACAAAAAATACTTGAAACCATTCATCTTGGAGTACTTGCCGGAATAAATACTTTTGTAATGACGACAGATGTTTATGAATATATCAATAAATATAATGATATATATAATAGTAAGATTCAAGGAATTTGTATGGCTGGTCTGCCTAAGAATGATTTATTAGCAAATATTAATAAAGCACTGGAATTTGGACCAACTTCAATTTATATTCACGGAAGAGTGGCTGATGCTTATATAAAAGATGGTCAAATAGATCAAATTACCAAGGCAATGGAACATATAAGGAGCCAGGGGCTTCAGGCTGGAATGGGTGCACATTGCATAGAGACAGTTGAGGCATGTGAAGAATTAAAAATTCCTCTTGATTACTACCTTAAGACATTCCATCACGATCAATACTGGTCTGCACTTCCTGAAGAGTATCGTGATGATCCTTATATTTGTATTGGGCCATCTTATCTCGACCATAACAAATACCATGACAATATGTGGGATTTGTTTCCAAAATACACAGTTGAGGCTGTTAAAAAGGTGCAGAAACCATTAATAGGTTTTAAAGTATTAGCAGCAGGAGCTATCCAACCACAAGATGGTTTCAGATATGCATTTGAGAACGGAGCAGATTTCATTATTGTCGGAATGTATGATTGGCAGGTTATCGACAATGTTAATACAGTTAATGAGATACTTGGTAATCTTAAAAATAGGGAAAGAAAATGGTTTTCCTGAGAAACATTTAAGAATTTCTTCTGCTCATGTTTTGAAAATATAAGCCATCATTCTGAGTTAAGAAATTGTGATGCTATTGATTCTTAGAAAAAAAAATCAGAGAATTGTGAAACTTGGCAAATGAAACCATCAAAATTTGCTATATAAATAGATGTTAAATTAGAAGTTGCAGAAGAATGCCACCTTAGGATCTATTTATGGAATGATCAGATAGTAATTATTGGGGAAGCTGGAGAAAGTCTCAAAATAATTGTTAGTTGTTGTTTTTCAATCGATTTTAATTAATCCCTCTGGATTTGCTATGAGTTAAAAGGAGTACTTAAATTGAAAAAATAGAGATGAAAAACAGACTAAAAAGAAAATAAAAAAATCTATTAAAAAATAAAAAATGAAATCTATTTCAATTAAAGACAAGTTAGTCCCATTTTTTTTTGCGATCCTTAGAATCGCAATTGGCTGGCAATTTTTATATGAAGGTTTAGTAAAAATAGTTAACCCTGCCTGGACAGCCAGAGCATATCTGGAAAATTCCCGATGGATATTTGGGGATCTTTTCCGATGGATGATATCCACGGATGCCGGCATGTGGATTATTGATTCAGTTAATAGATATGGTCTGACATTGATTGGACTTGCCTTAATATTGGGTGTTTTTACCAGAATCGCCTCATGGGGCGGGATAACTCTCTTGTTAAGCTATTACGTAGCATATCCGCCTTTTGGTGGGTTTAGCTATGGTGCTCCTTCCGAAGGCAGTTACATGATTGTTAATAAGAATCTTATTGAAATGTTTGGTCTTGTGTTGCTTGCATTTGTAGATTCCGGGCATTTTTTCGGATTGGACATGTTACTAAAAAAGAAAAGTTTATCCCTGCTGAGAAAATCGGAGCCAGATGAAGAAAATGTTGATCAGAAAAAAAATACCCGCAGGGAACTGCTTAAAAGTTTTGCCGGAATACCAGCTTTAGCATTATTTTCAGGCGCATTCGTTAAGAATTTATTTGAAATAGGCCCGGAATTGGATAGTGTTAGCGGGGCTACAATCTCTGTTGATTTTAAGCAAATAAAAGATCTCAAGGCGGGTATATGTCCCAAAGGAAAACTTGGCGACCTTACTGTCAGCAGGATGATTATGGGCTGCAACCTGATCATTGGTGAATCTCATGGGCGTGATCTTATATATACCGATAAACTTTTTAAAGCATACAATACTGAAAATAAAATATTTCAGACCATTAACCTGGCGGAAAAGGCAGGAATGAATACAATGGTAATGACGATAGGTGCTTATTCTTATCTCAATAAATATAATGATATATATAAAAGTAAGATTCAAGGAATTTGTATGGCAGAATTACCTGAGAAAGATTTATTATCTCAGATAAATCAGGCAAGAGATTGCGGACCGACATCAATTTATATACATGGAAGAGCGGCTGACGCTTACATAATGGAGGAAAAAATAGATGAGATTTTCAAAGCAATAGAACATATCAAGAAACAAGGATACCAGGCTGGCCTGGGTGCACATTGTATTGAGACAATTGAAAGATGTGAAAAAGAAGGTATTCCGGTAGATTATTACCTTAAAACATTCCATCACGATCAATATTGGTCTGCACTCCCTGAAGAGTATCGTGATGATCCATACATGGTAATTGGACCAAAATATCTTGACCACAACAGAAGCCATGATAACATGTGGGATCTGTATCCCCAATATAGCGTTGAGGTTATGAAAGAGGTACACAAACCTTTTATCGCATTTAAGGTGTTAGCAGCAGGAGCTATCGAACCCAAAGATGGTTTCCGGTATGCATTTGAAAACGGAGCTGATTTCATTAATGTTGGAATGTTTGACTGGCAGGTTATAGACAATGTTAATACAGTTAATGAGGTACTTGGGGATCTAAAAAAACGAGAAAGAAAATGGTTTTCCTGATTAAGATTGATTTCTTAGCAGACTAAAATATTACATACATGAAGTTTTTACAGATTCCCAAAGAGGATAAAACTTTTGGAATTTTGAGAAACAAGTGGTTTAAGTCAAATTATCCTATCAATCAGATCATATAATTTAATGTATCGGCTGATCTCATTTCTAACGAAAACTATTGTTTCGTTTTAATAAAAGCGATCTGCACCCGATTCGCGATCTTCGATATATGCCCTGATAAATTCCGGAGAGGGTGCTGCATTTGGATCAGAAAAGAATTTTCCCATGGTGTCTGCATTATCAAGAGCCCATTGATTAAATTCTTCATTCATCTCGTCTGTAAATATGCCGTCGGCCTGAGCTGCTGTGAATCGACCTTGTTGTACACCTATGTGGGCAAATACATCCCTTAACCGGGTTCTTTCCGAATTCTCTACAACTTTTTGTGCCAGGTGGGGAGGTATAAAAATAACACCATCCCGTTTGCCAAGGACAATATCGCCAGGCATAACGGTTATAAATCCTATTTGAATTGGAAGGTTTACTCCAATTACCATGCTGCCGAAGCCGGCACCGGCACTTTCAGGTCGGAAATCACGGACAAACAAATTGAATCCATTCATTTGCATGTTTCCCTCAAGGTCACGCACAGTGCCGCGAATGATCGCACCATTTCCTGATTGTGCCCATATTGCATTACCCAGGTTATCACCAACATGTGAGGCATCTTCAATGCCTTCGGATACATTCGCGACATATACATCTCCCCTCTCCAACCTATCAATTCCATACGTTATACCTACTCTCATTCCATCTTTTTTACCTTGTTCCTGGATCGCACTATTTACATCGGGTCGGGCAGGCATAAATTGAATCGTCAAGGCCCTGCCGCAAATAGTGACATCATCATACATTTGTTTAAATCCTCCATAATACTGGTTGCGGTATTGATTGTTTGCAGCAGATGAACTAGTTCCACCAGACGTAGCCGTCGTACTTGGTGTGCCCCTGCGAACCGTTGCCCAGGCCTCCGAAATCGTAACATATTTCATTCGTGCAAGAATTTTGTCTGAAACCTTCGGCCGGCCATCATCAAAGCGTTCTCCCTTCCAAAGAGGAGTATACTGAATAATTTCTTCTTTTGTCATGCTTAAAGGCTGGGCATCGAGCGAAACATGAGTAAAAATACCTGCCGCCATTAAGGTAAAAGATATTAAGTAACTGATTGTTAGCATTTTCATCTTATTGCCTCCTAATCTTATTTTGTTGAAACATATTTAATCTTTAATTTGTTTATTTTATTACATTGGATATTTACCGATTCAAAACAATGTAAAGAAGTTTAAGTAAGCCTCAGGTCTTAATTAAAGCTGAATTCAATTCTCAAAAACAATCAGGTAAATGAATCATACTACTCTCTCCCATAAACGTTCAAAGAATATGTTGTTGATTGCCCACTTTCCCCACCCCAAGCGTTTTTTTATAGCTTTGTCAAGAAGCATTTTCCGTAAAATTTTTGGCCTTAGCTGGCTGCCCTATTTCTGATTTGAATGATTTATCATGAGTACCCTAAGCAGGATTTGCTAAAATCATTTTGCATAACCAGGTTGGCTTAGGTTCGTCCCCGGATTATTAGCAATAGATCCAGTTAATCTCAATAAGTACCGGATTCGGTTAAGATTGACAAAAATACCAAGTGGTAGGAGGAAGTCATATATACTGAGCACTTCTTACGAAAGATTAAAAGTTAATGTTCATTAAGAGACCTCATAAGTTTCATATTCCCTTAATCCTACATAAAGAGAGTAAAGTAAGACTGTTCTTTACACTTCCTGGCATGCAATTATAAATGCACCTTAACTTATCATTCGATTTAATAATTGGACAGAAATATACCATAGAGCAATTTTCGTTAAGTTTTCCTTGAACTTTCACTCCATCTCTAACAATCCTATCCTGATTAATAATTTCCTAAAAACCAATATCTCCTATCCAAACGAAGTAGTATGATCACTGAGTTTTGGCGCCCTTGTCAAAATAAATTCTTTCTTACGTCAAGTAATAATGTTGGATTGTATTCCTTCTTCTTAACTTATTCCTTCTTCTTTAGGAAATTCAATTACCTACTCTTTTTCTGCCAAAACTCCCTTTGCTAATTATGTCTTTAAAACTCCGAGTGTCATGTTTTTTGATTTCATAATTAACTTGTTTGAGTAATTAACTTCAAACTTAACCACCTGTCTAAGTACAGCGTAAGATTATAAAATTGACAATTTTACTTATTTTGCGGACTTGGCCTGACAACTACTTTACGGGCCACCTTTTTAACAAATTTCCCATCCTTATCATAAGTAAGTTTCCAGGATGTGGTACCATTGATCACAACTACTTCATAGATTATAACGTCGCCGGTTGTAACGCATACTGCCTCCTTAATAGTGAACCCGGCATAATCTATGGCAATATTGTCCGTAATAACTTTCTGAAGATCTGCTGTCTTGATGATTGTTGCTTTTGACTCGACCTCACATGATGACTCCTGTCCATAAGAAACAATAGTGAACATCATTAATACAATAAAAAAAAGAAGTTTCTTCATAATAAATGTTTTTAATTCTGCTGAGTAAATATATACAATATTTCAATTTCTATCAAAGTACATGCCAATTAATTCGATTTATATCATTCATTGGATCTGACTAAATTATTAATTATCTATAGTGTCTACGGTAATATATCTTCGTTCACCAATATAATGTGAGTCTATCTAAAAAGATATTCTATAACTTATTGATAATCAATATTAGATCTAGTTGATATTTAGGGGAAGGTATGACGATTATTTAGACTTTTAAATTTTCGACCTGGCTCTTTCTGAAATAAATTGCTTTGATAGAATAAATTATAAAATAGATTATAATGTACCCCATTTCCAGGACAGGATTTAAAAGTTAAGTTTGTTTTTCAGTATGACAACTTAAATCACTATCCTGAATACGGGGTACATTATTATCGCAGATGACATCATCGTGACCTTAAGATCATATAGTGTTCTGGCCTTTAAAGACTCTGGAGTTGTCAAGTGTATAAAGATGTCCCACCCAGGTAAGCTTTCCGGGCCATAATCCTGTTACTGTGGCGGATGCATTGTTTTCTGAATTAACTGTCATTATAACATCATATGATCCTATCTGGGTCATTACGCTGAAGCGAAGCGTATAGCTTAACTCCTTAACATTTTTATGGACAGTCCAGGAGCCGATCTTACCTTCTGCCGTAACACCTCCCACACCATTATAACCGAATCCTGGAACAGTTCCCGTCTGTAAAACCCCACCGGACTGGTTTACCTTTATAAAATTCACATTCGACATAACCGGTAATCTCATACCATATTTATCCTCCAGAAAATCTGCTTCCAGCACAAAATTCCTTGCATTCAGCAGAGAATCCAGAATGTGAAAATTTGCATTCATCTGTGCTTTTCTTACCTCTTTTCTTTCCTTGCGGGTTAGTTTGATATCCTGAGAATTAGCATATGAAGAAATCAATAATAATCCAAGTACCAGAAAGAGGCCTGCCGTATTTAATTTCATTGTTTTCATAACCTCTAGAATTTTATAAATAATAAATCAAATCACATGCCATTCTTCATGATAAAACACTAAATATCAATATTTAACATTATTTAAATATTCGCCCTTATATGTAATTTTCTGTCCCGGCGGCAGTCGTTCTCAGTTTACGGAGGGTATTCTGATATGATATCTAAATAATATGAGTATCAGGTCATTAATGCTATTTATAAAATCGCTTGAAAATCAATTTATCAACCCATACCCCAAGCTACCCTTTATACACATCTTTTAATTCACTTATTTTATAGGCTGGAGATTCCTCATTACGTCCCGCTGGGGCGTGACTTCATT
>CAYVBH010000048.1:0-17158 GCA_964449015.1 uncultured Bacteroidales bacterium
GGATGAGCCAAATGGGTATTATCAGCCATTTCATTGGCAACTGTCATCAAATCCACCATTCCCATTTCCTTGGGCAACTTAGGTTTACCAAATGAAAATGTATTCGAATAGTTTATGCTTGGTTTCGCACTCTTACCTTTCTTTGTGGTAATCAGGATAACACCATTGCCAGCACCCAAACCATAAATGGAGGCTGAAGCATCTTTCAAAACAGAAATGCTTTCAATATCTTCAGGATTTAATTGCGCCAGGGCAAGGTCGGTTGATACGCCATACCCGTTAGTATTTACGTAGGTTTCACTACGAACAATACCGTCAATTACAATCATGGGCGTACCGTAACCACGCATACTGATATTTGAGTAGAATTTTCCCGGAGTACCGCCACTTTGACGTATCAGTAACCCTGGCACCTTACCCTGCAATGAGGTTACAACATCAGTTTGTTTGGTACTGGTTACATCCTCAGATTTAATAGAGGTAATGGCACTGGTTAATGATTCCTTTTTTTGTGTACCGTATCCTACAACTACTACTTCCTGAAGCGCGGACAATTCAGGCACCATCTGAACATCAATCACTGATTTGCCGGCAGCGGGAATATTTTGCGCCATATAACCGATGTACGAAAAAATCAACACATCTTCCTGGTTGGGAACTTCTACTGCATAATTGCCATCACTATCGGTAACAGTTCCAGTATTGGTTCGTTCAATTCGTACATATACACCGGGAAGTGGTTCCCCGGTAGCAGCATCTGTTACAATTCCTTTAACTTTTTGTTGTTGCATAACGGTTTTTGGCGCAATAACCACCAGATTATTCTCTAATACCTTATACCCAACTGTGGAGTTGGTAAATATATCAGACAATATGTCATTGATGAGTTTATCATTTACTGAAACCGTAACTCTTCTGTTTAAATCAGTAAACTCATCATTGTAAAAGAACCTGAACTCACTTTCCTTTTCAATCGTCTTGAGAACTTCACGAATGGTCTGATTGCTAATTTCCAGATCAAAATGTTTCTGCTGTGAGTATACCGATGCGGTGATATTGGCCGACACGGTAATGATCAGTAGAGTAGTAAGTTTCATAATACGTAGAAGATTTTTGGGAAATACTTCTATTTTAAAGACATTTCCCCACAGACGTTTTTTTTTCATACATTTGTAGTGTTAGGTTTTAAGTAATTAAGACTTAATGGAACTAATTGAAATAGGGGGCAGGCGCAATCTGCTCCCTTATTTTGTTTTTATCATATCATATTATTGATTTAATACATTAGTTATTAGATTGATATATAGGAGTTATGATTTTCCCAAATTCATCCCTGTTCTTTTTATCCATGCTGAGAACAATTATGTCTTTATCTACCTCATATTTTAATGGTGCTGTCAGAGTCAGAAGATTCATGAATTGCTCCGCGGTTTCATTTTCAATAGTTCCTGAAAAGCGATACTTTTTCAAGTCATCATCGTTAAAAATGATCTTTTTGTTAAATCTGCGCTCGAGCATGGGTATCAGGGTACCCATTTGTTCGCTTTCAATAATCCATCTTGAATCTTTCCATGATGTAGACAATTCAGTCTTTACATTATTAATTACTCTAATATTTTCAGACAACAGAGGTAATGATACCTGTTGAGCGTTTTCCTTCAACAATTCTTCATCGGAGTTAATTTTTAAAGAATCGATCATAGTATCATCCTTAAGGACAATGATCTTTTGATTTTCCCTAAGTATAAGCGGTTTCCAATGTCGGCCCTTATTCACCACAGTGACATCAATTTTCCCTTCTTCCAAGGTTGCCGCTATTGCTTTCTCATCAGGGTAGGCTTTTACATTGAACTTTGTACCGACAGCTTTAACAATTATTTCAGCCGTTTCTACAATAAACGGGTGTCGTTTGTCTTGAGCAACATCAAAGTATGCTTCTCCCGAAAGATTCAGGGCTCGGTTATCACGTCCGTAATTTTCATTGTAACTCAATGTTGTGCCTGCGTTTAGCCAAACATTTGATCCATCAGGCAGTTTTATAAACGTTCTGGCACCAAGCGGTGAAAACACTTCAACGCGTTGCAAAGCTTGTTTCGAAGTTTTGTCTGAGAAAATAAAAGTAAGGGCTGAACCTGCCATTAAAAAGAGCAACCAGGATGCAGCTAACTTCCAGGTTATTTTAATTAACTGTTTTGATGGTTTGCTTTCGGCATATAAATCTTTTCTTATGCTAAAGGATTTCCAGGAATTCTCAATATGATCATGCGTAAAACCAATCCTACCTGAAACCACCCATGCATCCTTCAATTGGTTAAAATAATTTCTGTTTTCAGGGCTTTCCTTAACCCAATTCATCAATAATACCAGATCTTCATTTCCAATATTACCACCTAGATAGGAACATATTAAAACCTCAATACTCATCATTCTTAAAAAGACATTTCTAAACTCTATGACACCATTTTTTATGAAACTGATTACTTTTAAACTACGTTTACTGAAACTTTTTTTAACGCGTCCGACATTCTCTGTAAAGCCTTATATAAATGAGCCCTAACAGTATTCTGTTTGATATTCAATTGATTGGCTATCTCTATATTAGATAATCCATCTAGCCTACTCATTGTAAACACTTTACGACATTTTTCAGGCAAGTTTTCAAAGACTTCCTGTATCATTTCATTTGTATCCTCAGCAAACAAATTTTCGATAGCATACTCATTCAACTCATAATTATCTGTTATGAAGCGCCATAGATCTTCTGAGGCAGGCTGGTTTACTGATTGTTTCAAAGTCTTTTTCTGCTTTAATAAATTAAGTGAATGGTTATGCACAGTTCTGAAAAGATATGATTTGATGGATTCCTGAATAACAATAATCGACCGATTCTGCCATATCTTCAGAAACACATCCTGTACCACTTCTTCAGCTAAATTGTAATCAAAGATTATTGTGCTGGAATAAGCCACCAATAATGAAAATGAGGATTTATAAAGCCTCTCAAGGGACTCTTCATCATTATTTTTTATCCCTTCCCAATACTTCTCCAACTCAGAAATCATATCTTTTCGCCAGTTTCGCTGCTTACCTGAGTAAAACATGTACGGTATCCTCATCAGATTATGCAGCAAGTAAAAACCATACTTACAAGTATAAATGTATGGAAATGGAAGTATAAAAAAAACGACTTACTGCTTGTAAGTCACTTAAAATCAACCGCAACCGGTTGCGCAACCGGTTGCGGTTGATAAGTTTCCTCTGGTTATTCAAAAAAGACGATAAAATCTAAGGAGTAATAATCCCTTCAAAGCAGTTTGTCCTAATAATCTCTATAAATCAGAGAGTTAGGTTGATTCTCCCTTTACCAATTCACCTTTTAAATAAATTGTTCTTGGTTCCAATGGGGGTAGACTATTTGAGTTTTGTTGAATCTGCTCGAATAGCAATTCAGCTGCCACTTTCCCAATTTCAAACCCCATAGGATCTATTGCAGTCAATGAGGGATGATACATTGTTCGGTATTGTTCTTCACAGAATCCTATTACTGCTATATCCTCAGGAATTCTTTTTTTACTTTTATATATTGCTTTCATAACACCTGCCATAGTGAGGTCGCTAATTGCAAATATTCCGTCAGGAGATGGATTCATCTTTAATAATTCGGAAAATTTTTTTTCCGCATCTTCGGAAGTCTCGGCGGCAATGATCGACCTTTCATCAATATCGATTCCATTATCTACCAAGGCTTTCTTATATCCAAACAACCTGTTTCTGCTGATGAGCAGGTTTAAATTTCCAGTGCATATAGCAATTCTTTTTTTCCCTGCTTCCAGCAAATGATTAACTGCGTTGTATGCCCCGTCAATGTCATCAACCAGGACAATATCAGCATTTATTTCATTCACTATTCGATCGAACAGTACCAATGGCAGGCTAATATCTGTTAAGTGTTTAAAATGATCAATAGTTTTTGTAGTACGTGAAACAGATGCCAGAATTCCTTCTACATTATTAGAGATTAATATATCTATATTTTCAACCTCCCGCTCGTACATTTCGTTTGATTGCAGAATTAACAGGTTATAGCCTTTATTATGCACTACATATTCAATTCCGTCAATAACTGAGGGAAAAAAGAAATAGGAAATTTCAGGAACAATTAACCCTATCAGATTACTCTTTTTATACCTTAAAGAAGATGCAGTAGTGTTTTTTATATAATTTAATTCCTTGGCTATCTTTTTTACCGCATCTTTGGTTTCATTGCTGATATCAGGATGGTTTTTTAATGCACGGCTGACGGTAGATTTCGATAGGCCAAGAAATTTAGCAATATCAATTATGGTAGCAGATCTTTTTTCCATTTTTACAAGATGCAATCTTTGTTATTGTTAGAAACAACCGTCCGAATGCCATAAATAAAAGGAAACACAAAAGGTATCCCTCTGCCGTTGTAATCCAATTCTTATACGAAGGATTACTTCAAAAGTAGCTATTATTGATGAATAAAGAAAATTATGGTAAAACATAAAAAGATCGTCCTTTTTAGATAGTATAATTACCTCATAATAGTATGTTCATATGGAGCTATACAAAATTGAAACGAAAGAATATGAATACATAGGATCCAGGTACTGAATAACTAACCAACTTCATAACTGAAATCCTGGTAATGACCATATACCAATAAAAAAGCAGCAGTTGAACGCTGCTGCTCATTTATGCAAGGAGGAAAGATCTGCATTCTTATTTGCCATGATACGCCTTCAGGTAAAACTCCCGGATCTCTTCAATTGAGGGGTACCTCGGATTGGCTCCTGTGCACTGATCATCAAAGGCAAGTTCCGACAACAGATACAGCTTTTAATTAAAAGCCTTTTCCTAAACACCAACTTCTTTGATGCCGCGGAAATCTGCAAGGAATCGCCTAAATCGTGTATAATTTGTCAACAATGCCGTATGCTATGGATTCTTCAGCATTCATCCAGTAATCGCGATCAAAATCTTTCATGATTTTTTCAACCGGCTGCCCGCAGTTTTTAGAGAGTATTTCAGCGGCAATTTCCTTTGATTTGATGATTTGCCGTGCATGGATGGCAATATCACTTGCCTGGCCCTGCAGATAACCAATACTGGGCTGATGAATGAGCACTTCACCTAAGGGATAGATATACCGTTCACCCTTTTTGCCTGCCGAAAGCAACAACGACCCCATGGAGGCAGCAAGTCCCATGCACACGGTAGAAACCGGGGAAGTGATCAGGTTCATGGTGTCCAGAATGGAATATCCTGAGGTGATCATGCCACCCGGACTATTGATGAAAAACGTAATTTTCTTGCCCGGTTCTGCTGATTCGAGATACAGCAGTTTGCTTACAATGTCTTCGGCTGATTCATCATCAACCTCGCCCCAGAGAAATATTTTCCGTTGCTCCAGGAACTTCTGTTCGATAATTTTGCGGATACCGCCGTTCTTTGCGGAGTTGTTATTTTCGTTGCAGTCTGAGTTTTTTATTCTGGTATTCATAAATTATTATTATTACTAATGAGCGATAAAGATAATGAAATTTAGGGTGTGATCCACAACACAGAGTTGTTGGTTCCATACTCATTTTCCTCCCACAGCTTATTTGCGGGATCAAGAATCCAGTTTCTATCAACTATAAATTTATAAATATATTTCCCCGGTTCGAGCCTGATGGGTAATATCCACTCCTCTCCTTGCTTCTGCATCCTGTATCCTTCTTCATTCCACTTATTAAAATTACCGGTAACAATTACTTCCTTTGCATCAGTATAACCTGCAAGCCTGAATTTGTAATTCGGCTTGAATGCAAAGTATGAATTCACGTATTCCCCTGATCCAACAGTATAAGGATTCTCCGGATCGGGTATCCAACTGCCATCGATAATAAACTTGTATTCATAATTCCCCGGTGCCATGACATAGTTCAATACCCATCCTTCTGAATGCTTGTTCATGACAAGTTCATTGGTGCTCCAGTTATTGAAGCTGCCAGACAAAACAACCTGCCTTGCCGAAGTAAACCCGTTTAATCTGAATGTTGCTGTATCACCCAGTTCTATATAGGAATTCAGGTTGCCATCACTGTCATATCGTTTATTCCTGTTGGCCGGATCGGTCATCCATTCACGATCTGCAATAAACTTATAAAAATGAGTGCCATCTTTTAAATACATGGGCAGTTCCCACCCGGATGCCGTTCTGTTCATCTCCAGTTCATTCTGGTCCCATCCGTTAAAGCTGCCTGCCAGGATCACCCTTCGTTTTTCCCTGTAACCTTTCAATTCAAATTTGTAATTATAACAGAACAGGTAAGAGTTCAGACCATCCCCGTAACTCTCTTTATTGCGGTTATTGGGATCTGTCATCCAACGACCGTCTACTATATACTTGTAGTCATATTTGCCCACAGGTAATTTCAGGCATACGGTCCATCCCGAATCACTCTGTTGCATGGGAGCACCTGCAGTACTCCAGTTGTTGAATGATCCGGATAGAAATACTTTTTCAGCCTTTTTATAGCCTGGCAGGTGAATGCAGGCAACCCCTTCATTATAGGTGAAAACATCGTCGCGGGTAAACCTGTTTAAACCATACCTTACCTCAATGGGAGATAAAATAGATGTTAATTTGAATAATTCATCCTCGAGAAGCAGTACATCCGACTCGCTCTCCGTAGGGATCGCTGACATGTTGATCAAGCGGGAAAGTTCTATAATAAAAGGATTATCTGTTTTCACCTGCCATTCAATGCTGTCAACAACAAACTCAGGAACTTTCGCATAGGCCTTCACCAGAACGATGCTATCCAGGTCAAACAGTCTGGAAATTTCTTTTTTTTGCTGATCAGTCCATCTGAGATCGAGTTCATATACTATTCTGTCATATTTAACATGACATATGGCCTCCGGGTCAAACTGACCCGCTGCATATGCCGATACAGCCAAAAAGACCAACATCAATATAGTTTTATTCACCCCGCTCATTTTACTTCGGTTTGGTAGAATTGCATCGACATTTCTTTCCTGGGAAAATTAAGGCGGATTATTCCTTTCACGAAAAAATCAAACCCGAGAATTCCATCCAGGTGTACATTGTAAGAGTTGCCCAGTTGATCCAGATTACTCAATACTGCTGTCATCGGATGTAATGGGATTTCTCCAATGCTGATATCGTTTAAGTTTCCCAAAAATACTTCTTTTGTTTGTGATCCTGCCCCTTTAAGCTGTAACGTTCTGGTTATAGAAAAAGTCTCCATTACAGCTTTTGGAGCATCTTTATCCAGCGCGTTGGTTTCTGCAGCAGAATCCAGGCAAAACCGCAGTGTTTTGCCTGCAATAATAATTTTAACAAAAACAATTCCTCCTGCAAACTCTATCTCCTGGGAGCAGTCTGAAATAAATGGAATTTCTTCACCAGATAATCTTTGTCCATTTTTATCAACCGGGTAAAGTTGCAGAACTTCATGATTCAAATCGATGATCACCTCAAAATTTCTGAGGTTATCCAGTCCCAGAAGACCCAGGACCTTCAATCCCCTTTTGTTTTCAATATGACTGAGATCCACCATGTTAGCTGTTGCTTTTTCAAAAATCAGGTCATTGATCTGTATCCGGTCAACAGTAACCCTGCTGACTTCGCTTACCGATCCGGTTACTCCGCCTGAAGCTGACAAAGGGTCCTTAACGTAATCCCTGAAATAGGTTGTGTTTAATACAAGACCCATTGCTCCCGAATCAAAAACCAGGTTTCCCGTTACCCCGTCAATGGTTGCTTCGATGAAAAAAAGCCTGCCCGAACGTTTCAGGGGAATTATTACTGAGTCAGGTAAAGAGGGCTCATTGCCTGTTAAGGTGTTAATTAAAGCTGACCATCTGGCAATTGAGAAAGAAGCAGAAGGACCGGCACCCTGAGCATTCACTGCCGGTGTAACAGAACAGGCTAAAAACAATAAAATTAAAACTGCAGCCTTGATAGAACATGTGTGGGTAAGCCGTATCAAAAAGAGCAATTTTGCTTAAAGTTATGGTTTATTTTCAGTTAATGCAATTTCTCTGCTAATAGTCCGAAGTTACAATTTGTTACATTTCCGAAAAAGATCGTTCACACTCATTCCTTTCATTTGCATGGAATTAAATCAATACCATGTATACTCATAAAAGCTTAATTGCTGTCCTTATCGCTGTCCTTTCTCTTTATTCTAAAAAATCCTATGCTCAGCCGGTAACATTGCCAGAATTCATCAATGCCGCATTGATCAATAACCCGGTCTTAAAGTCGGCAGCAAACGAATCAGTAATATCGGAAAAGGAAATTTACATAGCCCGTTCGGAAAGGTTTGCCAATGTTTCTTTCGAAAGTAGCACAGGATTAATGGAGGAATTCCAAATCGGGAATGACTATAAGTACCTGAATGCACGGCTCTCTGCAGAGCAATTACTGTGGCAGAACCGCAAAGTGAATGCTGCATTGCAGCAGGCCAGGTACAACGCAGTGGTTGCTAACCATTCCTTCAACGGAGCCAGACAGGATTTGATTCTTACCGTGAAAACCGCCTACTTCAACTGCCAGCAACAATTTGCGCTATATAGTCTGGCAAATAACAATGCCCGGCGGGCAGCATTATTGCTCGAATATGCTCTCGAACGCTCTAAGCTGGGAACAGGCAAAAGATCTGATGTTCTCAAGGCTGAAAGCGACCAATCACAGGCAGAATTTGAAAAAGAGCTGTATTATTATGCCTTCCGCAATTCTGTAAATGACCTTAGCGCATTGACAGGATTATCACCCGGGGTTGAATGGAAACCAGACAGCATCCAATCTGAGGAACCGGCATTTTCAACAAATGAATCAGCTGATAGCCTTATAAAGCTGGCTGTTTCTGACTTTCCCGAGCTGTTGGTTGCCATTTCCAGGGAACTGATGCAAAAAGAAGCGGTAAAGGTATCCAGAGCGCTCCTATTTCCAGCACTGAGCCTGAATACAGGATATTCATCAAGTCATGATCCCACCTTTGGGCAACAAAATAGCTGGTCAGCCCTGCTTACTCTGCGTTGGACACTTTTTAACGGAAATGAAAAGCAATACCGTCTGCAGTGTGAGCAAATTCGAACTGAAAAGCTCACCAACCAAAAGGAAGCCACCCGGCTTGAACTGATCAGGAATATCAACAACTGGCTGCTCAGCCTCGATGAGGCCCGGCAACAAATAACCCTGTTTCGGTCGATGAAAAGAACCACCATCGAGGGACTGGAAGCCGCCAAAGCACAATTCATGGCCGGAACAGGTTCCATGTTGGAACTCACTGATGCCCGCGTCACCGACCTGATGGCAAACAAAAACCTCATACAGGCATTAACCAAATATAAAATATCCCGTGCAAACCTTGAACGATTAACAGGAAAAACTGATGAAAACAACAACTATGAATAAATTGAGTTACTTTCTTCTTGCATTATCCCTTACTGTCCTGCTGGGCTCATGCTCGGGACGCAGCGAAACACAAACTTTTGAAACGGTACCGGTAACCAGAAGAGACCTGAACAGCTCCATTCAGGCCACCGGAATCGTAAAAGCACAGATAGGAGCCGAAGTGAAGGTGGGATCCAGAGCATCTGGCGTGGTGAAAACCCTGTATGTAAAAAACGGAGATTATGTTAAAAAGGGTGATATCCTGGCTGTGCTTGACGATTCGGAGTTATCTGCCCAATACCGTTTGCAATCGGCAAACCTCGATAATGCATGCACCTTGTTAAAATATGCCACTCTTGACATGAACCGGACCAGGGCACTGGCTGAAAAGGACTTCGCATCGTTGCAGGAATATGACAACAGGGTTAAGGAGCATGATCTGGCCGAAGCACGCGTGGCAAGTCAGCAGGCCGCCACCGACCTTGCCGCAACCCAACTGGGCTTTACAAGAATTTATGCTCCGATTTCAGGAGTAATAGGCTCAGTTTCCACCCAGGAAGGCGAAACAGTCACTGCCGAATTCGTATCACCAACTTTTGTGACCATTATCGACTTATCGAGAATTGAAGTACGCGCCTATGTTGATGAAACGGATATCGGGAAAGTCAAGGCAGGCCAGGAGGCATCTTTTACAGTAGATGCCTATCCCGGAGCCACTTTTCATGGTGCCATAACTGCTATCTATCCCAAGGCTGAGATACGCGACAACGTAGTGAACTATATCGTGATCATCAGCATCAAAAACATTCCTGAAGACACACAGCTCAGGCCCGAGATGACCACTTACGTCGACATTGTGAATAATCGTGGAGTCAATGTGCTGTGTATACCCGGTAACGCTATACGACGAAGAGATACGGTCACCATGGTATATGTTCTCGAGAACGGCCGTCCGGTCGAACGGAGCATAACCACAGGATTTAAAACCAAAAGCATGACCGAAGTACGTTCGGGTTTGAAAGAGAACGATCAGGTCATCGTCAATAACGAATAAGCATCACTTCAATTAAAATCTGTAATTATGATCCAACTTAAAAATGTAAGCAGAACTTACCAAAGCAACGGACAGAAGCCGGTTTATGCAGTCAGGAACGCAGACCTGGTCATCCGTAAGGGCGAATTTATTGCCATCACGGGACCTTCGGGCTCCGGAAAATCAAGTTTGATGAATATCCTCGGTATGCTTGACAGGCCTGACCAGGGCGAGTATTTTTTCGAAAACAGGGAAATCAATGCACTTTCCGAAGATGAGCTCGCAGAGATCAGGAACAGGAAGATCGGGTTCGTGTTTCAGAAATTTCACCTATTGACCAAAACCACGGCTGTAGAAAATGTTGAACTGCCCCTGCTATACTCTGATAAGAAGAATATCCGGGCGCTGGCTTATGAAGCCCTTGAAAAGGTTGGCTTGAGCGACAGGGCAACACATCGTTCCAACGAGCTTTCAGGTGGTCAGCAACAGCGTGTTGCCATTGCCAGGGCGCTGGTTAATGAACCGGATATCATTTTTGCCGATGAACCAACAGGCAACCTCGATACGACTGCGGGTGAAGAAATCATGAAGATATTCCGTCAGCTAAACGAATCGGGAAAAACCATCGTGATCATCACACATGATCGCTCCATTGCCGCATATGCCAAACGCACCATCCACATCATGGACGGCAACATTTCTGAAAACTACCCTAATACATCCAACCAATGAACAAAAGAGAAATTTTTAAAGGAAGCTTCCGTAATTTAAAACGGAATAAAATGCGCACTTTTTTTATGACCCTGGGCATCATTATTTCTATAATGGCTCTGATCATCTCCGTTTCCGTAGGGAAAGGGTTTTATAACCAAATGTGCGACCGGGTTAAAGTCTATTTGGGTGCCAATAGTGTGGTAATCATGGCCCAGAAAGTAAAGCTTGAAGGAAAGCAACTGGCAAAAACCGACCTGGTATCATCGCTCACCATGGACGATATGGAGGCCATTGCCAGGGAAGTTCCCTCCGTAGTCCTGTTTGATCCCATGCAAATGACCGAAAACAAGGAAGTTATCGGCGGCGAAGGAAACATCACCACCCGGATCAAGGGTGGTTCAGTTAACGGACAATTTGTATGGAATCGTGGCGTGTCGTCGGGCGCTTATTTTGATGACGCGGATGTAAAAAGCGCGGCCCGTGTAGCGCTGATAGGTCCTGCGATAGCTGCCAGACTTTTTGGAGACAGCAACCCGACAGGCTCCACAATCAGGATCGGCAATATACCCTTTACCGTAAAGGGTGTTCTGGTACCCAAGGGTGTCGATCCCCATGGAAACGATCTCGATCTGGACGTGGTCATACCCATAACCACTATGATGAAAAGGGTGATGAATGTGGATTATCTGTTTTTGGGCAAGGTGATTCTGGCCGACGGACATGAGATGGACCAGGCGGTAAAGGACATCACTGCAGTGCTTAAGGAACGGCACCGCATCACCCGTGACGACATGATTGACTTTACTATCATGACCCCTGCCTTTGCCCGGGAAAAGATCGGTGAAATCACCAAAGTATTCAATGTTTTTCTGCCTTTGATATCCCTGATTGTCCTGTTGGTTTCAGGCATTGTGATCGTTGTTCTCATGACCATGTCGGTCAGCGAAAGGAATGCCGAGATCGGACTCAGAAAAGCAGTCGGAGCCCGATCAAAAGATATACTGTACCAGTTTCTGATCGAGGCTTCCGTGACTTCGTTCATTAGTGGTATTGTAGGAATACTTCTTGGTCTTGCTCTATATGCGCTGTTAATAGCCAAAATCAATGTACCCTTTAACATTCCTTTTATTGCGGTGGCAGGAGGATTTATACTGCCTGTAATAACCGGCATGCTGGCGTCGGTAATCCCGGCATACAAAGCTTCAGGAATTGCCCCGGCACACGCGTTGAATCAATGAAAATTGCCAGAAGTATAAAAATAGCCGCCAGGCAGCTGCAAATAAACCAGTCACGTTCTCTTTTTGCAGCCCTGGCGCTTTCGCTGGGTGTGGCAGCAGTGGTCACCATGGCCGCAATTGGTAACGGGGCCAAAATGGAAACCTTGAAACAGCTGGCACAGCTGGGTACCAACCTGATTACGATAAATGCAGGAAAGGTGAATGATGTGATATCCCGCAAGGATACTACTGATAAAATGACCACCTTACGCATTCGTGATGTTGAGGTTATTACAGCGGCTGTTTCCTCCGCAAAGGCTGTCGTTCCATCCATCGATGGCATCATGAAAGTAAAATCAGGTCCCCTATCCTACCCGTGCATGATCAATGGCGTAACCCCCTTGTATTTTCAGGTCAGAAATTTCCAACTTCATTATGGACAAGTATTTACCGAATCGGATAACTTATTCTTCCGTCGGATAGCAGTGCTGGGGAGCGAAGTGAACCTGCGCCTGTATGATGGAAGAAACTCCACCGGTGAAACCATCATGATCGGCAGAAACGCATACGAGATCATCGGTATTTTGAAAAGCAAGGGCATGAACGCTGAAGGCGGAAATCTTGATGCGCAGGTGCTTGTACCGGTCAACACGGCCATGCGGAGAGTTTTCAACCTCGAATACCTGAATCACATTTTTGTTAGCATTGACAATCAGAATGTCATGAAAAAGGCCGAAGCGGAAATTATTTCAGCTTTGCGCGAGAGTCACCGGTTGGATATCAAAGGCAAAGAAAATGATTTCACACTGGACAACCAGTTAACAGCTTTGGAAACCAGTGCCGGCACGGCAAAGTCGTTTACCTGGCTGATTCTTGGAGTTTCTGTATTGGCACTTCTGGTAGGTGGCACTGGGATCATGGCTGTGATGATGTTGTCCGTGCGGGTACGAAGTACTGAAATTGGTCTTCGGATATCCGTCGGGGCAAAAAGAAGAGACATAACCCGGCAATTCCTGATTGAATCAACCCTGCTTGGACTGGTAGGGGGAATGACCGGCGTTTTGACCGGCATAACCTTTTCGTCAGTTATGGGAATGGTCTCTGTATGGAAAATTGCCATTACACCTGCTTCCGTGATCATCCCGGTTCTGTTTTCCATTATTACCGGAATGCTTTCAGGAGTGCTGCCGGCCAGGAAAGCATCACAGGCAGACCCAATAATTGCGTTACAAAAAGAATAAGTATATTTAGTGCCTAGAGTTCATAGAGTTCATAGAGTTCATAGAGTATACTAAAGTACGTTAAGGGATTACAGTTTGAATTCTGAAACTAAAATAATTGAGGATGGACAATAAAGAATTTAGCAAACAGTTAGAAACCAAGACAAAACGATTTGCAATTTCGATTATTAAAATATCAGCTCAATTGCCAAATACACCGGAAAGCAAGGTGATAAGAAATCAGGTTACTAAATCCGGGACAAGTATTGGTGCAAATTATAGAGAAGCTAACAGATCGAGAAGTAAAGCAGATTTTGCCAGTAGAATAAGAATTAGCGAAAGTGAGGCCAGTGAAACCATTTACTGGCTTGAAATAATTGAAGAATTAAAATGGGCTGAAAGTAATGATATAGAAGGGATTCTTAAAGAAGCAGATGAAATTTTAGCTATATTCACATCTATCAGCAAGTCCCTGCACTCATGAAAAGTGCACTTGAGTTCATAGAGTGCTCTTGAGTTCATAGAGTTCATAGAATTACTGTTTTATTATAGGCACTCTAACATACTCTGGGCACTCTAGGCACTCTAGGCACTCTAGGCACTCTAGGCACTCTAGGCACTTAAGCGCACTCTAGGCACTCTAAAAACAAAACCATGACCAAACAAAATATCCTGATAATCGACGACGACGAAAAGCTTAATAACCTCCTGAAAAACTACCTGACTGGTTTTGGATTTGAAGTGACCTCTTGTACAAATCCATTATCAGGCTTGAAAGCCATGGATTCTTCTCATCCCCATCTGGTGATACTTGATATCATGATGCCTGAAATGGATGGTTTTACAGTATGTCGTGAGATCAGGAAGAAATATGCCACACCGGTTATCATGCTGACAGCCCGGGGTGAGGTGATGGACAGAATTGTGGGCCTTGAGATAGGTGCTGACGATTACCTTCCCAAACCATTTGAGCCCAGGGAATTGCTTGCCCGAATACAAACTATACTACGCAGGGCAACCGGCCGCTATAATCCTGCTGCTAAACTTGTATTTGAAGGTCTTGAGATTGCACCTGACAAGCAGGTAGCGGCCCTCAATGGGAATACTCTTGATCTGACTACCATGGAATTTCAGCTTCTGTTATTATTAGCTGAAAAGCAGGGACGAATCGTAACAAGAGATCATATTATGGATAGTTTACGCGGAGTTGACTGGTCTGCATTCGACAGGTCGGTTGACGTAGCCATAAGCCGCCTAAGACAAAAGCTGCACGATGATCCCAAATCTCCACGGTTTATCAAAACGATCTGGGGTACCGGATATATGTTCATTTGTCAGGAATCATGAACCTTGAAATTATGAAGAAGAAATCCATCCTGATTAAGATTTTTGCTGTTATACTCACCTTCGCATCAAGTCTAATCCTGTTTATCTGGGCAGCCTGGGGTGTCATCCTGAACAAGCCTAACCAGTTTTACGCACACATACATTTCATGATTACCCTGATCATCCTGGTCATTGTTGGTTCCCTTGTAGCGTCTATTCTTATCAGGATCATTATGAAACCCCTTTCTGTTTTGAATGAAGCCGTTAAAAAGGTCGAAAAAGGAGATCTCGACCAGTACATTGAAATTGAAAGTAAGGATGAATTCGGCGCATTGGCAGATGCATTTAACAGCATGACAGCATCACTCAAAAAAATGATCCTTTCCCGCGACCAACTGCTTTCTGATGTCAGCCACGAATTACGTACTCCCATTACCCGTGCATGGCTGGCACTTGAAATGATGAAAGACAGTTCCGAAAAAGAATCACTTGCAGGCGACCTGAAAGAAATGGAAGCCATGATCACCGGAATACTGGAATCTGAACGACTCAGAAATGGTGCTGCCTCTGCGAACCTGGTGCCTGTAAAAATTGAAACACTTTATCAAAAGTTGATCAGGCATTACCAGCGCGAAAGCAACAGGGTTATCTTCATGCCTGTATCAGAAGACCTTCTCATCAAAGCAGATGAAACATTAATCCTGACCGTGCTTCGTAATCTGATTGACAACTCACTTAAATACTCTTCAGAACAGGATCAACCGGTTGAGGTAAGCATTATTAAAAATGATCAGGAAATAACCATCAGGGTCGAAGATTTTGGTCAGGGCATACCCGAAGAGAAACTCCCGTATGTTTTTGAGCCTTTCTATCGGACCGACCAGTCAAGATCACGTAAAACAGGAGGATACGGCCTTGGGTTGCACCTATGCAAAAGAATTATGGATTTGCATGAAGGAAAGATCCTGCTCGAAAACAAAAAAGATAAAACCGGACTGGTTGCTGTGTTGAGCTTCAGAAGAGATTAAGTTGGTGATGGTGGTATAAATGCAATTGCTCCAGCCTGATGAACCCGACCGGCAACCATCGCTGAGGATTTTGTTACAGGCAATACTGTCTTTGTGGTATGAATTTTCATCAAATTACCTGATATTAAGCACTTTTTTGCATGAGCTTTTCGTAAATTTGAATAACAATGCATATGCAATGTCAAAAAACTTCTTGCATAATGTCAACCAATGGATTACATTATTTGTATCCTACCCTGGCGATGATAAAGAAACCCTGTTAAGGAAAAAAATTTGGCTGATAATAGTAGCGAGTTTTCTATTCTTTAATTTCAGCGATGGTCTTTTTAATTTGTCAATAGGTGACCTAAGAATAGTAATTATAGATATTATTGATTTTTCTCTCCTCAGCTTAATGCTGACTGTCTTCTATTTTCATCGGAAAAACATTGACTTGTACGGTCTTATCTTACAATTGATGTTGATCACATTCCCATCCATTAAGGCCTATTTTTATGGTGGTATTTTTCATGCTTCCGGAGTAGAAGTTGTAGGTCTTATCGGGCCCATTTATGCCCTGACCTTTCCTAATTACCGCAGGGCATCGTTGATATTCTTTTATTATCTGGCATTAGTTCTCGGAGGGACCATTATCTATGAATATTCAAATCCGGAACAGGGCTTAATCAATAGTCTCAGGTTTTATCTTGGATTACTAAGATTTACCAGTGCAGTCGGGCTGCTCTTTGTTATTTCATTGATCTATAATCTTCAGCTTGGCAAATTAAAGATTCAGGAGGAAGAAAGACTAAAACAACTGCATGCTGCGAAGTCTAAGTTTTATACTAATATAACCCATGAATTTCGTACTCCTTTAACCATTATTCTGGGCATTGCCGATACTATTAATGATAAAATCAAAAACACAGTCAGCAGGGAGGTGAAGATGATAAAAAATAATGGAGGCAAGCTTCTCAGGCTGGTCAATCAGTTACTGAACCTTTCCAAGATGGAAGCTGGCGCCATGCCTGTCAATATGATACAATCCGATATTTTGCCCTTCTTCAGGTATATTGTAGAATCATTTCACAGTATTGCTGAAGAGAAAAACATACGGCTTCATTTCCTTTCAAATACGGATTCCATAATTATGGATTATGATCCGGATATTTTCGAAGAAGTGATTGGCAATTTACTTTCCAATG
>CAYVBH010000049.1:0-2897 GCA_964449015.1 uncultured Bacteroidales bacterium
GAGCTTCCATATTCATGATTATGCGAACAGTTATTTATCTTGCACTGATTATTGTGATTACATGTGCCTGTTCAGACCGGAAAACCAACTTCGAGGTTGAGGTCCGTGTAAGCAATTCCCAGGGCGGCCTGATTCATCTGGCCAGGCGTACATTATCTGGTACTGTCATGATTGACTCAGCTATGCCCGACAAATCAGGGACATATAAGCTGAAGGGGTTTACAGCACAGCCCGATTTTTATATTCTCTACACAAATCCGAACCGTTACATTAACCTGATCATTCGCCCCGGAGACGATTTCAGGGTACTTACCAGCGAAGAATCATTTGATGTGAATTACCTTGTTGAAGGATCTAAGGATTCAAGGCTGATACAAAAGATGGTCACCCGTCAGACCAGAACACTTGAGAAAATCACGGAGATCAGTACCCTGTATGAAAACAGCATGGGGAAAAAGGATTTTGAAAAAATCAAGGCTAGAGTCGACAGCACCTATGATCAGGTTTTCGCTGAACACAAACAGTTTTCAATTGACCTGATCCGCGAGAACCCGGGTTCACTGGCAAGTCTGATGGCGCTTTATCAGCAACTGGGTCGCAATGCTCCTGTTTTTGATTATAAAAGGGATTTTGGGTATTATGAATTAGTGGATTCCGGATTGAGTAAGCTTTATGTGAATTCGGAGGCGGTAATTGACCTGAACCGCAAGGTTGCTGAATTGAGAAACCGACTTAAACTGGAAATAGGTTCCACAGCTCCTGAAATGACATTGCCTGATTCTACCGGAAAGGCAATTGCATTATCTACTCTGAGAAATAAAAAAGTACTGGTCATTTTCTGGGCTACCTGGTCAAGCCAGAGCATGGCTGAACTGGAAAGATTTGCAGCACTATACCCGCAATCTGAAAAGAAAAACCTGGAATACTTCATGGTATCGCTTGACAGAACCCGCGATTCCTGGCTGAAAGGAATTGAAGGAAAAAATATTAAGGGAATCCATGTGTCGGATCTCAAATACTGGGATTCGCCGGTTGTAAACCGTTATAAAATTGAACAACTCCCGGTTGTTTATCTGCTGAACGAAGAAGGTGTGATCATTAACCGGAATTTTACGGCCAGTGACTTTCCTGCTATTCTTCAAACCTTTGGTAATTAAGTTGGAAAGAATGGTGGAAATTTCCTAAAAATCAAATATTAAGTGAATTGACAATGCAGCTTTAATTTTTTTCTGAATATGAGAAATACATTATTATTCATCCTTTTACTGGTTTTGGTATCCTGTGGCAAAGACCAGGTAAAAATTTCCGGCCACATTTTAAATGCCGACACAACGATGCTTTATCTTGATGAGGTAAATGTTTATGATATCATACCCATGGATTCCATGACGCTCAGGAAAAAAGGGAATTTTTCATTTGCCTTCAGATCCAAAGAAGCGGGTTTTTATCAGTTGCGTCTGAATCCCAACCAGGTCATCCTGTTGTTTCCTAAACCCGGACAACATATCAAAGTACATGCTGACGCCAGCAACCTGTTGTCTACTCTGTCCATTGAAGGCTCAAATGATACAGAGCAGTTAACCAAGTTAATTTTTATGCTTAATGAAACCAGAGCCAAACTCGATTCAGTGAGCAAACTTGCCCAGGGAGTAACACAGGACAGCATACTGACCCGGTTGAACAAGGAGTACAACCAAATTCTCGAATCACACCGAAAAGCATCCATGGTTTATATTCTTACTCACTCAAATTCTTTATCAAGCCTTTATGCGCTCTATCAGCAATACCAACCCGATGCCTATGTTTTCTATAAATCAACCGATATTCAGTTTTTCAAGATAGTAAGTGATTCTCTTTCGAAATACTACCCCGGTTCAAAGCATGTGGCTGCACTGAAAGCCTATACCAAAAATCTGATCAATAAGTACAACACAAGTGTGATACTTCAGAAAGGACTCAACAAAGGGGCATCGCTTCCGGAGGTTGCGCTTCCCGACATTACAGGTGATACTGTTACACTGCAGTCACTTAAAGGGAAGGTTGTATTGCTCAGCTTCTGGATCTCGGAGCATGAAACCTGTGTTCTTCAGAATTTGGAGCTGAAAAAGGTTTATGACAAATACAAATCACGTGGCTTCGAAATTATGCAGGTTTCGTTTGATCGATCTGAAGCTGTTTGGGCAAAAGGTGTTCGCTTTGATGAACTCCCCTGGATCAGCGTAATTGACAGAACATTTCCTAATTCAGTGGTAGCTGGTAATTTTAATGTAACAGAAGTACCTGCAAGCTACTTGATTGACAGGGACAATGCTACCATATTGGCAAAAAACCTGACGCCCTCACAGTTGCAGCAGCGTCTCGAACAGTTATTAAAATAATTACCGGTATTTTGACTTCAAAAGACAAAATATATTTTATTTCTGATGTTCACCTGGGTTTATACCCTGTTGAGAAAAGCGCAGAAAGGGAACGCCTGTTGGTAAACTGGCTCGAAAGTATCAAACACGATTCGGCTGAGTTATACATGTTGGGAGACATTTTCGATTTCTGGCATGAATACAAACACGTGGTACCCCGCGGATTTACCCGTTTCCTGGGAAAACTTGCGGAGCTTTCGGATAATGGCACCAGATTGCATTTCTTTACCGGAAATCACGACATATGGGTGTATGATTACCTGCCCGCGGAAATAGGACTTACCTTATACAGAAGTCATATAACACGCGAGCTTAATGGAAAGCGGTTTTATATTGGTCATGGTGACGGTGTCGGACCTGGGGATGAAGCCTACAAGCTGATGAAGTGGGGATTTACCAATAAGGTGCTTCAGTGGCTTTTTGCGCGCATTCACCCGAATGCCTCCATGGCTTTCGGTAAGCGGTGGTCGAAAAGCAGCC
>CAYVBH010000049.1:2907-17098 GCA_964449015.1 uncultured Bacteroidales bacterium
AAGGTATTGTAGCCGAGCCTTATCGCGGTGACGACAAAGAGCTTCAGGTGGTGTTTGCCAGGGCAAATGAAACCAAAGAACATTTTGATTATTATGTTTTCGGTCACCGGCATGTCCCTTTTATGGTTCATGTTGGGGCAAACAGCAGGGTTGTGAACCTGGGCGACTGGATCAACAATTTCACCTTTGCAGTATGGGACGGCAGGGAACTGGAACTTCACTCCCTGTATCCGGAAAAGGAAAAGGGGATTTACAGGGGGTAGCACTGTCTTCTTAGTCTTCTCAGTCTTCTAAGTCTTGCAGTCTTTTTTGAAAAGCACCGTCATACTGAGCTTGCCTGCCTACCGGCAGGCAGGCAAGCTCAGTATGACATTAGCCGAATCAAAGAAACTGCCTCGCCAACAGGCTGTATGAAACAAAAAAACCCGGTTGCGATTGCGGCCGGGTTTTTATTTTATTGTTAACTGGTATTAGATCAATGAGGTAGCCAGTGTTACACCAACCACAACAATCGAAACCATACTCATCAGTTTGATCAGGATGTTGAACGAAGGTCCGGAGGTATCTTTGAATAATTCTATGGTCTTATGAATGGATTCTTTTAAAGATAATTTCAAATCTGGTACCTTCATTCTCAACGCTAAACACATTTATTGTGGCATTATGAAGTTCCATGATCCGATCTACCAAAGAAAGACCTATTCCAAAGCCACCTTTATACCTGGCATTGGAAGCCCGCTTGAACTGGCCGAATATGTCTGCCAATTCATTGGATGGGATGCCAATTCCTTTATCTGAAATTTGAACTCTTATTAATTCATTCTCTATCAGTATCTGAATTAGTACATCGTCATTGGAAAATTTACATGCATTATCAATAAGGTTTCTAAAAGCAATGCCAAGCAATCCGGGATTGCCATCTATTCGGAGTTCTGTTTCATTTTCCGGATAATCTATTTTGGGAATAATCTTTCGATCCATATACCTTGATTTTATTTGTTGAATTGAATTAAAAATTAATTCATCGATCCGGACACTTGAAAGTTGAATATTATTGTCTTTATTTATTTGTGCCAAATCCAACAAGCTATTCAATAGTATATTCAGTTCATTAAGGTCATTGCTTATTCTTGAAATATAGTGGATATATTCTTCATTGTTATGCTCGTGACTTAAAATATAACCGGTTTCAGCCGACATTACGGTAAGGGGAGTTCGCAGTTCATGAGAGGCGTTTGAAACAAAATCATTCTGATTTTTGAATGCAATTTCCAGATTGGTCAGCATTTCATTGAATGTCATAGCCAAGTGGTCAATTTCATCTTTCCTTTTTCCTTCATTTAACCGGTTACCCAGCTTAAGTGAATTAATGTCTTTAACACTTCTGATTATTTGAGAAATAGGTTGAATGGCCTTTCTGGAGAAAAAATACGAAAGAATTATAGATAGAGAGATGTTAAAAATAATGCACCAAAACAAAATACCCCGCAATTCTGATAAATTTTTACTTCGGGCATGGTCAAAGGCCATTACAAATACATTATAGGTTTTATTCTTAAACTTGTGTAAATAGCAAACGGCATCTTTTTCTGCAACTGAGAAAAAATGATCTTTATTAACTGCCGAATTAAGTCTGATTACTTTATCTGAAAGATAATGAATGTTGTTAGTGTAGATCAGATTAGAAGTAGAATCTGTTAAGGCAATCTCCTGCTTCTCCCAGGAAATCGTAGATTGGTGGATTGTCTTTAATAATGAGGAATCCACTTCGGCAACGTTAATTAATAAGATAGCGGTATTTTTGGCAGTATTAAGAAGATCTTCTCTGAATTTCGCAACTTGACTGGTATAGAAAAAGTAATAGGTAAGTGCTGAAAAGAGCAATAGAATTCCTGTGACAATAATGGTGAATTGAAATGATAATCTTGTTTTGATGTTCATGTGTCAAAGTTCTTTATCACTGCAATAGAATCCAAATCCGAACTTTGTATGTATCAATTTGGGTTCATAATCCTTGTCAATTTTCTTCCTCAGGTAATTAATATAAACATCTATAATATTTGTATTTGGGTCAAAATCAATGCCCCAAACCTGTTCGATAATGAATTCTCTTGAAAGTATCTTCTCTTTGCTCTTTAGAAATGTTTCCAAAAGCAAAGACTCCTTAGAAGTTAAATCTATTTTTTTATTGAATCGCGTAACTGTTTTGGTATTCAAATCCATCTCAAGGTCGGCAATCCTCAATTTATGAGTAACAGGTTCAAATTCAGAGCGCTTAAGAAAAACATTCACACGAGCCAATAATTCTCTGAAATCAAAGGGTTTTAATACATAATCATCTGCACCGACATCAAAACCGGCTACTTTATTGTCAAGTGTGCCTAAGGCTGTGAGCATTATTATAGGTACTTTGCTGTTGGTTCTTCGTATTTCCCTGCATAAATCGTAACCGTTTAGTAAGGGTAAATTAATATCTAAAATAAGCAGGTTATAGTTCTTCTTTTCGGCTAACTGCTTCCCAATATAACCATCGTAAGCAATCTCAACTCCAAAACCGATATCCTCAAATTGCTTTTTCAGTATTTCAGCAAGTCTTTGTTCGTCTTCAACTAGTAATATATTGATATCAGGCATAATAACTAAACATTGCTTACAAAGTTAAAACACAATAATTAAATAAAAGTCAAATATTCATTTATCAAGAAATTCTAATCAAATTCTAATCAGATTCTAATCGTGTTTTCAGGATCTCATTCTTAGATTTGATTGCAACAACAATAAGCCGACTCCGAGAAGTCCTTTAATCCTTTCTCATCATTCTTAATAAGGGCTTTTCGGAGTTTAGTTATGAGCATATCAAATACTTTACAATATGAAAAGGCCAAAAATATCCAAGGATTTATTATTTATTTTAGGAATGTTGACTGTTATGGCCTTGTTGATTATTTTCAAAAAATACATCTCAGCATTAATGGATTTGCTTTGGTGATAAACCTCGAAATTTGCTCTATTTGATAGGGAATCTTTAATATTCTTCATTTGAAAATAACGGAAACAAGGACTTGAATTAGTCAATGTCATTCATGTTTTAATGAGAAGCGAATTGAAGAATGTAAAGAGTCCAATGTATAATGAAGAGATTGAATATCATACAATATAAGGAGAGACCCGATGATCTTATTAATAACCATTGTTTTTATTATCGGATATACATGTATTGCGTTTGAACACAAACTAAATATTGACAAGGCCGCTTCAGCGCTCATTACGGGCGTTTTATGCTGGCTATTATTCTATCTTGATCAGCATTCACCAGTAGTATCGCAGCGGGTCTTAATTGAACATCTGGGAGATATTTCTGCGATTTTGTTCTTTCTGTTAGGCGCCATGACCATTGTTGAAGTGGTGGACTCCCATAACGGTTTCAAAACAATTACAAATGTTATTCATACCAGATCTAAGAACACCATTCTCATATTAATATCTTTCATAACCTTCTTCTTGTCGGCAATATTGGATAACCTGACTACTTCCATAGTCATGATCTCGGTATGTCGCAAACTGTTAAGTGAAAAAAGCGACCGGCTTTGGTTTGCATCTATGATAATTATAGCTGCCAATGCAGGCGGTGCATGGTCACCCATCGGTGATGTCACAACCACCATGCTGTGGATAGGAGGTCAAATTACAGCCGGCAAGATCATACTGGATACTTTCTTCCCGAGCCTTATGGTACTGGCAATTCCCTTACTGATTCTTCTGTATAAATTTAAAGGACAGATGATTCCCAAAACAGAAAGAGACCAGGTAAAAGAAAAGGATCCGGAAAGCAGATGGATCCTGTTTTCAGGTATTGGATTACTGATTTTTGTTCCGATTTTCAAAACCATCACCCATATGCCACCCTTCATGGGTATGTTGATAGCATTAGGCTTTATGTGGATTATCAGCAGCCTGCTTCATGTGATGAAACATCCTGATATACGTGCAAAATTTTCAGTAACAAATGCACTGCGGAAAATTGACACCTCCAGTATTTTATTTTTTCTTGGCATATTGCTGGCTGTTGCCTCTCTTCATGCAGCAGGTGCTTTGACGCAATTGGCAGACTTTATTACACATCATATTAAGAATATGTATTTGACAGGCACCATCCTTGGTTTGATGTCGGCTGTAATAGACAACGTTCCCCTTGTGGCTGCCGCGCAAGGAATGTTTAGTATGGAAATGTTTCCGGTCGACCATCCTTTCTGGGAATTTCTTGCTCTTTCAGCCGGAACAGGCGGAAGTGCCATCATTATTGGATCAGCCGCCGGAGTAGCTATTATGGGTATGGAGAAAATTGAGTTTTTCTGGTATCTTAAAAAGATTAGTCTTTTGGCCCTTTTAGGATTTTTCGCTGGCCTTGCGACCTTTATATTTCAGCAAATGGTGATGCGTTAAGAACTGTATATCAATACGCTCATTTGTGACGTGAATAAAGAAGAAGAAATATCGACACTCTCAAGCTTTATTACCAGGCTCTTTAAGGAGTTTTTTGAAAGTGAAAAGACAGGAGGCGTCATCCTAATTCTTTGTACCATAATATCAATAAGTATAGCCAATTCTGTTTTACAGAAGGAGTATTCAGATTTATGGCTAATAAAAATTGGGGAGCATGATCTGCAACACTGGATTAATGATGGTTTGATGACCTTGTTTTTTCTGCTTATTGGGCTGGAGTTGGAAAGAGAAATGTATATTGGGGAGTTGTCAAAAATAAGAAACACCATTCTACCGGTTTCAAGTGCTATTGGTGGAATGCTGATTCCTGCCATCATATATCTGCTCTTTAATTTTGGCACAGATACCCAATCGGGCATGGGAATACCTATGGCAACAGACATTGCGTTTGCAATTGGTGTATTATCACTGCTTGGGAAAAAGGTGCCATTGTCATTGAAAGTGTTTCTTACAGCCCTTGCCATTGTTGATGACCTGGGAGCAATCATCATCATAGCGCTGTTTTATTCAAAAACAATTATCCTGTCGAATCTTATTATTTCTTTGGCAATCTTCATTTTACTATTAATACTAAAAAAACTAAAAATTCACAATCTGCTTCCATATATTTTCGGTGGAATAGGTATGTGGTATTTTATGTCACATTCCGGAGTTCATGCCACAATATCCGGTGTAATGCTGGCTTTTGCCATACCTTTTGGTAAGGGAGACTCAAAATCCCCTTCATACATAATTCAACACTTGTTACACAAACCGGTAGCATATCTGATATTGCCTGTTTTTGCCCTGGCTAATACGGCTGTTCATGTGAGCGGAAATTTCCAGGGCATAATTTCTCAACCTTATGGAATGGGAATACTGGCTGGATTGGTAATCGGGAAACCATTGGGGATAACACTATTTGGCTTTTTGGCTGTGAAATTGGGTTTTTGTGAATTGCCACCACGTATTCTTTGGAAACATATTGCCGGGATCGGGTTTTTAGCAGGTATTGGTTTTACTATGTCAATATTCATAACATTACTGGCATTTGATAGTGCCTTTACGGTTAACAATGCAAAGTTTGTTATTCTGTTTGCCTCACTGCTATCGGGGACTATCGGATACTTGATGCTGAAGCACATTTTTACCTCTACTGCCTCATGAAAGTATTTATATGATACCAAACTATTATGAAAACTTCAATTGCAGAACCTGTTGATAATTTAACCTCTTAATTTCTATCTTCGATATAGGTGATAAGATGGGAATCTTGCGTTTAAACATTACTTATTTGGATCAGGATTGTTCCCTTTTTTACTGAAACTATTTAAATGTGTCTACTTGCATATAAATGGATACATTACAGAAGGAAGGATATTTCAATGAGTACAAAAAAATCCCGGTTCTCGAGAAAACCGGGATTTTTTGTGAATTTATTGTAAGTATTAAATCAATGAGGTAGCCAGTGTTACACCCACTACAACAATTGAAACCATACTCATCAGCTTGATCAGGATGTTCAGTGAAGGTCCGGAGGTATCTTTGAACGGATCACCAACAGTGTCACCTACTACAGCAGCTTTATGAGAATCACTTCCCTTGCCGCCTAAGTTTCCTTCTTCAATGAATTTCTTGGCATTGTCCCATGCACCGCCTGCATTGGCCATGAAAATAGCCAGGATGAAACCGGTGGCAACACTGCCGACTAACAAACCCATCACGCCTGCAGGGCCAAATACGATACCCACAGCGATAGGAATGATGATGGCCAGTAATGATGGCAGCAGCATTTCGCGTTGTGCACCCTTGGTTGAGATGGCTACGCAGCTGGCATAGTCGGGTTCAGCTTTGCCTTCGAGAATACCTTTGATTTCGCGGAATTGACGGCGAACTTCGTCAACCATAGCCTGTGCAGCACGGCCAACAGCATTCATTGAAAGTCCGCAGAACAGGAAGGCTGCCATGGAACCAATAAAGGCACCGATAAGCACCCTGGGATTCATCAGGTCGATGTGGAAATAGGTCATGACGTCCTGTATACCGGCATTGTGAATATCCATGCCCATAGCTTCCTTGAATGCAAGAGCTTTCTCAGGAAGCCGAGCCAGACCCACTTTGATTTCCTCAACATAGGAAGCCAGCAGGGCCAAAGCAGTAAGTGCAGCAGAACCAATGGCAAAACCTTTACCGGTTGCAGCGGTGGTGTTACCCAGTGAATCCAGAGCGTCGGTACGCTTACGTACTTCCGGGCTCAGGTGGCTCATTTCGGCGTTTCCACCGGCGTTGTCGGCAATCGGACCGTAAGCATCAGTTGCCAGGGTAATGCCCAGTGTGGAGAGCATACCAACAGCAGCAATACCAATACCATAAAGGCCCATACTCAGGTTTGCAAAATTGAAATTGGCGGCAGACAAGAATGCAAGAATAATTGCTAAACTAACAATTAATACAGGAATGGCAGTGGAAATCATGCCCGTGCCAATACCGCCGATGATGACAGTGGCAGGACCTGTTTTTGAAGCAGCAGCAATAAACTGGGTAGGTTTATAGCTCGATGAAGTGTAATACTCAGTGGTTTTTCCAATGCCGATACCGGCAACCAGACCTGCAATCATGGAACCCCAGATGCCAACGTGGTTAGGTATTTCAAGGAACCAAAGGATAATGAATGCGAAAATAGCAATGAGAATGGAGCTGAAGTTCACTCCACGGTTCAGTGAGGCCATCAGTTCTTTCTGGGTAGCGCCTTCTTTGGTGCGAACCATAAAGATGCCAAGGATCGACAGTACAATACCCACGGCAGCTATCAGCATGGGAGCGATTACTGCATTAAACTGAGTGGTCAGGGCATCTGTATTGTTATAACCTGCAGCTGCCAGTCCTACTGCTGTAAAACCGGTAGCACCCAACGCAGCAGTTGAAAGGATGGATCCGCAGTATGATTCATACAGGTCGGCACCCATACCGGCTACGTCACCTACATTATCACCTACGTTATCGGCAATGGTGGCAGGATTGCGGGGGTCGTCCTCGGGAATACCTGCTTCCACTTTACCAACCAGGTCAGCTCCAACGTCAGCAGCCTTGGTGTAAATTCCGCCGCCAACACGGGCAAACAGAGCCTGGGTCGATGCACCCATTCCGAATGTCAGCGTGGTGGTGGTGATGATGATGAGCTTCATGGAAGGATCGCTTGCAATCAGCGTATTGGTAGTGTTATCCAATGCACCAATGATGTAATTCAGAGCGTAGAACCAAATGGAAATATCGAGCAATCCCAAACCAACTACTACGAGTCCCATAACAGCACCCGAACGGAATGCAACACGAAGCCCGTGATTCAAAGAATTCTGGGCGGCGTTGGCAGCACGTGCGGAAGCATAGGTTGCAGTTTTCATGCCGATGAATCCGGACAAGCCGCTGAAGAAACCGCCGGTCAAAAAGGCAAACGGTACCCAGGGATTCTGGATTTTCAACACATAGGCAAGAATTGCAAAAATGACAGTTAAGATAATGAAAACGAGCGTAACAACCTTGTACTGTTGTCTCAGATAAGCCATTGCCCCCTCACGAACGTACTGGGCAATCTTTTTCATCGTGTCGGTACCTTCCGACTCCTTCATCAGCTGCTTAAAGAAATAATAAGCAAATCCAAGGGCCAGTAAAGATCCGAGCGGAACTAACCAGAATAAATTATTCAACATAGATAATAATGCTTTTTGGTTAATAAATTGATAAAGTATACAATTGTATGAATTACAAATAAATGCACGAAATATTTATAAAAATACGCTGATAAAGATAACAATTTTACCAGATGTAAATCCCGTAACAATCAAAATTATTCAATATATACGGGCATTTGTGTTATTTTGATAACAGGATTTTGGTGATATTTATCACCCTGAGCCAGGATAGGCTACTACTATGATGAAGTCTGGTTATTGGATGCGGATTGTCAGTTGCATAAAATTAATGCGGGCCATAGCAACAAGTCTGACTGTATACGATCCATGCTTATTATGGTGTATGATTGTGCAGATAAATTGAAATGGCCCAAATATAAAATTCCTTTATGAGCTGAAATGTTGCTTTTGCATTTCAATCACCTGTTTTTTGAATTCAGGAAACCGGTTCCACAATTTCTTGTCACATGCGACAAGTTCTTTACATTCCACGCAGGCTTCATGGCCTTTTGAGATGGCACACTGCCTTACTGTGCAGTTTTGAAGCACAACTCCTTCGGGCTTTTCTTTGTTCTTGCATCCAAAGCAGAAAATCTTCTCAGGGTCAAAATCCAGGCCATATTGCTCCTTGATTTTCCAATTGGTATAAACCTCCTTTTTCAATTCCGTGTCATTCTTAACCGATGCTTCCAGAAACTTGCAGTCGGCAGGACATTTGTAGCCGCAATAGCAAAGTGTTTTGAGATCAATGGGTTCGTCTGATGATGAAGTTTTTGTTTTTCCGAAAGCCAGACGGTCAGCACCCATCAGCATTGCACAACAGGCGATACCTGCGCGTGATCCCCTGATCAGGAATTCACGGCGTTTTAGTGGTTGTTTCATGGTTTGGCGTTATGAGGTTATATGAAAGAGGATACTTGACAAACCAGTAACCCTATTTTAAAACGCAAAATTACTCGCTCAATAACCGCCTGACATTCTCAGCAATCATTTTGCCATCCGCTTTACCGGCAAGTTCTTTGGAAGCAACCCCCATAACCTTGCCCATGTCTTTTGCCGATATGGCTCCGGTTTTTTCAATGATTGCCTTCAATACCGGGATCAATTCGGCTTCCGACATTTGTTTGGGCAGATATTCCTCAATGATAGCAGCCTCCTTTAATTCATTTTCGCAAAGTTCAGTCCGGTTCTGCGACTTAAATATTTCAGCTGACTCACGACGCTGTTTTACCATCTTCTGAAGGATTTTCATCTCCTGATCGGGAGTGATCTCATGCGCTCCGGTTTCGGTTTTTGCCAGCAGCAAAGCTGTTTTAATGGCACGAAGCGATTCAAGCCGGTCTTTTTGTTTGGCCAGCATGGCAGCCTTCAGGTCATCACTGATTTTATCAAACAAACCCATTTTTATTCAATTAGTTATTTAGGAATTTAGGCGTTTAGCTAATTATCAAACCTGCCTGCCGGCAGGTAGGTTTTCAAATCATCAAATCATCAAATCTTCAAATTATCAAATTAATCCACCGCCCCATAAAGAAACGGGTTTTCCTTGCTCAGTTTCACCTGTGCGTTTTCGTCATCCGAAAGTGTATATTGCGACACCTTGGTTTCCGATGAATGCTTTTTCTGCGGGTCAATCTGGATTTGCTTGCGCTTGAAAGCCGGAATGTTTTCCATTTCATCAATCTCCTTATCGCTTTGGCGGTTGCCGTGCTTTAATTCCTTCAGCTCTTCCTGGGTGCGTTTGATGGTGTTTACCCTGTTGGTGGCCCTGCGGGTATCCACGGGTTTTCTGACCCGGCTGATATCTCTGAAGAGGTCATCATCCACAGTTTTTACATCGAATTCAATGGTTCGTTGCATAGGAGCATCTTTCCGATCAGAGGCATCCCTGATTACAAATATGGAATCTTCCTCTTTATCTGATGTCTGCAAGTCTTCCAGCTGAACTGGTTCAAACTTGGGCCGGCGGATATACAGCTCGGGAATGTTGGCAGCGTTGAAGCCGGTTGCGATCACGGTTACGCTGATTTTATTGCCCAGGTTCGGATCGGTACCGTTGCCCCAGATCAGGTCGGCATGAACTCCCGAACAATCCTTGACGTAATCAATGATCTGTCCTATTTCATCCATGGTTACCTCATCATCTCCCGACAGCACATTGAGCAGGATATTCCGGGCCCCTTTGATGTCTGTGTCGTTCAGCAGCGGAGAATTCAGCGCTTCCTTGATGGCTTCGATGGCCCGGTTTTCTCCCTCGGCAGTTCCCGTACCCATGATGGCCACTCCGCTGTTGGTCATCACCGTCTGTACATCGGCAAAATCCACGTTGATGAAACCATGTACGGTGATAATCTCGGCGATTCCCTTGGCAGCCACAGCCAGCACATCGTCTGCCCTGGCAAAAGCATCTGAAAGGCGCAGGTCTCCGTATATCTGCCTGATTTTTTCATTGTTGATGACCAGGAGCGAGTCCACATGCTTTTCCAGTTCCGCAATTCCTTCGAGAGCCTGGTTGACCCTGCGTGGACCTTCGTTTTTAAAAGGGATGGTTACAATGGCCACGGTGAGCATGCCCAGTTCTTTGGCTGCTTTTGCGATAACCGGTGCTGCGCCGGTACCTGTGCCTCCTCCCATTCCTGCCGTAACGAAAACCATTTTAGTGTTCACCGAAAGGATTTCCGCCAGGTTGTCGAGGCTTTCAATAGCGGATTGCCTGCCTATCTCGGGCTTGTTGCCTGCCCCGCGCCCTTCGGTAAGAGAAGCTCCCAGCTGAATTTTCACCGGAACAGGACTGTTGGCCAGCGCCTGCGCATCGGAATTACAAACGATGAAATCCACGTCCCTGATGCCCAGTTTGAACATGTGATTTACAGCGTTGCTGCCGCCTCCGCCAACACCAAGCACCTTGATGATAGAGGACCTTTTGTGCGGCATCTCGAAATTCATTAATTCATCCATGATTTTAGGATTTTACTTTTCAAAAGTTTTATCTGCATCGTCATCAAAGATTTTTCCTACCTTATCTAAGATGTTATTGAACAGGGAAGTCCTTTTTTTACCGGTTTCGCTCTCCTCATCCTTTTCTTCTTCAAATTCCACCAGGGCCGGTTCGGGTTCTTTTTCTGGCACCTTGGTCACGGTATCTTCCACAATCGGCTTTTCAAAGCCTTTATAAAGTAAACCAATGCTTGTGGAGTACATGGGGTGGTTCACTTCTTTCAGTGCCTCCCGGTTTACCAGTACTTCAGGTTTTCCTAGCCTGACGTCAAAGCCGGTATGGAATTTAAAAAGCTGCGGCAGGTGACGCAACTGTGATCCTCCGCCGGTGATTACAATACCGGCCGTGAGTTTTTCCATGCAATCGGATCCTTCGAGCTGGTAGACAATATGATCGATGATCTCTTCCATTCGCGACTGTATGATGTAGGCCAGGCTTCTTAACGACACTTCCTTGGGCTCGCGGCCGCTGATCCCGGGCACGGCCACTACCTTGCCTTCCTCGGCCAGATCGCCGAGTGCCGATCCGTACTGAATTTTGAGCAGCTCTGCGTGCTTGTTCAGAATGGAACAGCCTTCCATAATGTCTTTGGTAATTACGTTGCCTCCGAAAGGTATCACAGCTGTATGCTTGATGATGTCATCATAATATACGGCGATGTCGGTCGTGCCGCCTCCGATATCAACCAGGGCCACACCTGCTTCAATTTCATCCTCGGTGAGCACCGCAGCAGCAGAAGCAAGCGGCTCTAAAATCATTTGTTTCACCTTGATGCCGCAACGGTTGACACATCGCTCAATGGTGCGTGCCGATGAAGTCTGTCCGATTACAATATGGTAATTGCCTTCGAGTCGCTTGCCAAACATGCCGATCGGGTTTTTCACTCCGGTTTCATTATCTACCACATAACTCTGAGGAATCACATGAATGATTTCTTCGCCGGGCTGGATGGAAATTTTAAACATTTCAGCCAGCAGTTTTTCAGTGTCTTCCCGGGTGATTTCTTCTTCATAGGAGTCACGAAGGATGTAGCCGCGGTTTTGAAGGCTCGAAATATGCTGACCGGCAATACCCACATAGGCTTCCCTGATCTGGAAACCGATTTGCTTCTGCACTTCTTCAACCGTATACCGGATGGCACTCACCGCTTCCTCAATATTGAGCACCACACCTCTTTTAACTCCTTTTGACGGGGTTTTGCTCATCCCGATGATTTCGAGTTTCCCTGCCTCGTTCATCCGACCGGCAATGGTAACGATTTTGGTGGTGCCGATATCAATAGCTGCTAAAATGTTGTTTCTTTGGCTCATGTTATTGGATTTTAGTACAAACTACCTGGTTTTTATATTTTAAACTTATTTTTCCGTATTGGTTCCATCCCAGCTTGCTGAAGCCTTCATTATACAACAGCTTCAGGTTGTTAAACTTTTCTTCAAGATCTTCCACCCTGCCCACTTCAATGATGTGAGAACCAACCCTGGGTATCAGTTCGAAATCAAGGTTGCTGTTTACGTAAATCTGCTCGATCTGGGAATTCCAGAACTTGTCGGCAGTAATGAACGTGGCCAGTTCGTAAACGTCATAGATAGTGTGCAACGAACGTGGCAGCGAGTCGCGCCTGGCCTCGTTTATATTCAAGGTTTTGCCCACGGTGAATGGTTCGGCGATGAACCCGTTGGCTACAATCACGAACGGACTAAAGCTGCGTGAGAGCGGTATGATATTTCCTTCTTCATCCAGATAGTAACCTTGTCCGTACCTGTTGAAGACCCTTACAAAGGGCTTCTTCTGGCTAATTTCCAAATGCAGCACACCGGGTTCGGTGATGAAGGCCTGTGCGTTTTTGATGATCTGGCGTGATTTCAGCGAATTCTCGATACCTTCCAGGTCAATCTTGCTGATTTCGTTGCCAAAAATACTGTACTTCTTCTGTTCCAGGATGCTCCTGATGGAGGCCGATTGGATGAACTGGTTCTCTGAGCTGTCGACAACCTCAATCCGCAGGGCGCTTATTTTCTGCATTCTTTCCTTGCCTCCAATAAAGCCGGAAACCAATACCATGTAGGCAATCAGCAATACCAGGAATACTATGTTTCTGTACTTCTTCATCCGATCTTTCTGAGCAAAAGTTGGGTAATGGGTTCAGTATATTTATCAATATCACCGGCTCCCAGCGTAATCAGCACTTCAATGTCCCTTTTCTGAAGTACGTCCATGAGTTCTTCTTTGCGACACATGATTTTGTCAGCAATCGGTACATCTCTGAATACCATTTCCGAAGTGACTCCTTCAATGGGCAGCTCTCTTGCCGGATAGATATCCAGCAGGATCAGGCTGTCAAGCAGTCCCAGGCTTTGCGCGAACCCCTTTGCCAGATCCCTCGTGCGGGAATACAAATGGGGTTGAAATATTCCGGTGATTTTTTTCTCGGGGTAAAGTTCACGAACCGATTTGAGCGTGGCTTCAATTTCCATGGGGTGATGCGCGTAATCATCGATATAGACGATTTTGCCGCTTTTGATGTGATAATCGAACCTGCGCTGAATTCCCGAGAAGGTATCAATTGACTGCCGTATCTGCTGGTAATCGATTTTCAGCAGTGAGGTCATGGCGGTTGCAGCCACTGCATTTTCAACATTGACCAGACCGGGGTGTTCCAGTGAAAGATTTTTAATCCGGGTGCCGGGTCCGACCAGGTCGAAGTAATATCTCCTGTTCTCAAGCCGGATGTTGTCGGCATGAAAATCGGTATGTCCATTCAATGAATAGGTATAGGTTTTGACTGGTATTACCCCGGAGTCAACCGGCAAGCCTTCTTTCATGAGCAGGATTCCATCGCGGTCAATCTGGCCAATAAATTGATTGAAGGCCTGCTGCATGTTTTCAGCATTTCCGTATATATCCAGGTGATCCGGATCCATGGCGGTAACCACAGCGGCATATGGATGCAATTGCAGGAATGACCTGTCGAATTCATCTGCCTCGGTCACCATCCAATCACTTTGCGGGTTCAAAATCAGGT
>CAYVBH010000050.1:0-17003 GCA_964449015.1 uncultured Bacteroidales bacterium
CTTTATTGGAGGAATATTGCTGTACAGGTTTTTTGACTCATCAAAGAGAAAAGCATATTATCAGTAGGCCGTGGCAGTAAGCCGTGGCAGCCGCAGTAATTTGGCATACATCTTGATCATCCCTTAATTCTTTAATACATACAGGCATGAATTACCGGGAACTTCAATCGAAATATACGCAGGTTTTTGAATATATAAGCAAAAGCCGGATCAAGGATGCCCTGGATACCCTTGAATTCTTATGTAACCACTGTAAGAACAGGGATTACAGGCTACGGCTGGATGGCCATGCGGACACCTATATTAATATGCTTAAATATGCATTTGAATATAGCGATGACCCGCAGAAGGAGCAGGTTTATCAGCGGCTGATCAGGGATATCATTGCACTGGCCGATGACGTTAAAGAGGAAATTGTGCGGAACAACAACCTGCTGCATTATTATAACCTGAAGATATTGCCAGAATCGCTGGCTGAGAGCACTTTGTCAGATATTTCCCGGATGTTTGAAAAGCTGATCCTTCAGAAAGAATCGGATAAGGAAGACAAGGATCAGGTATCATCTGATCTCATGTATGAGAGCTCGGAATACAAGGATAGTGTGAGGGCCCTGTTTCGTATAATCTGGCATTCCGACAAGCTCAAAGATAAAGAAGCAGCACTGATAAAAAAAATTACAACTACCGATTCCCTGGCCTGGTATGACAAATGTGTCCTGGTGAGCAGCCTTACCTTGTCATTGTTGCGCCATTTTGACAGTGATAAGATTGACCTGCTATTTGCTTTCTATGAAAGCGAACAGAACCAGGTATGGCAACGGGCTTTGGTAGGCCTGGTATTAGGACTGGCCTATTATGACCGCCGCATAGGGTATTATCCTGAGATTCTGCAACGTTTAAAGGCGTTGCAGGGAACACGGCAGGTTGACAAAACCATTGAAATCATCGTCCAGCAGTTTGTTAAAGCAAGAGAAACTGAGAAAATTACCCGGAAGATCCAGCAGGAAATCCTGCCTGAGATGATCCGGATCAAATCAAAACTCGAGGAAAAGCTCGATCTGGAAAACATGCTTTCCATAAATCCAGAGGAAAAAAATCCAGAATGGGAAAAAGTATTCAAAGATGCTCCTGATGTGTACAGCAAACTTGAAGAGTTTACCAATCTTCAGATGGAAGGCGCCGATGTGTTTCTGGGAGCCTTTGCCATGCTCAAACAGTTTGATTTTTTCAGTGAGGTGAACAATTGGTTTCTGCCTTTTTATAAGGAAAATGAATACATAGCTGCATCTTTTAAGGGTGTCAGCGGAGGAGTCGACTTGCAGCAATTCGGGGAGGGTATTGAGCGGAGTAATTTCCTGTGCAACTCAGATAAGTACTCATTTTGCCTGAATATAAGGCATATGCCCGATTTCCAGAAATCAACGGTAATGGAATTGTTTAATATGGAGCTGAAGGCCATGAATGAAATGGCACTCGACGATGAGTTAATCAACACCGATGCACATACCAAAGTTATCATTACCCAATATTTTCAAGATCTTTACCGGTTCTACAAGCTACATCCGCTGCGTGCTGAATTCGAGGACGTATTCAAGCTTCCCGTTGCGATTTATGAAACAGGCTTTTTCAAGAAATGGATTGATGATCTGAAAGTGTTGAGAAACATTGGGGAATTCTTTTTTGAGAAAAACTACTTTAACGATGCTTTGCTGATTTTCCGTCAGATTGTAGAAAGCAGCCACAGCTACGAATTGTTTGAAAAAATCGGGTATTGTTACCAGCAATTGGGCGATCTGGACAAGGCACTGGAATATTATCACAAAGCGGAACTCCTGGATAAGAATAAACTTTGGCTGATTACCCGGATTGCCTGGTGTTACCGTAAAAAAGGCGAATTTGAACTGGCTGTCGGATACTACCTCGAGGCGGAAAAGCTGGAGCCCGATAACCTGCAGGTTCAGGCTTACCTTGGCCATATTTATATGGAAATGGGAGAATACGAGAAAGCATTAAAATATTACTTCAAGGTGGAGTACCAGCAGCCCGACAATCATAAGGTGTACAGACCGATTTCGTGGTGTTCCTTTATGTTGGGTAAGTTTGACAATGCTTCCAAGTATCTTGAAAAATCACTGCCTCATGGTGCCGGCAAAAATGATTTCATGAACCTGGGACACATATACTGGTGCCGCGGAGAAAAGCAAAAGGCCATTGAAAACTACATCCTTTGTCTGAAAGCTTCAAACATGGATGCAGACTGGTTTTCAAAGGTGTTATATGACGACAGCCGCTACCTGGCCGTTCACGGAATTAAGCCGATTGATATTCCCTTAATGATTGATTACATAAGGCTTGAGGTTTAAGCGCAAGTTTTTTGCAAATAGTTAAAACTATTTGTTATATTTATCCAATTCGTAAGAGGAATATCAACAAGCAATAGTTCCTTAAGATCAGATCTTTTTCATGAGGCGTTTTAAGGTTTTTTTTTTACAAGTCTTTCTGCTTTTATCACTGATTCAACCTCAATTAGCAGTATCTCAACCAGTCTCGGGAAATGAGTGTACACTGCATTATACCGGGCCACTCATTTCGGTATTAACACAACTTGAGCATTCCTGTAAGGTGGAGTTCTATTACCGGAAGATCTGGTTACAGAACGATTCCGTAGATGTATCTTTCAGTGACAAATCACTTGATGAGGCATTAGGACTGCTATTGAAAAGCACGTCACTGATCTATAGGATGATTGATGATAAGCATGTGGCCATTATGCCAGGAAACAGGATGGCAGAACTAACCCAAGTGGTCACCAATTATTCCGGCGTTGAATCAACTACAAGAGATTTTATACTCATAGGAAAAAGCGGCGAAAGTGTCCGAAAAAGGGGATCACAGGTAACAGGTAAGATTATCGATGCCAAAACCGGAGATCCCATTATCGGAGCCGTTGTTCAGGTTAATAACCTGCCGATGGGAGCAGTTACCAATTTGCATGGACGATATTCCCTGTTGTTGGATGCCGGCTTTTATACGCTAAAAGTTTCATGTGTAGGCTATGAGGGCAACACCTATTATGTGAAAGTGATAAACAACGGCATTTTTGATATCGAATTGTATGATCGGTCAATTGCTTTTGATGACGTGGTGATCAGCAGTGAACGACTGGACAAAAATATAAGCAGTCACCAAATGAGCCTTATAGAGCTTGTTCCCCGAACCACCACCCATTTACCCTCTGTATCGGGAACAACCGATATCATTAAAGGGTTGACAACCATGCCGGGTATCAAATCAATCGGTGAATTCAGTTCAGGCATTAATGTCCGGGGGGGTGGGGAAGACCAGAACCTGTACCTTTTTAACGGAGCGCCCATTTTTAATACAACGCATGTATTCGGACTACTTTCAGTAATAGATGCCGAAGTGGTTAAAAAACTTACCTTATATAAAGGTCATATTCCGGCTATGTATGGCGAAAGAATATCTTCGGTGGTTGATATCCGTTCGGCTGAGACCCATTCAGAAGGTTTTACGGTAAAGGGAGGTGTCGGGTTATATGATAGCAGGCTTTTGGTAACTATTCCATTGGATAAGAATGAAAAATCTTTTTTTGAAGCGGGTGGCCGCACGAGTTATTCTAACTGGATACTGAATAATTCAAATGATGAATACCTGAGAACCAGCAATGCCGGATTTCATGATCTCAATGGGAGACTTCACCTCAGGATGAGAAAATCAATACTGTCGTTTTCTGGTTATAGCAGCAGCGATGAGTTTAACCTGAGTGATAAGGTGCGGTACATTTATAAAAACCGACTCGGATCAATCAACTTGAATATCATACATAAATCCAACCTGGCTTCCTATGTTACCCTGGCTGGCAGTAAATATATTTCAGATAAGGTGTTGCCCGAAGACAGAATGGATGCATCCTCTACAAAATCCGGAATTAATTACACTTCGTTGCGGCATAGGATGCATTATAGTGGAATGGACAAACACGCTGTCGATGCCGGGTTTAATTTAATAAAATATGAAGTGAATCCCGGTGAGCGGAATAGTAAGATAGCGCTTTTAGGAGTCCGTTACTTTAAGCTGCCGTCCGAAACCGCCTTGGAAGGTGCATTGTTCGCTAATGACGAATATGTTTTGAACCCGAATATTTCATTGAATTTGGGGCTGCGTTTGTCAGCCTATAAGCACGAAAATGCAAGCCTTGTTTGGGGAATTGAACCCAGACTCGCATCAAGGATAAAGATAAGTGAAGTGAGTTCCATAAAAGTAAGCTATAGCCGGAACATTCAATATCTGCTTCTTATTTCACCCTCTGCGGTTTCTACTCCGTCTGATATTTGGAAACTGTCAAACGATAACATCATGCCGGTAAATGCAAATCAGGTTTCAGCAGGTTATTACCGAAATTTTTCAAATAATACCGTGGAGGCTTCGGTCGAGATATATTATAAAACAATCAGGCATGCAGTTGATTATGCCGATGGGGAGGTGCTTACTATGAATCCCAATCTGGATGCTTTGCTTTATGATGCAGATGGAACCAATTACGGAATAGAATTCCTGGTTAAAAAGAGCTCGGGAAGATGGGACGGATGGTTCGGATATACCTATTCACGTTCGTTTCTCGAAGTTAAAAGCCCATTGGCAGATCCTGGAGTGTTTAACGGGAAATACCCGTCGTCTTATGATAAGCCTCATGATTTATCAACTGTGGTTTCATTCCATTTGAACAAACGAGTGAGCTTTTCAGGTAATTTCTCCTATGCTACCGGCAGGCCCGTTGTACTCCCCGAACAAAAAATCATTGTTGGCGGTCAACCGGTGGTAATATTCTCAGAAAAAAATCACTACCGGATTCCCGACTATCACCGCCTTGATTTAACCCTGACAGTTGATGAAAATCTGAGATTGAGCAAATGGTGGAAAGGGCGCTTCAGTTTTTCATTGCTGAATGTTTATGCCCGGAAAAATCCGTACACAGTTTATTACTCTAAAGAAACCGGCAGTGTTATTAATGACTATAAAGCTTTTGGCATGTATAAGCTTTACCTCATCGGTAAACCGCTACCTGTCATTTCATATACATTCAGATTTTAAGCCGTTATGACAAAATCACCGGTTATTATGGACATTGTGCAGGTTTTCTCTGTTATGCTTCTTGGTGTATCATGTCGCGAAGTATATTTTCCCGATAACCTCGAGCAAAAACAGCCCATGCTCAGTGTTCATGGCATACTTTACGAGGATAACCAGCCTTTGGTAAAACTTTCCCGAACAATAGGGTATTACGAAGAGGCCGAAGACCCCGTTCACAACGCACTGGTTGTTGTTTTCAATGACGCAGGCAGGGCTGATACGTTAACAGAGGTAGGACAGACCGGATTGTATACTGTTTCCACGCTTGATACACTTGGACTTGGTAAGATTGGAATGGTTTATACCCTTAGGATCGAAACAGAAGACGGGAATATTTTTGAGTCCAATCCGGTGAAAATGCCAGCCAAACCGGTTGTAGAATACTTTCATGCAGTAAGTGCCACAAAAAACTTGTTTGCATACAATTCTCAGGGCAAGCTCATAGAATATGTAGCACACGGGATATCGGTTTATACCGACCTGGTAAGTGATGGTGAAGATGAGCAATACTACAGGTTCAGAACCCGTGCGGTAGAAGAACGTTATCTTATTACACCCGTCGGAAATGGAACATACTATCGCGTCGCAAAAACTACTGATTTATATGACGTTGCAAAATCAATGTTATTTTCAGATCGACTGATGGTTAGACGGCACGAAGACATTTTTCTGAATGAACCGCAATCCTATACTCTTGAAGGGGCAAACGAGTACCCCTCATATTTCGAGAATTACATTGTCACTCATCGGGTGTACTCGATCTCGGCTGATGTTTATGACTACTTTTTATCAATTAAAGAACAATTAACTTCTGAAAGTGAGATTTTTGCACCGGCACCTACCCGGATCAGGAGCAACATATTTTGTATTAACAATGGCGATGCCACGGTAATCGGGGTTTTTGAGGCCTCTTCAATGGTGACTTTATATTTGTCATGTCGGCGTGATTTTTCTGACTATTACGATTACGTTTATTCAACCCTGTTAGAGAAGTTACCGGCAGATCTCGAGATATTTTTCCCTCCCGAATACCCTGCGATAAAACCATAAGACATGATCAGGCTTTGTAAAATCATGACATTTAAGAGATACGGGGTGTTTGCCCTTCTTTTCTCCGCTTTGGCCCTTTGTGCCAGTTCTGCCTTTGGTAACAGTAACAATTATAGTGAAACCGTATTTGTTCACTTTGACAAGGATATCTACGTTGCCGGTGATGCATTACATTATAAGGCATACCTGGTTAACAGCAACGGGGGAAGCCGGAACAACATACTTTACTTCTCATTATACGGAATGAACAGCCGGGAAGTACTTCACTGGCGCACCCATGTTGTCAATAACATGGCTTACGGATTATATCCGCTTCCGGCCGATTTGCCTGAGGGAATATATGAAATGAGAGTTTACACGAATGCAATGAGGTGCCGAAGTTCCGAAAACTCATTCAAGAGGAGGATTCTTATTGTTGCATTTTCCAAACAAACTACGGATACGTTGTTTGCACCGGTTGTTAAGCCTATGATGCCGGTAGTTCCGGAGCTGGATCAATCAGGCATTGAAATGAAAGTGTCAGGTGAACAGATCGGTCCCGGTGAAATGGTTGATATAGTTATAAGCAGTAATACTGAAGATTCTGCATTCATGTCCATGTCGGTATGTCTCGAAACCCCTTTTTCAGAAAGATTCCAGAATTTGTATACCTGTTTAAATGCGGCAACCATGGTGGTTGATGTTCAGAACTCCTGTAATGATTTTTCGGAAAAATACGGTTATCTGCTTTCAGGCACACTGTTACAGCGCAGTACCGGTTTGCCTTTGACAGACACTAAAATTGTCCTTGCTATGGCTGATAGTTCAATGCCTGCATTGCTATATTCGAGGACCGATGAGAAAGGAGATTTTTATTTTTACCTCGACAGGCAATATGACAACCGCGATATCATTATTCAAACCGAAGATGATATGTACAACGGTGATATGCTCTGGACCCTTGAGGATAAAGCACTGAATTCCCCTCCTGAAATGGCCTTATTTAAACCTGATGAAGAACAACTGAAATTTCTGAACAGACTCAAGGAACTTCGGATTGTTGAGACAATTTTCAATAACCGGATTGACACATTGATTGCCAATACGGTTAGTACCGGTTACAGCGATCTGTTTCAGAATCCATCAATGGTATTTGACATATGGGATTATGTCAGCATGCAAAATTTCAATGAGATTGATGATAACATCCTGCCATCAATCCGCTTTTCCCGGCAGAATGACCGTCAATCCCTAATGGTTTTCCATAAAGCCCAGCAAAGGTGGTACGGCGATGTTCTCATTCTACTGAACGGAGTTCCTTTCACTGATATGGATTACTTTGGATTGTTAAGCAGCAAACAGTTAAAAAGGGTGGAATTGTATACTTCCGGGATGATTATTGGAGGACTTTATTACAACGGAGTTGTTGCAGCATATACATATGATCATGTTATTCCTGAAACCTATTTGCAATCCAAGGCCTGTGTATGGCATAATAGTGTAATTGCCAACGGGTATAAAATAATTTCTCCGGAAGAGGATGCAGACGACCGGATACCTGATTTCCGGGATAATCTTTATTTTGAACCCAATTTAAGTATTGGTCCCGGGAAGGCCATCCACATTTCTTTCCCGGCTTCTTACCTTGAAGGATCATACCGTATTAACTTATGCGGTATATCCCGCTCAGGGATTCCCATAAACCTTTCATCACGTTTTGTAATAGAGCCCGGCAATGAATAAGAAATTGTTTTTGATCATCATGGGCATGATTGCGCTAATTGCTGTACAAGCCCAGCAGAACGGACACAAATGCAGGTATTGTGCCGACTATAATAAGTGGATGCTGCTCAATTTATCAGGTCCATTGCATATTAATCCCGTTCTGGGTTACAAAGGTGAACGATTCTTCGGCAACTGGATGAAGGGAACACTGCATTTTGAAAACGGAGATTCTGTTTTCGGGGCGACTCTGAGGTATGAAAAATACCTTGATGAAGTATTGTTCATAAATAATGAATACAGAACCGGTGTCCTGCCAAAACAAAAGATAAGCGGATTCACTTTGTATGGGGATGGTGGAGAGAATCTCATCTTCGTTAAAAAAAAGGTAAAACACAGCATGGAAACGGATTCGGTATTTCATTTCCTGCAGTCGCTTACCAGGGGTAAAATGGAATTGATGGTTCTTCGCAGAGCAGTGAAGGATGATCCCTACATACTTTTAAGTGCAGATGTATATCTTATCTGCCACGGAGACAGGTTTTATCAGATCAACCTGAAAAGGAAAGATCTGTTAAGACTTCCATTTGTGTCGCGTAAAGAGATGAAAAATTTGTTATGGAAGAGTAGGGGTATTGATGTCAAAAAGGAAAAGGGCATGATGAAAGCCATTTCAGCTTATAATGCTTCAGGAACATTTTTAGAGTAAAACGGCAGTTAGCTTTTCCGGCAGGCAGGCAGACAGTGGCTATCGGATGTCAGCCAAAGAAAACCGCGCCAATTTGATACCTGATCAGAGGGGTGAAAATGAATACATGAACATACATTCAATCAGATCAGAATTTTGGTTTTCAGGTTAGTAATACTTGTTTTGATGGCATCAAAGGGCTTCTCGTCTTTGGTAGAATCCTGTTCCACAATCATGTATTTCATACCGGCTATATCTTTGGCAGCCAGGATTTCTTTAAAATTGATCACGCCTTCTCCGACCGGTGCAAAATCATCGACTCCGTCGGTAGTGTAATAAGGAGCCTCGTTGGTGAACATGTCTTTCATGTGAAAGAGCTGGAAGCGGCCTGGATATTTTTTGATAATGTCAACCGGATTCTGGCCTGCCTTAGTGGCCCAAAACATATCAAGCTCCATGGTCACTAGATCTTTGTCGAGGCCCGGCAGAAAAATGTCATAATAGGGAACCACCCCACTGATGTTTGCAAATTCAAAATTGTGGTTGTGGTAACCAAACAGCATGCCATTTTCTTTCATGATTCCGGCTACCGTATTCCAGTCCTGCACCATCTTCTTGTAGCTTTCAATATTTCTGGCTTCGGCAACAACCCAGGGTTGTATGCAGTATTTAACGCCCAGTTTGGCATGATCCTCGGCCATGAATTTTGCATTGTCGAGCGTGATGCCCTGCGCCTCAACCTGGGTGTGACTACTGAGGATTTTCATCCCCAGGTCGTTCACCATTTTTTTGAATTCCAGCGGGGCATAACCATAGAATTTTCTATCGGCATAGCCGGCCAGTTCCAGGTTGGTGTATCCCATTTCAGCCACTTTTTTCAGTGATCCGGGGGCATCGGCAGCCATGGCCTGGCGGATGGTATACAACTGAAGGCCGATGCCGAATTTCCTTAATTTGCCGGTTTTTTTACCTGGTTTCTGCGCTGCTGAAACGGCAGAGCCCTGATGTGGTAAAACAAAGGCACCCATGGCGCCTGTTGCGGCAATTTTGAGAAAACCCCTGCGAGAGGTATCTTTTTTCATGATCTTTAAGATTTAATATTGTGGCTGTGAATCAATTTCCGGAAAATGAATCCTTATGAGGCTTTTATTCTTAATGGTTAAGAAAACTCAGGCATTAAGGTATAAAACTAATACAAAAGTCGGAATTAGGGAAGAAAGGTTATCGATAAAATCAGGAGAATGCTGTTTTTATATTGTTATATATATTTATGAATTATAAATATAAATTATATTTGCATTATATTATTCAGATCATGGTCACCTTTACCAGTACAATACCCGACGAGCTTTCGAAACAGCTCAATGAAAAGGCGAAATCGTTGTCGCTTCCGAAAAACAAGCTGATCGAAAGTGCTCTCCGCCTATATCTTGAACACCTCGAAAGGGCCGAGTATGTCAGGTCGTTTAAAAAAACGGCTGATGATGCCGATATCTTGCGGATGGCGGAAGAGGGTATGGAAGACTACCTAAGACAGGTTGAAGCATGAAACAGGGGGAAGTTTGGCAGGCTAACCTGAATCCGGCAAAAGGAAGCGAACAGGCAGGTTTCAGACCTGTGGTCATACTCAGCGGGAACCTGATGAACACTCATTTGCCTGTAGTAATAACAGCACCGTTGACCACAAAAATAAAAGGATACAAAGGGAATCCGGTTTTAAAACCATCAAAAACCAATGGATTAAAAAACGAATCCGAGCTGTTGGTATTTCATATCCGATCGGTTTCAAAAGACAGGCTGGTAAAAAAACTGGGAAACATCACTTCAGATGAACTCAGCATGGCGGTGAAAACATTGAATGATTTGTTGAAATATTAGGATGGGTATGCAAGTAAACAAATTTCACAAAGGATTCTTCCCGCTCACCGAATACATCTATCGAATAGGCTCGTAGTTATCTCCTTGTGGTCGTGAGATCGCTACGTTTTAACTGCCAAAACAACTGACTTGTTACCGTCATACTTCTCCTGGCAATTTTTGCAAACTTCGCCTTGTGGGGAATTGGCAAATGGAAGATTGTCCCCATCAATTATCCCAATCAGTTTTAAAGATATCGTTTTTACGACTCATCTGCCTAATTCAACGACTCGTCGAGTTTAATTACGATTCATTATTGATATTGAGAATTTTTGTGGAGAAATTCTTAAAATCAAAAATGAATATGAAAACAATAGTTTTATTCCTATCTGTATTAATCCTGGCAACAACTGGTTGTAGGGCACAACAGGCATATAAATTTACAGATGAAAAATCTGTTCTGGAGTTTTATAAACAATACAGTTCATTTACCGATCCGGGGAAATATGAGAATTTGTATAAAAACCTTCCCGAATCATTACCGGAGCTTTGCAGTTTAATAAAATCGCAAATTATTCATCCTGCTGAATTATCGGGATATAATGAGCTTGTTTCAAATGAACGGTTGAATGAGTACATTAAGTATCCTACAGTTAAATCTATTTTGGAAGGTCTTTTATCTTATGATTCATCTGGGTTGGTAAGTGATCGAAAGCCTGAAAACCGATTGGTTCTGATTTGCCAACAAAATGCCATCTTATTGGCATCTATACTAAAACATCGTGGGATACCGGCAAGGGTTCGATGTGGATTTGCGCCCTATTTAATCCAAGGTTTTCATGCAAACCATGCCATTTGTGAAGTATGGAATGAAAGAGAAAAGCGTTGGATGTTGGTGGATCCCACCACAAATATGATTGATTTCAACAGGGAAGAATTTGACTTCAGCAATGAAGTCTGGTTAAAAATGCAAAAAGAGGAAATTAATCCAAAAATTTATGGTATGCCTGGTCAGGATGAATATAATGGATTTCCTCTCATGACAACAGTAATTTGTTTTGATCTGGCATCTTTATTGGGAAACGAATACCCTATTGGCCAGAATTCCCCGATATTGGATTATGTTTTTAAGAACCATCAGTTTACAAGCGAGCAAACGGCGATTCTTAATAAAATCAGTGAATTAATGATGTCATCCGATGCAGATCATATTTCAGAACTATTTAAGATCTATAATAGCACTTCAGAAATTCAATTTACAGATAAACAGGACTCTGTTATATTATTTCCTTCCCCGGATAAAGAACTACAGGAACAAACTACAATGTCAGAAATTAAAAATTCTTCAGTTTTGAAACCAGATATTGAATTTGTAGCAATACCAGGAGGAACATTTATAATGGGAAGTCCTGCTATAGAGCCCGGAAGACAAAATGATGAGATACAACACAAAATTACCATGAGCCCTTTTAAAATGAGTAAATATCCTGTGACCATTGAGCAATACGATTTATTCTGTGAGGCTACAGGAAGAGCTAAACCCTGGGGTTTAGAACGGGGAAATCTTCCGGTTTCACAGGTTACCTGGTACGATGCACAGGCATTTGCTGAGTGGATGGGTTGCAGGCTACCTACGGAGGCAGAATTTGAATATGCAGCACGTGCAAATACTATTACTCCTTTTTATACCGGAAATTGCATTTCATCTGAACAGGCAAATTTTAATGGCAGCAAACCTTATGAAAACTGCGAACAAAGTGAAAACAGAAAGAAGGTACTTCCTGTAGGTAGCTTCGCCCCCAATGCCTTTGGATTATACGATATGCATGGCAATATATGGCAATGGTGCAGTGATTGGTATGGTGAATACAATATTAAAGATACGTTGAATCCAAAAGGCCCTGATCACGGAACTAAAAAAGTTGATCGCGGGGGTGGCTTTTATGATCCTGCCTGGCGATGCCGGTCAGCTTATCGCGCAGGAGGGGACCCTCCGGGAAACAGAGGTGCAGGTATTAGTTTCAGGATAGTAAAAGATGAATAATACAATTAAAAAGATATCAAATGATTCATGTTTCAAATCTAAAAAAAACATTCAACACCGTTGATGCACTGAAAGGAATCTCATTTCACATTCCGCAAGGTGCGTGTTATGGATTGCTGGGACCCAACGGTGCCGGAAAAACAACTACGATTTCAATCCTTAGCACAGTTATTGAACTGGACGATGGAGAAATATCAATTGCCGGCTTTGATCTGAAGAATAATCCGCTGGATTGCAAAAAGAACATTGGAGTGGTTACTCAGGAAATAGCACTTTACAATGAGCTTTCGGCGTATGATAACCTGTTATTTTGGGGAGGTATGTATAATATTCCGCTAAAAGAATTGAAAGAACGTATTGATGAAACGTTAGACTTGCTTGGATTAACAGACCGCAAGAACGACAAAGTGAAAACCTATTCCGGGGGAATGAAACGCCGTATTAATATTGGTACAGCCTTACTGCATAAGCCCAGGATATTGTTTATGGATGAACCCACTGTGGGAATTGATCCACAAAGCAGGAACCTTATTTTTGAGGTAGTGGAGAAACTGCATAAAGAGGGAACAACAATCATTTATACCACTCATTACATGGAAGAGGCTGAACGTTTGTGCGATCGTATCGGAATTATTGACAATGGAGAAATTATTGCCCAGGGAACTCTGAATGAATTAAGGAGTCTGGGATCGATAAAAGAATCTGTTGTGATATCATATACAAATCTCACTGATGAACTTTATAATAAAGTAGAATTAGAATGGAAAGATCTCCAACGATTTGAAGATGCAATACATTTTTATTCCATGAATATTCAGGGTGATTTGTCAAAGATCATGATCATGTGCAATGCGATTGGATTGGATATCCGGCATATTGATATTCAAAAGATCAACCTTGAAACCGTATTTTTAAGTCTGACCGGTAAAAAACTCAGAGACCAATGATAAAACTTGTAAAAAAAGATCTGAAATTGTTCTTCGGTAACAGGCATGACATGTTATTGACATTTGCATTGCCCATTATATTTATAACGCTGTTTGCATATATTTTCAGAGAAACTAACAATTCTGAAGAAGGTGATTTAGTAAGTCTTGTTCATGCGGTGGCAGGTACTTCCGTATTTATGCTGTTGTTTTCAGTTGCAGGAATAGGTGGAAGTCTGATAGATGAAAAGCAGGAAAGTATATTAAAGAAGTTACTTTGCTCACCCATATCACCTGATTCTATCCTCATTGGAAAATTGATATTTGCAAATATCATTTCCATTATTCAGCTGACCATCATGTTTATATACGGCTGGCTGGTTTTTGGCTTAGACATTATGCATCATATTCCTTCGCTTATAATTATGATTTTTGCAATAGCCTTTGCATGTTCCGGTTTTGGTGTAGTTCTTGCCTCATTTGCTAAAACACGGCAACAGGTGCAGGGATTTTCATCTATCATTGTACTTGTTATGAGTGCATTGGGAGGCAGTATGATTCCATTAATGTTTATGCCTGAAATTATGCAAAAGATAGCAGTTTTTACTGTTAATTATTGGGGGATTCAAGGTATGTATGACATCTTCTGGAAGCTTATCCCATTAACTGATATCACATTCTTATCAAAAGTATTTGTTTTACTGGGCATAGGGGTTTTCTTAAATTTTATTGCACTTCTGCTGTTCAGGAGAAATATTTTAAGGATGGCATAGAAAAAAATATTTAACTTGGACATCATGAACAAAAGCAAAAAGGGGATCGTTTTTTGGATTATATCCATTATTGTTCTCACTCCTGTTATAGGATATTTAATCCAGGGTCCTAAAATATTTTCCTCAGTGTCTTATTATTTTACATATGCGTCAATCGGATATGCATACGGGATTATTATGCCAATAGGGAATACACTTATAGGGAAGTATTTTGAAAAACTCGACTGGTCAAAAAATCCCAAAAGAACCAATCTTATCACCTTTACAATATTTATGGGTTATGGCATCTCAATGGGGATAGCAATACCTTATACAATCGACCGTTTTTTGTGGGGAATGTCCGGAAAGGAAGTTTTTTATGATGTGTCTGCAAAAGCTTTTATGGTTACAGTCATTAGTCTTGTTATATTTTATTTTTATAACACGAACCTAATTTCAAATAACTGGATTAAGTCGATTGAAAAAAATGAGGAATTAAAAAGGGAAAATCTGCAGGCCAAATATGAAGCTCTGAAGAACCAGGTAAACCCACATTTTCTTTTTAACAGTTTGAATACCCTAAGCGGACTGGTAGAACAAAAACCGGAATTCGCCACTGATTTTATCAAGAAGCTATCAGATATCTACAGATATGTTTTAGAGCAAAACAATAAGGAACTGGTTTCCATAAAAGATGAAATGGAATTTGTTGAGGATTATATTTTCCTTTCACAGATGAGATTTGGAAAGGGTCTCTTATTTAATACGCAAATAAAAAATTTCGGGAACATGCAGGTAGTGCCATTAGGCTTGCAAATGCTTATCGAAAACGCAATGAAACATAATGCCATATCGGACGATATGCCATTGAAAATTGAAATGAAAATAGAGGATGGTTTTCTTGTTGTAACAAATAATATTCAGGGAAAACGAATCATTAGTTCCGCTACCAAACCATTGGGACTGGAAAACATCAAAAAAAGATATGCATATCTTTCGGGCATTTCAGTTGAAGTTATAAAATCAGAAAGCGAATTTATTGTTAAATTGCCTGTTATCGAAAGTCAATCATGAAATGTATTATTATAGAAGATGAGAAAGTTGCTGCAGAAAGGCTGGTAAGACTCATTAAGAATTGCGAACCCTCTGCAGAAATTATCGATGTAATACAGTCGGTTAAAAATGCTGTTCAATGGTTCAACAGCAATCCGGCACCCGATTTGATTTTCATGGACATTCAACTTTCAGACGGCATCAGTTTTGAAATCTTTGAGCAAACCATCGTGAAGTCACCGGTAATATTTACCACTGCTTATGATGAATATGCCCTTAAGGCATTCAAGGTGAATAGTATTGATTATTTATTAAAGCCTATTGCCCAAGATGAATTACAAAATGCGATTGATAAATTTCAAGAGAACACTTTGCCGCGAAAAATACCGGTACAAGTATTTGATAATATATTGCATTCACTCACAAAGAAATTCAAGACAAAATTTGTAATTAAGGTAGGAGAGCACATTAAAGTATTTACTGATGCTGATGTTCAGTGTTTCTATAGTATGGAAAAATATACCTTCCTTCAAATTAATTCAGGCCGCGATTATGCAATCAGCTATTCGCTTGACCAGTTGGAAGATTTATTAGACCCTGCAAGATTTTTCAGAATAAACCGAAAATACATCGTTTCCTCTTTGGCAATTTCAGATATTGTCAGGTTTTCAAAAAGCCGGTTACAAGTAAGACTTCATTCAAACAGATCCGATGATTTAATAGTGAGTCGTGATAAAGTGCAGCAATTTGAGCAATGGCTTGAAAGATAATTCAACCTGACAGCGTCTGCAGGACCTGTCAGGTCAATACCTCAATTGGTCATCATTCCTAATATCCGTAATTCTGGTCGGACTGCGAAATGGCATCATTCCAATCGATTTCGGTCTGGGGGATGGGCCATAAATAATGGATGTCGGGATCAAAGTTCATCATAGGTTGTTTATATTCGGGAAAGGTGGTTTTAGCTTCGGCATAAAAATCTTCCATCCGATGCCACCTTAACAGGTCGTTGGCACGAACCTGTTCATTGCAAAGCTCAATTTTACGTTCGTGTTCAATAGCCTTTCGGATCTGTTCTTTATTGGCTACAGGATATAAGGTTTCCATGGCAGGTGTTCCGTAATTAGGCATCATGACATCCGCTCTGTTTCTTACTTCATTGAGATAACCAATGGCAGCAGGTATATCATTCAGCTCATTTTCCACTTCGGCCATCATTAACAACACATCTGCCAGACGGATTACTTTTATGTTCATTCCGGAAAGCATTTCTTCTGAATCCTGTTTATAGTAATTCTGATATTTCTTCCACCCATATTTATAAATGACTTCCTTGACAATCAGATGTTCACTGTCTGTCCATATGGTATCATTGTCAATTTTCATTGTATTATTACCATTATTATAAAGATTACCAGTTTGGTAAATGCAATATCCCAGCCGAGGATCATCCTTTACCCCATTGTCGTCTATGGTTTCAAATTCATTCACCAGGTCACGGCTTGGGTAGGCATCGTAAAAGAGCAGACAACCGTATACCCATGGCCGGTATGTACCTTCAATATCGTTAAATTCCACTTCAAAAATTGATTCAGATCCATTCTCCGTTTCTTCCTTAAAATTGTCTGAATAAACATCCTCCAGATCGTAGTTCGCAACATCTTCTATAACATTTAAAAAGGCATTCTTTGCTGCGATAAAGTCGGCCTGATTAATGGATTCATTTGCCTGAAACAGGTGTGCCTTACCCAACAGAGCCCAGGCAGCTCCGGAAGTAACCC
>CAYVBH010000051.1:0-16747 GCA_964449015.1 uncultured Bacteroidales bacterium
ACCAGTTTTCAAATCCCCTTACCAGGCTTCCGCATTGTGCAATGATAAAGGTGCCAGCAACCGGAGGAAGCATGAAACGCAGATTATACAATTCAAACTGAGGATAGAAGAATCGGTGAAGCGGCAACAGCAACAAGGTTAAAGCAATACTTAAAAGAACTGAAAACAATAGGTACCTGAACAGTTGCTTTTTTTCAAAATAGCGGATAAAATAAAAATAAAAGAGATAGAAAATAATACCGGCCCACAAGAGGTTGATGATGAAATGGGGAGTCAGGTTGTTGATGTACTTCCATTCGCTTACCGATTGCCCGTAACTGACCACCAGCGAAAACAGGAAGAATACCAGCCAGTAAATGGTGTGAATCAGTATTTTCAGAGGAAGTCGCATGGGTGTTCAGATGAATGATGAAGGTATGAAAAAAATTCAATCACCAATAGGGGTTGGCTGGATTGCTTCCGTAAGCCGCTGCCAGAAGATCAATTCAATGGCTGCTATTAATAAACTTATATAGGCAAAAGGATTATCAGGCATGGCAATGACGGCTCCGGAACCCATGATGCTCATAAAAATTACTGTGACCAGGATTATTTTTTTTAAACTTGTAATCCCCGGATTCGCTACCTGGTGCAGCTGCCTTACCAAAAAGTATTGGAGCCAGCCAAAAAATATAGTGCTGACTCCCACCATGATAAACATAAACATGGTGGCCGGATCTACTTTCGCATTTTCTTTAAACAAGCCAAAAATTACCGGTGTTGCGCATATGTGAATGCATCCGAGAATGATAACTGCTATTCCGGCAGCTTTAAACAGGGTTTGAGCTTTCATCTTTTTCCGATTTGAATAATTGATTTCTGTTGTTATACTCCGATGGATTTCTATGTCTTTTTATTTCAAATGCAGCAAATAGGGTCAGGTAACATAACGCAACAAAAGGAAGAATCCCCTGAGCTTCGATTTTCCCCGATTGTATTGCACTGAAGCAAAGCCAGGCGATGCCCAGCAGGTTGGCTATGATGCACATGATGCCTGTTCCTGTTCCTGCAGATTTGTTTCTGGCTATGTTCAGCAGTCCAACATATAGAAATGCCAGTCCAATAGCCGCAAAATCCGCCGGATTCAATTGAAATCGCGGTGCAAGAACAGGTGTCATTAAAACATGTGCAGCACCAAGAATAACCAGCATGATCCCGGCAATCAAATCAAGTCTTTTATACATTTCTTATTGTTTATTAATTGGTTTTGTTAAGGGAATGATCAATAAGATGACTGGCAACAGGCACATGAACAATATTACCGGGGAGGAAGGCATATTCCAGCCAAAGAGTGTGAATTCCGTTACAATCCGCACCACGAAGAATATAACGATCATGCCCAGCACACTGTACCTGAGTTTGCTGTCAAGGATTTCTTTTGCCTGAAAAAGTAAAACAACTGTCATAAAGCCCAGTAGAAGAATACTTATATAATGGTAGGTCAACAGAATACCCCTGTCTGATTGTGAAAGACAGGCAAGCGATGTGTCCCATCCGAACAGCTTGTTAAAGGCAAGGTGAAACAGCATGAAAGGCAGGCAAATAATTCCCGCGCTACGGAGCATGGTGATGTGTGTTTTCATAGGTATCAACTGATAGAATTAATTTTCATTGAATCCGAAAGAATGGTTTCCGATGTCAAAGATTTAACTATTGTAAGTTATGGGCAAACAAAGTCAACCAACGGGCTCTTTTTGTTCATGAAATTCATTTATGGGTCAATTCTTGGCTGGGGTTGTATTTTTCTTTATCTTATCCGTCTGTTTTCTGATGAGCTATTAATCAAAAGTGTTCCTGTGAATCGCATTGATCGTGTTTCAGCCATTCTGATCCAGTTGCAGTCGAAGAAATATGTCACTGCAATGGAAATAGCCGACCGGTTCGGCATTAGTATTCGCACGGTGTATCGCGATATCAGGGCACTCGAGGAAGCAGGCGTTCCGCTAGGGGCTGAACCGGGCAAAGGCTATTCACTGGTCGACGGCTATCGCCTGCCCCCGGTTATGTTTACTCCTGACGAAGCATCATCATTGCTTACCGCTGAAAAAATAGTGGAGAAGATGGCTGATCGTTCGGTCGACAGTCACTACAAATCGGCCATGTATAAGATAAAAGCGGTACTTCCCGAAAGGGAAAAACAATTCCTCGACCGCCTGAACAACAACATAGAAATCTTTCACACGCCTCCGGCCCATGCTGCCGAGTCACCGAACGATTGCATGCTGACCATTCAAAGGGCGCTGGCCGACAAAAAGGTGCTGGTGATCAGCTATCGGGCTGCTTACAATAACCAACACGTATCAGACAGAATGGTTGAACCTGTGGGATTGGTCTTTTACAGCATGGCCTGGCACCTGGTCGGGTACTGTCGTTTCCGAAAAGATTACAGGGATTTCCGGCTTGACCGCATTACTCGAATTGCCCTTACAACAGAAGGGTTTAACATCAGGGAGGTGAAGTCGATTCATGATTTCTTCCAAAGAAGCCTTTCGGAGTACCAGTTGGAACAGGTCATCCTTCGTTTTCCTAAAAAAGATGCCGGTTTTATACAATCCACCCGATATTATTATGGATATATTGGTGAGGAGGTGGTAGGGAATCAGGTCGAAATGAATTTCATCGTCAACGATCTCATATATTTTTGCCGATGGTTGCTGATGTATGCCGATGTGGTTGAGATTGTGCAAAACGATAAGCTCAAAAAAATGTTCATGGAACATATTGGATCCATAAAAAATCGTTTCTCCTGATTTCATGTTGACATAGGGTTGTCATCACCCAACCGTATTTTTGGATTTGTAAACACATTAATAATAAAACAAATCCAATGGAAGTAAGAAAAATCAATCCCATCACAGTTCTCGCTTTTACGGCGAATGTCACTTTAAAAGATATGCAACAGTTTGTTCGTGTCAAGGCGCGCGAATTATATGCCGATGCAGTGAAAAGCAACCTGGAAATCGCAGGTCCGGTCTACTGGGTTTATTATGGAATGGACGGAAATACGGAAACTGAATTTAAACTTGAGATTGCAATCCCCGTTTTTTCATGAGAGAATTACAAGGGAAAATTTGGTGTTAAAAAGCTTGAGCCATTCAAATGCATATCATCCGTGCACTCCGGCAGCTGGGGGAAGCTTCCTTTGACATATGGAAACCTGTTCAGGGAAATCTCTGAAAAGCAATTCACCCATTCCGGTGAATGCCGCGAGATTTACCAGCACATTGATTTTATTCTGGAAGAAAATAACCTGACCGAGGTACAGGTTGGCATTCAATAAAGTATTATTCACCCAAAATTCGAAATAAAATGAAAAAGCCAGTTGTAACCACTATTTTGTCCGCCTTTGCCATGCTTGCTGCAGGTATGGCCATCGGGTATTTGTTTGATTTTCTGATTCCTTCTTTGAAAGTAGAGTATCAGAATGCAGCACTATACCGTCCATGGGAAGATCCCATGATGTACCTCTTCTTTCTGCAACCTTTTGTCCTTTGCGGAACACTGGTGTGGGGATGGGCCCGGATTAAGGATCACTTCACGGGCAGCACAGGAAGCAAGGCCTTGCAGGTTGCCCTGATCATGTTCTTCCTGTCGGTTATTCCCGGCATGCTGATGACACTCAGCTCGTTCAAAGTATCTGTTTTAGCAACCGCCACATGGACTGTCAGTGGCTTTCTCCAGGTTCTGGTGGCCGCATTGGTGTTTGTCAGAATGAGCAAATAGTGAATCAGCTGGCTGGAATTCATGTTTTGGCCTGTTATTAACCAATTGCAGTCAGCTGCCTAATTTTAATAGTTTAAACAGATTATCTATGAAAACAACAAATGAAATAATTGCAAACAAGGAGCTTGTCGCATACTGTGGATTGTATTGCGGTGCATGCCGCAGTTACCTGAAAGGGAAATGCCCCGGTTGTGCCGGTAATGTGAAAGCCGCCTGGTGTACCATAAGACAATGTTGCATGGAACATGATTTTAAGAGTTGCGCCGACTGCAACCTCATGTCGCTGAATGATTGCAAAAAGTTCAACAACTTTGTAGGAAAGATCTTTGGCTTTATCTTTAATTCCGACCGGGCAGCCTGCATTGCTGCAATTAAGGAAAAGGGCTATGATACTTTTGCTGTAGATATGAGCCAAAGCGGCAGACAATCTATTAGCCGAAAGCACTGATCAATTGTTACCGGTCTTGCAGGTCAGATCATTAAGCATTGCGGAATTCTGCGAAATGACAACTTCACCATGATCTCTAACATTCAGGCCAAAAAATTGCTTTCGCCGGTAAAGCCCGGAGCCGACAACTGGTTTGGATTGCGGTACAACCTGAACCTTTACCGGGGTTGCCAGCACGGGTGCATTTACTGTGACTCAAGGAGCGCCTGTTATGGCATTAAAAACTTTTCGGATATCCTGATCAAGGAAAATGCGCTGGAATTGCTGGAAAAGGAATTGCGATCAAAACGAGAAAGAGGAACGATTGGTTTTGGCAGCATGAACGATCCTTACATGCCACTTGAAAAGGAACTGAAACTTGCCCGGCAGGCTTTACAAATTGTCAGCAGGCATCATTTCCCTGTTCATCTGATTACTAAAAGCAATTTGGTGATCAGGGATGTTGATATCCTCCGGGAGATTTCCCGTGTATATACCGCGATTTCCATTACGATCACAACTACTGATGATGCCCTGTCAAAACTTATTGAACCTGATGCCCCGGTTTCGTCAGAAAGGTTCAGGACTTTAAAAATCCTTTCTGAAAATGGCATTTATTGCGGCATAACCTTAATGCCTGTTCTGCCTTTTATTACTGACGAGCCTGAAAATATTGAGCAATTGGTTTACCTGGCAAAGGAAAGTGGTGCCAGGTATATACTGGCTGCTATGGGGATGACCTTGAGGGAGGGGCAACGGGAGTATTTTTTCAGACAGCTCGATAAGAAATTTCCAGGTTTAAAAGACAGGTATATAAGATCATTTGGTCTGAAGTATTCATGCAATGTCCCCGGTCATAACAACCTTTGGCAGGTTTATGCACAAACATGCCACTCGCTTTTAATGCCGATGCATATGGAATTTTTCAACAACCGGAAAGCAAAGCAGATGAAGTTATTTTAACATATGCTGTCTTCCGGTTTCAAAAATGAGAGTAATATTATCCAGCCTCTCAAAATATCAATCATTGATGGCAGCATGAAATTGTGTGGTTTCAATTGACTGTAAAATAGTAACTCCCGGAAACATCAGGATTACTTTTACTGCGGATCATAATCATATATTGCCCTTTGGTGTCGGGAATATCATACGAAAAGGTTGTTTTGGCACCGGCATTAATCTGAATATCCGGATTCCAGTAAACCAGATTTCTTCTGTCCGGGATCCTCGGATCAGATGCGCTTTTATTTGGAGAATATGGCGCACTTGGTTTTGTGAAGAGATCATAGGTAAAAAACTTGCTGTTCTGTGTCAGATCAATTCCGGCGAAATCACTGTTCTTTGAGTATATACTTAATAATCCGCCATATTTCATATTGCCTACCACATATCCCTTATCGATAGCTTCAACTCTTTCTATCTTGTTCAGGGGCACTTTAAGCAATTGGCCATGATTAGTGATATGTATATTGTCAATTAAGATCAGCGGAGGATAATTTGAAAAAGCGGTTCTTCCTTTGTTTACAACTGTGGTCACTCCTCCGGAGTTTTTAATATTTGCTTCATAAACAATCTCAAAAATAAACTCTTCAATGTTTGGCAATTCAATATATTTATCTGTCATATAAATAGTTCTTTTGCTGCCATAGAAGGGAATTGAATCCGCTTTATCCGGCAATCTATCAGCCAGCGGGTTCTCACCGGAAGAAAATTTGTCGGATAGTTGTTTGTTAATTACCATGTCGCGTATAACGGGATCCTCATCTTTGTTGATGGTGAATTTAATATATGGCATTCTAACAGGATTGACGCAATACTCATCGTCAATCATTATTTTCACAGGTAGAGAATCCGGAGTTTCAGCCTGAATAAAGAAATCACGCTTCCCGGTCATATCCGGAAGTGAAAAAACAAATTCACCTTTCTCGTTTGCATGATACACAGAAAAGCTGGAACCGGTTTGAGGTTCTGAAAGACTGACTGGAATATGTTTTACCGGAAGACCGGTGAACTGGCCAATAACCTTGCCGGAAATGGTAATGCCGTTTATTTCAGGCAAATATTTCAATTCATAGTTTCTTTCGGGAAAATCGGATGAGTCAGCATCATGAAAATGTCCAATCGTATCAATAGTACCTGCCCTGGCAATAGTTACATAATACCTGCCTGAAGCATATTCCTTCTGATTGCCGAAATAAATGCCGGCTTCTGCTTTTTCTCCCGGTTTGTATATTTTTTTATTAGTGCTGCAGATAATGCTGTTGATGGGAGATATCCGGGACAGTTTGCAGGAGTCATTTTTAGTAATGACAGACGAGCTTTCAGGGCCCTGATCAATTTCAGTTACGAAAGGATTCACAACTTTTACCGGCACATAAGCATAATCGTATACAGAGAAATTCCGCATCCATTTGGTATAGGCACGCAGGTAATAATTTCCGGAGAGCAGATTATCAGGGATTCGGATACATCCGGATATTCCCGGTTTGTTCAGTTTCATCTTCATTTGCGCCAGTTTGGCTCCGTTCCAGTTAATCAATTCAATATACACTACATTGCTCCACCTTAATGAATCAAGATCTTTTATACATGAGTATTCACCCGCGAAATAAATGTTCTCACCGGAGCAGTATAAACTTCGGTCAGTAAAAAGTCTCATAGCTTCTCCCGATGTGATAGCAATAGATAAATTACTCTTTAATGACTGAACAGCTTGACCGGAAGTGACAGAATTGATTATAAGGATCAGGGTGTATATCGGAATGAGTCTTTTCATTAAACAGTAATCATTTATCTTATTGTATGATCATGAAGTCTTCTTTACATATTACTCCCAAAAATCAGGTTTTTTTGTATCACTGCCAAAAAGCTTCCTGCAGTCTACACATCTGGTATTTCCCACAAAATTATAGCCCGGAACTTTGCGAACAATATATATCGGACGTTCGTCTATATCGTCAATATAAAATCTCAACTGCTCGAGCAAATCTGAAATTGTTGCGCTCAGGTTGGTTTCGCGCGGAAACGCTCCATAACTCCTACATAGTATATCGTAATTAAGGATTTTGTGGAACGGATTAGTCAGGAAATAACGCTTTTGCTTACATGATGAGGCCCAGAAAAAACCCAGTACAAGTTCATCCGGGTTATTTACATTGGAGATATTCGTTTTGGGCCGGCCGGGCTGAGAAGTATAGATTCCGCCCGATTCATTCAGTTCAACCAGTTTCTGATGCCAGTATTCATAGGCATCTTTATTCAAAGCATACTGTTTCACAGTAAGACAATATTTGATCATCAGATCATATGAACCTTCTGATTTGAAAAAAAGGGGGATTTTTTTAATTTGATTTTGTGAAAGGTTTGCTGTTGATGCTGAATACAATCCTGTCCTCTGATTGGTTTTCCAGCAATAGAAAAGGCTGTCCGGTTTATTGAACGTCCTGATTGTTTGTCCATCATAGTAGCCCCATATTTCATCATAGGCATGTATCTCAAATGTTTCCTCAAATAGCCACCTGTAATATCTTGATGCATTTTCGGGTGCATCTAAATCAAGATAAAACTGCATTCCTAATACATCATCCAAATAAGGTTCTGTGGGTTTGTGATATTCTTGGATGCCATAGATACTATCGACAGACGGAGTTGGCAAAATCTGCTGATAACCGGATTCATAATTGTTACCATCCGGAGTGGTGAACACGAGCTTGTATGGGGTATCATAGTTAAGTAAGGCATCATCAATGTCGGCTACATAACTTCCAGGCGATTCTTCATTGAAAAGGAATTCATTTCCGGAATCGTCGGTCACCTTGACCTGGCAATTGACAACAGGTTTGTATTCAGGTTGCGCGATCAAAGAAGATCTTGATATTTTTATTACCTGCGTTTCCTGTCCCTTAATGATACTGCCATCAACAACCAGCACATCGTCATAGCCGGTATGATCGGGTTCAAAGGGACTGACGCAGCTTATGGCAAACAAAGTAAAGCCGATCAGGATATTGAGAAATAAATTCTTTCTAAAAGGGTTCATATAACAAGCTAACCTTTCTTTTGGCATCGTCTGGGATCTTTACTAATCGTTTAAATAATTACCGAACTTATAGTTCCAGGAAATTGTCAGCAAAGGAACTCCGAATATGGATAGCTTACGTCCCCGGATCTTACCGTGATCTGATTCATAATACACAGAGTATGCATTACTGCGTGAAAAAACATTATACAAATTGAGCATCCAATAACTATGAATAGGTTTATTCCTGTACAGACTGCCTTCAAGGTTAATTGACAAATCGAGCCGAGCATAATCAAGTATTCTGAATTTATTTCGTTCTGAAAAAAGCATCATCTCCTGGCCTTCGGAATAGTACAATGAAACAGGATACGTTATCGGGCGGCCGGTGGCATATACAAAATTGGAAGAAAGACTTAAGCGCCGGTTGATCCTGTAATTCATCACCAGGTTAACACTATGTGGCCTGTCATAATTAGAAGGATATTCAACCCCTTTATTAATTTGGTTTTCAGGGTCGCTATCGTCAACCTGAATAATTGACCGCGAATAGCAATAGGATACCCATCCTGTTATTTTTCCAATATTTTTGTTGAACATCATTTCCACTCCATCAATACGCTGTTTCCCTTGCAATATCATAGTTTCCAAAGGATCAGAGGAGGTGAAATCCGTACCGTCCTTGTATTCTACCTGGTTGTTTATCCATTTGTGATATAATTCAAGCGAAACCTTGATACCCCCATCCCTGAAATTACGGTAATAACCAAGCGATACCTGATCAGCTACCGGAGGTGCAATATGATAATCACACATTTTCCATTTGTCATCAGGCGAAATGGCAATGGTATTGCTGAGCATGAAGATGTACTGGTACAACCTGTTGTAAGATGTTTTCAGTGAGCTGTTGGGCCCCAGAATATAATTCAAGGCAAGCCTGTATTCGGGGCCGGAATAGGTTTTGATCATCTCGCCTTTTTGAAATTCCTTTACCTCCCCGATGTTATATGTGGTTCTGCGGTTACCTGGTTGGTAAATATTTATGGCTGCCGGACCATATTGATTGAAGAAACTGTATCTGATACCGGCCAGGGTAGTCAGGTTGTCAAACAGGGTAAATTCATCCGAAAGATAAATGGCATATTCAATTCCTGTTTCAAGACCAAGCTTTATAGGTGTCCTGTTTGATTCTTCCCCAAAAGGCTCTATTTTACCCCGGTTCAGGCTGTAATAAATACCACTGGCTCCGAATTCCAATTTGTGATCCGCACGGGTCAGCATGGAAAAGTCAAGCCGGGTTTCATAATGATCAATCCGGTAATCCTGGGTAAAAGCTGTCGACAGGTTTGCTTTATTTGTGTTTTCAAAAGCATAATTGCTGTAAATAGCTGCTAAATCAGCAGAAAAGGAGGAGGAGAATACATGTTTCCATGCTAAAGATGCCCCTGAGTTTGAATAATTATAATCATTTAAGGAAGAAAGTGAGAACCTGTCGTTGCTGATATAGCCAAAAGCTTTTAATAGATTCCTGTCATTGATTTCGGCATTGGCTGAAAGCGTTCCATCATAAAAGAATGCACTGCTCTCTTTGATATCTTTGTCTTTTATTCTCTTCAATATCCAGTCTGAATAAGAACTCCGGAAACTGGTCACTATGGACAGCTTGTCTTTTATTGCAGGGACCTCAAGAGAGAAACGGGCAGTAATCGGGCTAATTCCTCCCTGACTGAAAAATTTCTTCTTACTGCCCTGCCGGGTAGTGATGTTGAATATCGAAGACAACCTGCCACCGTAACTTGCAGGTATATTGCTTTTATACAGCGTGAAATCATTAATGACATCCGGGTTAAAAGAAGTAAAGAATCCAAACAGGTGAGATGTATTATAAATCGGCACCTTATTAATATAGAACATATTCTGATCAGCTGAACTGCCTCTTACATTGAATCCCGACGAACCTTCACCTACATTTAACACGCCGGGCAACATCTGGGCCACTTTCAGCACATCTTTTTCTCCAAGAACAACGGGTATCTCTTTCATGGTTTTTGATGAAATTCTCTCAAAACCCATCTGCATTCCTTTTATATGATTGTAACGATTGGCTGAGATTTTTACTTCACCCAACTCAATGAGTTCCTTTCTCATTTCAACTGTAAGAGAGCCGCTGGAATATACCTGAAGGATATATTCCTGTTGTTTCATGGATACATACGTGAAAACAGCCCTATATTTACCCGGTTTCAGTAAAAGCTGGAATCTCCCGTCAACATCCGTTATTGCCCCGGTTTTCAATTCCTTAATATATACAGTTGCACCAATCAGAGGCTCTGAATTTGCCTGATCAATAATTTTGCCTTCAATAACGCATTTCGAATTTTCACTGTACCGCATTCTGTTGCCAACTTCAAGCACACTGGCTGAAGCAATCATTCTGCCTTCATGGTATTTTTTTTCTGTTTCAGAAATACGATCTGAACTATCCGGTTTACTTGTTGTTTCAGCAAATGAGCTGTAGGATGGCAGCTCGGTGATGATGGGATCACCCTTAAATATGAATATGCAATCACCCTCAATGAGATATTCAAGCCCTGCTTTTTTTACATGATCATTAAGTATTTGCTTAATATTCATGTTATTACCAGATGCGGTAATGGTGATTTCTTTGACCCAATCATTCGAAAAATAGAACCTGAGAGGAGTGCTACTTTCAATATCCTCGACAAAATTTTGAAAAGGAGAATTGTTATAACTTCCGGAAATCATGATTTCGGGTTGCTGTCCCGAAATCTTGCAAAATAAAAATAAGCCCAGAAAGGTTATTATTATATATTGAGCGATTTTGCAGGTTGTCATGATCAGTTTCCTGTCAATGCTTTAATAAAGAGTTACAAAAGGTCAATAGTTCAATCATGGTATTGTCAGTGCAACGGGCAACTTTTATCTTTTGACTTTCCAGGTAATTTTTTACCCCGGGTTTTATATCCCTAGGGAGCAACTTGGTGAAAGAGTTGTTATTTCTGTATTTAAAAAATTTCCCATCCAAAACCAGGTAGCTTTTTCTCGGGTTGTTTTTAAACTCCACTTTATTGAATAGGCCGCTGCGATCGGCATCATATTTTGATTTTGACCAGTAATACAAGCATTTAAACTCTTCATAATCATAGACTACTTGGAAAAACCGCGATTCTCCCTGGTAATTATATTTGGTAAAGTGTTTTCCGTTCAATTCGAAATCCGAAATGAAGTCGTTGGGAGGAATGATCCAGGTAATTGAATTATTGTAATTGATATAAAGGACCAATTGTTGTTCAAACAGGTCATATTTCAGATCGATTCCTGTATATTCTTTTCCTCGTAAGGTGATGGTGCCGGCATAAAATTGGCCTTCAAAAAGAAAAGGATGACTACTTTGATTCGGATACTTATCCTCGTAAAAAATGCCGTTTGCAAGTAACTGATCAATTCCATATGTTTCCTGAACTGATTGATACAATTTGCGATAATATGCACTGGAGGTGTCATTATTTTGCAGTTGGGCAAGTGAAGAGAGGTGACCGAAAAGCAGGGCACTCAAAACAAGCAACAGAAATTTCATGCGATTCTTAGCTTAACCGCTATTTGTAATTAAATGTAAATATACCTTTTTCTTTCACATGGTAGCATTCAGGCCTAATTTTATTATTTTGTTTCAAATCAATTGCATGAACCTGTCGGTAATGTGATCAGAAAGTGCACGATAAGGCAAAGCAGCGTCACAGTAATTTTGAATTGAACTGCTTTTTCCATAAATTTATACTTAAAAGCTGTAACTAAAGAGTTATTCTATGAATATCCTGCTGGTTTATTTAATCATATCAGTCATAGCCTTTGCAATAGGCTATATTGTTCTGAAAATCATCTTCGGAAAATCATTTTTGTTCAAAGTCAGCATTTTAGTTGTTACAGCAATGTCTATTGCTTGTTTCCTGACTTTTTATGCCGGTGTTAAAGGAATCTGGAACCTGGCCTGGGCAGGTCCGGTCATGGCTGTATATTCAATAGTTATTTTTCTGGTCATCAACAGAATCCGGAAACGGCTTGAAAAATTGACGCACCAATTGCATGAACTCTCGCAAGGTTCTTTGAAAATGGAATTAACCCCATCCTTGTCTGATGATGAAACCGGTCGCCTGAACAATACGATTATCCACTTACTGGAGAGTTTTAGAAAAATGTATAAAGAAATTGACAATAGCGTAGGTAACCTGGTTACCGCCAGTCAGCAAACCTTAAACGCATCCTCACATCTTTCCGATAGTTCTTATAAAAAGACTATTTCTATTGAAAATATCATGACTGAGATTAGCCATGTGCAAGCAAAAATCCGAAGTCAGCAGCAAATGAGTTCAGAAGCAAATAAAGGCATTCAGAATTCTGTGAAGACCATGCAGGCTGTTTTTGAAATGATTCTGGAACTGGAAAGAAGTATCACCCTGCTTCACGAATTGGTTTCGGGCAATTCGGTCATTAAACCGGAACAAGTAACAGAACTGATTAATCCTGCCGCTGAACTTATCCGTAAGATAGGTGCGATTATGAAAGGATCGGCTTCAGGAATTGGCCGGATGTCTGAAATAACTAATGATGCATATTGTTTTAGTCACGAACAAAGCAACAGCATGGACGAAATAAGCAATAACATGGAAAAGCTTGAAGTCATGGCTCAGCAAACCGCTTTGTTCAGCGTGGAATTAACTGCCTGTTCCGAACTGCTCAAGGAGGAGGCTGAAAAACTCAAATCGTCCGTCGCGATATTTAAACCCAATGATTGAACATCAATATCCAGGTTCATCGGGTTCATGTTATGTTTGTTGAATACCTGATTTCATGTGAGGCAAGTGATTTGTATTGCTGAATTCAGAGTGCCGCTGATCCTTTGATATATACGCTACAAATACTTCTTCACTATCTCAATCTTTCTGAATACAATACTGACACCCCAGCTGAGCAAAAGCGAAACCGAAAAGGTGATAATAAATTTCAGGAAGGCCGGAATGTTCAGGTTCAACAACACAAACTGGCACCACACAACAAAGATGTAATGAACCAGGTAAATCAGGTAGGCATTTTCCGATAATGAATTCCATATGCGTTTGCCTGAGCGGACCAGTTTTCTGAAAACTGTGATAAAGGCAATGCAACTCAATGTACATGAGGCCGAATATATCAAATAGTAAATCAACCAACCCTGGAATTCTTCAAGTTTTCTTTCCTTAACCAATTCTTCCAGGGGTTTCGATATGCCAATCAGAAGAGTATAGACTCCAACCGAAAGTACAACCCAGAGCCACCACTTTTTTACGACAACAGATATTTTAGAGAACAGATTGTTATTGAAATCTGTATTACCAATAAGTATGCCCAGGGTGAAATATCCGAAATACAGGAATATCCTGCTGAGTTGGAAATCGAAAGGTCCGATTCCGGTCCAGGTGCCTGCTCCTACCATAAATGCCATAGGTACATACAGGATGAAAGTAACCAGGAACAACAACATGAAGAAAACAAAAGGTCTGTTCTTGATGGCGGAAAACAACCATCCTGCCTGGTCTCCTGCCTTTTGAAATGCCCGGTGAAAAAGCGCGAAACCCAGGTTAAATGAAAACAGCAGCCAGATAAACCAGGGCGGACCAACAGGCCATCTTTCCACTGTGAAAAAATCCCTGACATAGGCAATTATATCTGCATTTCCTTTTGCTATGTAATAAGAAGGAAAGTATGCGATGAGCATGAAAACAGTTCCAAGCAGCATAAATGGTACAAACAACCTGAGAAACCTGTCTCGTATGAATTCCGATACGCCTTTTCTTTCCATACTTCTGGTCAGAAACAATCCCCCAATTAAAAACATGAGCGACATGAAGAAGACATCATTGAAATTCTCGAAAATATCCAAACCAATCCATCTCCTGGTGTCGACAATAGGGTGTGTTGAATTGATATAAGCTTCGGCGTCAAACCAGGCAAACGTGGTATATGAAAGTGATGCGTGATGTGCCACCACCAGCAGGGTTATTGCCGAGCGTAGGTAATCGATCCACAGGTTTCTTTGAGTTGGAACATCCATACTTTTTACGAATTCATTATCAGCAATGACGTCAGCTGATGAAAATAGCTGCAACAGAACCAAATTTTCCATGGTGATGCAACCCATGTTATTTTTTGTTGTCATTAATGGAACAAAAACCTTCCGAACCCTTATCATGTTAATGGCTGTGGGGTAAGGAAACTTGAAAACTAAAACATTACTGTATTTATGAAAACAAAATTGCCGGCAATATGCATTGCTGTATGGATATCTTTTGTGTCTGTCTGCGGGCAGCAAATCACCCAAACTGTCCGCGGAACCGTTAAGGATGAGGATGGTAAGTTTGCTCTGATTGGGGCAACAGTTGTTATTTCAGGCACGAATCCCGTGAAAGGCGCTGTTTGCGACAACAATGGAGAATTCCGTCTGGATAAAGTACCTGTCGGACGTATTAATCTTGAAATCAAGTTTATTGGCTATGAAGATCTTGTTATACCCAACGTATTGGTGAGTTCCGGAAAAGAAACCCTGCTCGACCTGGAGATGAGGGAGTCGTTTGTGAAAGTGGATGAAATAGTGGTGACTGCCCAGAAAGAAAAGGGTGAAGTACTCAATGAAATGGCCGTGATCAGCTCCAGGGCTTTTTCGGTTGAAGAAACCAAGCGGTATGCAGGGGCATTGCAGGATCCGTCGCGCATGGTATCGGCATTTGCCGGTGTTACCGGAAATCCCGACGGGAGCAATGACATCATCGTACGTGGCAACTCACCCAGGGGTGTATTGTGGCGCCTTGAAGGCATTGAAATTCCCAATCCGAACCATTTTGCCGATGAAGGTACCACCGGTGGTCCGATTAACGCCATCAACAGTGAACTGCTGGCGAACTCCGATTTTTATACCGGTGCATTTGCCCCTGAATATGGCGATGCACTGTCAGGTGTTTTCGACATGCACATGCGCGCAGGCAATAACGAGAAGCATGAATACTCCGTAGGAATAGGTGTTTTGGGAACCGATGTCATGGTTGAGGGTCCGTTCAGCAAAAAATACAATGGCTCGTACCTGGTCAATTACCGGTACTCATCCCTTGCTATGCTGGATAACGCAGGTATTGTTGATTTTGACGGTGTGCCCAAATACCAGGACCTGGGCTTCAAGTTCATGCTGCCGGCCCGGAAATTCGGGACCTTTTCCATTTTTGGCCTCGGCGGAAAAAGCAACATTGCCGTTACCGAGGAAGATGAAGCAGGTGGGCTGGCCGGAGAAGGCGATTATGATGCCCATGTGGGCGTTGTGGGATTGAACTATACCCTGTCATTAAATCCGAATACGCTTGTTAAAGTCACCCTGGCTGCATCGGGGAACGGTAGCCGTTACGACTGGCATGAACCCGATACCATGAACCAGATGCAACTCGACGGCCGGGCCGACTGGGATAAAAGCAGCCTGAGATCATCCTTCATGTTCAGTTCCAAATTGAACCAGAAAAACCGCATTGTCACCGGATTGAAGTTCACACGCCATTTCTATGATATGTATGAATACTATTGGGATGATGACCTGAACCGGTACGTTTATGGTATCAACATGAACATGAACGCGGACCACTGGCAGGGATACATCAGCTGGAAATGGAGAATAACCGATGACATCACTGCAGTGAGTGGTGTTCATGGTAGTTATTTTTCATTAAACAAAGATTACACTTTTGAGCCCAGGGTAGGAGTTATGTGGCAGATCAATCCCAAACAGACGATCAATGTTGGTTATGGGTCACACAGTAAGATGGAAAGCATTTTTACCTACTATATGATCAAGAATACAGAGGAGGGAGCTTCATTAACTCCTAACAAAAACCTGGGTTTGTCCAAGGCACATCATTATGTGTTGGGCTATGAGTACCGGTTCTCAAAGAACCTGAATTCGAAAATTGAACTGTATTATCAGGGTTTGTACAACATACCTGTTGAGAATAACGACGCCAGTGTGTTTTCCATGTTGAATAGTGATGAAGGATATTTTGATGATGAATTGGTAAATAAAGGCAAGGGTTACAATTATGGAATTGAATTTACCCTGGAGCGCTATTTTGCCAACCAGTACTACTTCCTGTTTACTTCATCCATCTATAATTCGAAATATAAAACCCTCGAGAACAAATGGAGGAATACCAAATACAATGGTAATTATTCATTTAACTTCCTTGCCGGTAAGGAGTTCAATATCGGTAACCAGGCCGGGAAAAAGGTGTTGGGCGTAAATGCCAAAATATATTATAACGGGGGATTGAGGTATGTTCCTGTGGATCTCGAAAAATCACGTGCAGAAGGGGAAACGGAATATTTCCTGTCGGAAGCATGGGATGATCGAATTGATGACATCTTCCAGATGAATTTGTGCGTCAGTTACCGCATCAACAGGCCAAAGGCCGGACATGAATTTGTAATCGACATTTACAACCTCACCAATG
>CAYVBH010000052.1:0-16715 GCA_964449015.1 uncultured Bacteroidales bacterium
GCTTTACCAGGAAATCGACCGGATGCGGGGGCGGTACGGCCGGAAATCGGTGATCCGGGCGGTGGGGATGGAGTGAATGCAATGTGCTGACCTACCTGCCGGTAGGCAGGTGTGCTGATGTGCTAATTTAACACCCTACCTGCCGTCCAGGCAGGTGGCAAGAGACAACTAATAATATGGAATTTGGGTTATGCTCCGTGGTAATTTTTTTTCAGTGTCCCATCCCGTTCTATTGTGTTTATACCGCTCATATTGTCAGGGCTGATACGGCTATTGCGCCCGGCATTATGTATAATATAGGGGTAGACTTGAAATAAATCACTAAAATATCATTTGTAATTCATATTTTATAGGGTATAATTTCAATAATAATTAAATTATTTGCTTTTTATATTATTTTTGTGGGGTGTAAATTATTATTTTCATATTTTTAAAAGATTATGCCAGCGTATTGCAGGAAGACGGAGAATGATTGTTATGGAAAAAAGGAGTTGAACCTGCTTTTCGAAATCAGCACGTTACTGAACTCAGTGAGCCGCGATCTTGCTGAAGTATTCAAACCGGTAACCCGCCTGCTGGCAGAACACCTCAACGCCGAACGGGTTTTCCTTTCCATTCTCAACCGCACCAATTCGCGCATTTCCATTGAGGTTTCACACGGGCTCACAGATGAAGAGCAAAGCAGGGGTGTATATGAAATAGGCGAAGGCATCAACGGACGGGTTGTTGAAACCGGTGTCCCTGTGGTTATTCCGAAAATAGCAGAAGACAAGGCTTTTTTAAACCGAACCGGCAGCACCGGCAATTGCCCTCCGGAAGACACCTCATTTATTTGTGTTCCGGTTCGTGAAGGAAATGAAAACATCGGAACCATCAGCATGTTCAGAAAATACAACCAGCATATCACGTTTTCAGAAGATGCCCGCATTCTCGCCATTGTTGGCTCATTGATTGCTCAAACAGTACGTAACCGGCAGGAATACCTGGAAGATCTGACCCGTCTGGAAACCGAAAATGTAAAGCTTCAGGACGAGTTGAAACAGCGCATCCAACCTGCCGGTATCATTGGCAATTCAGGTAAAATTCAGGAAGTTTTCAGGCTTATTGAAATGGTAGCACCTACCAATTCAACCGTGCTGATCAGGGGCGAAAGCGGTGTGGGTAAAGAATTGATTGCTGATGCAATACACTTCAGCAGTCTCCGAAAAAGCAAGGCATTCATCCGGGTGAACTGTGCCGCTTTACCTGAAAGCCTTATTGAAAGTGAACTGTTTGGCCATGAGAAGGGTGCCTTTACCGGTGCCAATGTATTAAGAAAAGGAAGGTTTGAGGCGGCGGAAGGGGGCACAATTTTTCTTGACGAGATTGGCGATCTGCCACTTTCAACACAAATCAAGCTGCTTCGTATCATTCAGCAGCGTGAATATGAACGTGTGGGCAGCACACAATCCTTAAAGGCAGATGTCAGGTTGATTTGTGCCACCAACCGGAATCTTGAAGAAATGATTGAAAAATGCACATTCAGGGAGGATCTGTATTACCGCATCAATGTTTTTCCAATATACATTCCGCCTTTGCGTGAGCGGATTAACGATGTTCCCGGACTGGCGGATCATTTCATAACCAAATTCAACAAATTGCACAATAAGGATATCAAGCGCATCTCATCTTCAGCCATTGATATGCTCATGGTATATCACTGGCCAGGCAATATCCGGGAATTGGAAAACTGCATTGAACGGGCCTGCATTCTCAGTACAGATAATGTAATCAGGGCTCACAACCTGCCACCAACACTCCAAACCGCCATTTCATCCAATACCAAATCGGTTGGAACACTCAACACCATTTTGGACAGAATTGAAAAGCAGATAATCCTCGAAACGCTGCTATCCACCAGGGGTAATCTTACCCGGGCATCCGTGAGGCTGGGTATTACCGAACGCATGATGGGCATCCGCATCCGTAAATACAATATTGATCCGGAACGTTTCAAAGCCGGCAACAAGTCCTCATAGCTTTTTTACCTCCAATATCCTTTTATTTCCTTCCCAAGTATACATCTTCCTACATTTAGGTAGATGAGCCCTTCAAATGCTACATAAATGTAACATTTTCCGTCCGTCAAACATCCCAATGAAATAACTTATGTATTGTAAACATCAGCATTAGAGATTGTTATGTGGTTTGGCATGAATCATGAAAACTCCTTTTATGAACATTATTAAAGGGAGGAATTAATATGAGAAAAGTTGCCATTTATGGAAAGGGCGGTATCGGCAAAAGCACCACCACACAGAATACTGTAGCCGGACTCACCGAGCTGGGTAAAAAAGTTATGGTGGTTGGTTGCGATCCGAAAGCCGACTCTACCCGATTGTTACTCGGCGGGCTTGCCCAGAAAACAGTACTTGATACCCTGCGTGAAGAGGGTGAGGATGTGGAGCTCGACGATGTGGTAAAAATCGGTTTCAAAGGTTGCCGCTGTGTTGAATCGGGAGGGCCCGAGCCCGGTGTTGGATGTGCCGGCAGGGGCATCATTACTTCGGTGAATTTACTGGAACAACTCGGTGCCTACGACGAGTCGAATTACGAAGTAGATTACGTGTTTTATGATGTGCTCGGTGATGTTGTTTGCGGAGGGTTTGCCATGCCCATGCGTGAAGGTAAGGCCCAGGAAATTTACATTGTGGTTTCGGGTGAAATGATGGCTATGTATGCAGCCAACAACATCTGCAAAGGTATTGTGAAGTTTGCCGAAGCGGGTAATGTGCGGCTTGGGGGCTTGATCTGCAACAGCCGCAAGGTGGATAATGAGGAAAACATGATCAAAGCTTTTGCCGAAAAACTCGGAACCCAGATGATCCACTTTGTGCCGCGTGATAACATGGTTCAGCGGGCCGAAATCAACCGGAAAACGGTAATCGATTATGACCCTGTGCATCCGCAGGCCGATGAATACAGAGGACTGGCCCGTAAAATCGATGAAAACAAGCACTTTGTGATTCCTAAACCGCTTGAAATTGAAGAGCTTGAAAGCCTATTGATCGAATATGGAGTAGTCAACTAAAAATAAGGAGGTATACCTATGTTACTCATCAGAGCTATTGTTCGTCCCGAAAAATCAGCTGTTGTCATGAAAGCACTTTTCGAAGCCGGTTTTCCGGGAGTCACCAAAATTTCAGTATATGGCCGGGGCAAGCAGCGCGGCCTGAAAGTAGGAAACGTAACCTACGATGAACTGCCCAAGGAACTCCTGCTTATTGCCGTTAAGGATGCCGATAAGGACTTCGTAGTGAATACAGTTATGGATGCCGCACGTTCAGGGGAGAAAGGCCAGTTCGGCGACGGAAAGATATTTATAACTCCCGTGCTGGAAACCTATACGATTTCAACAGGCACCCAGGAAAGCTAAACACCAAAACAGAAAATTGCCATGAAACATATAATTGCCATTATCAGAAATGTGAAAATGAATGAAACCAAACAGGCGCTGGCAGATGCAGGATTACCATCTTTTACAGCACTGGGAGTCACGGGTCGCGGAAGAGGAAGGGGACTAGGACCTGCCTATCAGCAGGTTCTCAAGGATATGGATTCAAAGGAGATGCTGGCACAACTGGGGCCCGAACCACGGCTGAAATCAAAACGAATGATCATGCTGGTTGTCAGGGATGAGAAAAAAGACCTGGCCTTGCAAACGATCATCAACACCAATCAAACCGGCAACAGCGGAGACGGCAAAATCTTTGTAATTGAAGCCCTGGGTTCATTCAGAATACGCACAGGTGAAACAGATGATTCTACATTGGATTAATACAAACGACATATGGAAAAGAAATTTCAGGTAGATCCACTACGATGGAAGGAAGAGGTATTGAAGAAGTACCCGACAAAAGTTGCCAAAAAGCGAGACAAGTCAATCATTATTCATGAAAAATCAACCATCAAACCGATACAGGCCAATGTTCGGAGCATTCCCGGCATCATTACACAACGCGGATGCACCTACGCAGGTTGCAAGGGTGTGGTGCTGGGACCTTCAAGGGACATACTCAACCTGGTGCACGGGCCCATCGGTTGTTCGTTTTATGCCTGGCTGACCCGCAGAAACCAAACGCTGCCGGAAGCGCCGGACAGTGCGAATTACATGCCCTATGCCCTGTCAACGGATATGCAGGATTCCAACATTGTTTTTGGCGGAGAGCAAAAGCTCAAACAGGCCATCAGGGAGGCTTTTCAGTTATTCAAACCGAAAGCCATCGGGGTTTTTGCCACCTGTCCGGTTGGCCTCATCGGTGACGATATTCACGCTGTAGCCCGCGAAATGAAAGAAGAGCTTGGCATTAACGTATTCGGTTTCAGTTGTGAAGGGTACAAGGGTGTAAGCCAAAGTGCAGGCCATCACATCGCCAACAACGGGCTGTTCAAACACGTAGTCGGGTTGAACGATAAGGGCCGCGAAGGCAAATTCAGGGTTAATCTGCTGGGCGAATACAACATCGGCGGGGATGCTTTTGAAATCGAAAGAATCTTTGATCGTGTTGGCATAACACTGGTGGCCACATTCAGTGGGAATTCAACGCTTGAACAGTTTGAAACTGCTCATACAGCCGATCTGAACATGATCATGTGCCACCGTTCCATAAATTACCTGGCTGAAATGATGGAGACCAAGTTTGGTATTCCGTGGATCAAGGTGAACTTCATTGGAGCTGAGGCCACGGCCAAATCGCTTCGCAAGATTGCCGAATATTTCGGAGATAAAGACCTGATGGAACTTGTTGAAAATGTAATTGCCGAAGAAACAGAAAAAGTAAGCCGGATCCGGGAGCAGACTCTCCCGAAAACCAGCGGCAAGATGGCCATGCTCTTCGTGGGCGGATCCAGGGCCCATCATTACCAGGAGTTGTTCCATGAACTCGGTATGAAAACCCTTTCGGCCGGCTATGAGTTCGGGCATCGCGATGATTACGAAGGCAGAAGGGTACTGCCGACAATTCAGGTAGACGCTGACAGCCGCAACATTGAGGAGTTACACGTGGAACCCGACCCCGAACGGTTCAACCCGAGAATTACTCCTGAAAGAAAAAACGAACTGATTGAAAAGGGAGTGGAATTTGATTACGAGGGCATGATGGCCGAAATGCAGCAGGGATCGATCATCATTGATGACATCAGTCATTATGAAATGGAAAAACTGATTGAGATCTACCACCCGGATGTATTCTGTGCCGGAATCAAGGAGAAATACGTGGTACAGAAAATGGGAATACCACTCAAGCAGCTCCACAGTTACGACTACGGCGGTCCGTATGCCGGATTTGAAGGTGCCGTGAATTTCTACAGGGATATTGAAATGATCGTGAACACAACCATCTGGTCGCTGGTGAAAGCTCCCTGGGAAAAAGAGCCTGTGATTGAAGCGGAATATGCCTGCTGAAGTTATGCTTGAATTATTAACATCTAAAATATTGTAAATATGATACTTCGACATACAATAGAAAAAACTTTGGAAAGAGAAGCCTTAACCATCAATCCGGCTAAAACATGCCAGCCGGTTGGGGCCATGTATGCAGCACTGGGTGTACACGGTTGTTTGCCGCACAGCCATGGTTCACAGGGATGTTGTTCCTACCATCGTTCAGTTCTGACACGCCATTACCGTGAACCGGTAATGGCAGCCACAAGTTCATTTACCGAAGGTTCTTCGGTATTTGGCGGGCAGTCTAACCTGATGCAGGCGGTCAATACCATTTTCACCGTGTACAATCCGGAAATGATAGCCGTTCATACCACCTGCCTGTCGGAAACAATTGGTGACGATGTGAACCAGATTCTTCAGAAGGCACGTGACGAAGGTCATGTTCCTGCCGGAAGGCACGTGCTATACTGCAATACACCCAGTTACGTCGGATCTCATGTAACAGGATATTCCAATATGGTTGCCGGATTCATCAAATATTTCCCGCAACAACTTGGCCCGCGAAGAAATACAGTCAACATCATTTGTGGATGGGTTGAACCTTCTGACATGCGCGAGATCAAAAAAATCTCAAAGGAGATGGGTGTGAACATCATCCTGCTTCCGGATACTTCCGATGTATTGGATGCACCCATGACCGGCAAACATGAGTTTTATCCCGGCGGGGGAACCACTGTATCAGAAATGGTCAGTATGGGCGACAGCCGCTTTACACTTGCATTGGGCCCGTATTGCTCCGAGGATGCAGCCATCAAGCTAGAGAACAAATGCCGGGTGAAATTTGATACTCTTGAATTGCCCATTGGAATCAAGGCCACCGATCGGTTTATTACAGCGCTTTCCAGAGTAGGTAATGTCTCGGTGCCGGATTCCATTACCGCAGAACGCGGCCGGTTGATTGACATGGCAGCCGATATGAGCAAGTATTTGCACGGAAAAAGAGTTGCTTTGTTCGGCGATCCCGACATGCTGACCCCAATGGTTGAATTCCTGCTGACGCTCGATATGAAGCCTGTGTACATCGTAAGTGGCACACCGGGAAAGCGTTTTGAGTCATCGATGACCAGAATGCTATCTGAAAAGGTACCCGAAGCCAGGTATGCTGCAGGTGAAAGGGCTGACACCTACCTGCTGCATCAGTGGATCAAACAGGATCAGGTTGACCTGTTGATCGGAAACACTTACGGCAAATATATAGCCCGTGATGAAAACATACCCTTTGTGCGCATGGGATTCCCGATTCTCGACAGGGTCGGACACAGCTACTTCACCAACCTGGGATATACCGGTGGTATGAACATACTGGTGAAAATGCTGAATGCCATTATGGACAAAATTGACAGCGATGTGCCGGAACACAAGATTGAACTGGTGATGTAGCTGAAAGAGGGATAAGGAACCAGGAGTGAGGAACAGAAATTAAAACAGAACGTGATGGGGACTATTTTAACGGAGCGCAACAATCAGATTTTTCGAAAGGGAAACGATGAACATGCCATGTCATGCGGAAAACCCAGCCTGGCCGGTTCGGTTAGTCAGCGCGCCTGCGTATTCTGTGGTTCAAGGGTTGTGCTCTACCCTATTGCCGATGCCCTGCATCTGATTCACGGTCCGATTGGCTGTGCAGCCTATACCTGGGATATCAGGGGATCTCTCTCATCGGGTCCTGAACTACACCGGATGAGCTTCAGCACCGACTTACAGGAGCGAGATGTGGTTTTCGGAGGAGAGCCGAAGCTTTATAAGTCACTATCATCGCTGATTGACCTGTATCAACCCAGGGCAGCCTTTGTTTATTCAACCTGCATAGTTGGTGTCATTGGTGACGATCTGGAGGCTGTGTGCAAAAAGGTGGCCGGCGAAAAAGGCATCCCGGTAATACCCGTTCATGCCCCAGGTTTTCAGGGCTCCAAAAAAGACGGGTATAGAATTGCCTGTGAAGCGTTAGGAAAACTGGTGGGCACTGCCAATAGGGAGTTGCCTCCATGTAGCATCAATATTCTGGGCGATTTCAACCTGGCCGGTGAGCTTTGGGGCTTACTGGAATACTACAAGAAAATGGGAGTTCACGTGAATGCCACCATTACAGGAGACGGACGTGTTGATGACATTGCCAATGCTCATAAAGCTGCACTGAATGTTGTTCAGTGCTCCGGATCCATGATGCCCCTGGCCAGGATGATGAAGGATAAATACAACGTGCCGTTTCTCAGGGTTTCTTACTTTGGTATTGATGACATGAGCGATGCACTTTATGATGTAGCAAGGCACTTCTCAAGCGAAACCCTAATGGACAGGGCTCGTGACATTGTAACCGGTGAAATTAACCGGATTTTACCTGCTATCAGGGAATATCGCAGGGCACTTGAGGGAAAAAAGGCGGCCGTTTATGTGGGAGGTGCATTTAAAGCCATTTCACTCATCAAAGCCTTAAGATTGCTGGGAATTCAAACAGTTGTGGTTGGATCACAGACAGGAAGCCCGGAAGACTATGAAATCATCCGCAGGATATCTGACGAGGGCACCATCATTGTTGACGATTCCAATCCGATTGAACTCTCAGGATTTGTGAAAGAGAAAGGTGCCGATATCTTTATCGGAGGTGTCAAGGAGCGCCCTATTGCCTTTAAGCTGGGACTGGGTTTCTGCGATCACAACCATGAACGTAAAGAAGCACTTGCCGGGTATGAGGGCATGCTCAATTTCGCCAGGGAAGTGCATGCTTCCGTGATGAGCCCGGTTTGGCAGTTTACCCGAAAAACCTATTAAACCATCAACGGTATGTTCAGAGAAGAAACAGCAAAAAGGACTGATGTGAGTGGGGATCCGGAATCCTTAAGTGCGGTAAGGAATGCCTGCAAACTTTGCGCACCATTGGGAGCATGCCTTGTTTTCAAGGGTATTCGTGGCTGCATGCCCATGATCCATGGTTCACAGGGTTGTGCTACCTACATCAGGCGTTACCTGATCAGTCATTTCAAGGAACCGGTTGATATTGCCTCATCCAATTTCAGTGAAGAAAGCACCGTTTTCGGTGGCAGTAATAACTTCTGCGCAGGAATTGACAACATCATCAGACAATACCATCCTGAAGTAATCGGTATTGCATCGAGCTGCCTGAGCGAAACTATTGGAGAGGATATTGCAGGGCTAATCCGCTCTTATCGCGGCCGTAACAACAATCAAAACCTGCCGCATTTCATTACGGTTTCAACTGCAAGTTACAAGGGAACCCACATGGATGGATTTCATGAAACTGTGCTGGCAACCGTTAGATCAGCCGCCAGGTCTGCTTTCAGGGGAAATCACGTGAACGTCTTTCCGGGTTTTGTTTCCCCGGCTGATTTAAGGCACATCAAAGCCATTTTCAATGAGTTCGGACTGAAGTATGTGATGCTTCCAGATTATTCGGAAACGCTCGATGGAGGTTTCTGGAAAGAATATCAACTGATTCCAGAAGGAGGTACCCCGGTAACCGATCTTGCCTATACCGGAAGTGCCAGGGCCAGTTTGGAACTGGGGGCTTTAATGCACCAGGGGATATCTGCCGGTAGCTGGCTTGCTGAAAAGCATGGCGTAGAAAACCATTCCTTTCCTCTACCTATCGGTATCAGCAATTCAGATTGTTTTTTTAAATCCCTCGAAATATGGGCCGGAAAAGAAATGCCTGCCCTATTCAAATTGCAGCGGAGCAGACTGATTGACGCCTATGTCGATGGCCATAAATATACCTTCGACAAACGTGCCATTGTTTATGGAGAAGAGGATTTCGTGCTGGCTATGGTGATGTTCTTAATGGAGATCGGAATCAAGCCGGTACTTGCCGGGTCAGGGGCCGGCGGAAACAGGCTTGAACAGGCAATCAGAAAGTACACCAAAACAGCATGTACTGATATGAAGGTGGTCAATTGCCTGGACTTTGCCACACTGGATGAATTGGCCGGCCAGCTAAACCCCGACATCATCATCGGACACAGCAAGGGCTATGATATTGCACGGCGGTTGAAAATTCCCCTAATCAGGTCGGGATTTCCAGTTCATGACCGGATTGGCGGACAGCGATTACAACACATCGGCTATGAGGGGACACTGCAGCTTTTTGACCGGATTGTAAATGCACTAATCGAATACAAACAAGACAATTCACCGGTTGGTTACAAATACATATAAACCACAAAGTAAATGGAAACACCTATCAATACAGACAACAAGGCGGTTCATCCGTGTTTCGACAGGGAATCGGCCAGGATGCATGCTCGTGTTCACCTGCCCGTGGCACCCAAATGCAACATCCAATGCAATTACTGTAACCGGTTATACGATTGTGTGAATGAGAGCCGGCCGGGTGTAACATCCGCTGTTCTTAGTCCGCACCAGGCACTTGCCTATCTGAAAAAGCTCAATGAGAGGCTTAAAAATATATCGGTAATTGGTATCGCCGGTCCCGGGGATCCTTTTGCAAACCCGGAAGAAACTATAAAAACCCTGCAACTGGTGAAAGCCGAATTCCCCGACAAGATATGCTGTCTTTCAAGTAACGGACTGAACATCATTCCGTATATCCATTCCCTTAAGGAACTTGGGGTTTCACATGTAACCATTACCCTGAATGCAGTGGATCCCAATATTGGTAAAGAAATATACTCCTGGATCAGAACGGATAAAAAGGTATACCGCGGATACGAAGCGGCGAAGATCCTGCTTGAAGAGCAGATGACCGCCATTATCATGCTGAAAAAGCAAGGAATTACAGTCAAGATCAACAGCATTATCTTGCCGGGTATTAACGACGGACATTTCAATGAAATTGCTTCCCGGGTTAAAAGTCTGGGTGCTGATGTAATCAACTGCATACCTGTTTTCCCGAATCCGGGAACTGTTTTCGGAGAAATGGAAAAACCCGGCCCGGATATGATTCATACAGCGCGCAGTGCTGCGTCAACACACATGAAATTGATGACCCATTGCGCACGGTGCAGGGCGGATGCTGCCGGATTGCTTGGTACCGACTACAAAGATGCTTACGGGATGATCAGGGAATATGCAGCGGGACCGCTTAAGCCGGATGAGAACAGACCGTTTGTTGCCGTTACTTCAAATGAAGGATTACTGGTGAACATGCATTTGGGAGAAGTTTCAGTTTTACATATTTATCGGAAATCGCCCAATGGATTTCAGTTTGTTGAAACCCGGCCGGCCCCCTTACCTGGCAGCGGCGATTTCAGATGGATGGAGCTGTCCAATATACTGAAAGACTGCAGGTCTCTGCTAACAGGAGGAATTGGACCCAGGCCGCTGGAAATTTTGCAGAAATCGGGCATCCGTGTATTACAAATGACCGGGCTGATCGATGAAGGACTTGAGGCAGTGTACAACAACCGGCCATTAAGGACGGTCAATAAAAGCGATATGCAACAATGCGGAAGCGGCTGCAAGGGCAATGCCCGGGGTTGTGCCTGATGGTAACCAGAAAAAGAAACCATAACAACATATAACAACATGAAAAAACCAGCTTATCACATCCTGGTATGCAATTCATACCGGATTTCAGGTGAGGCACAAGGTGCCTGCAACAGGAAGAATGCACCGTCCCTGATACATTATATGATTGAATCGGCAGCCGACAGAGGTCTTGATATGGTTGTATCCGGCACCGGATGTCTGAATCTTTGCGCCCAGGGGCCTGTAATTGTAATCCATCCCGGCAATACCTGGTATGGTGGTATTACCGAAGAATCGCAGATGGACGAAATACTGGATGCAATTGAAAACGGCACCACAGTGGACAAATATGTAATTTAACGATATAAAACTCAAATAATGTTAGCAATGAATACAGAATTATTTATTACAGGAATTTTCCTGGTTGCCCTGCTCTACTCCTCCGTAGGTCACGGGGGAGCCAGTGGTTACCTGGCACTCATGGCCCTTTGCGGTTTTGAACCGGGGTTGATGCGTCAGGAGGCGCTGGTATTGAATGTTTTTGTTGCAAGCACGGCATTCATCATGTTCAAGCGATCAGGAAATTTCAATATGAGAACGTTGTCCCTGTTTGCAGCAACCTCTGTTCCGGCAGCTTACCTGGGTTCGCAATGGAAAATTGATCCTATGATTTACCGGATCATCCTGGGTATATGCCTACTGATTGCCGTGGGCCGTATCCTATACAGACCCAGTGAAACTTCGCAGCCATTGAAAAAAGTACCCGTGACAGCAGCCCTGTTAATTGGCACCGTATTGGGTTTATTGTCGGGTATGATCGGCATTGGCGGTGGAATTATCCTGAGCCCGTTGCTGATTATTTTCAGGTGGTCAACCATCAAGGAGTCGGCAGGAATAGCAGCCCTGTTCATACTGCTCAATTCACTTTCAGGCTTGGCCGGATTGATTACCAAGGGATTCGTACCCGATTCCGGATCCATTGTATATATTGCAGTAGCCCTTGCAGGCGGTTTGGCTGGTTCTTACCTGGGCAGCAACCGGATTCAAACGGCAAAGTTGCGGTACATCCTGGGAGGCATTTTGTGTTTTGCTGCCATCAAACTGATCTTCCTGTAAATAATAAAAACATGAAACACATTCCCTACCTGCTCGATACCACGCTTCGTGACGGAGAACAACAGCCCGGTGTTGTATTCACGAGAGACGAGAAATTGTCAATTGTTGATTTACTTGACCAGGCGGGAATTCCCGAAGCAGAAATTGGAACGCCGGCGCTCGGAAATGACGAAATTGCAGATATGAAGGAAATCGCAGGACATGGTTTCAGACTAAAAACCCTTGCCTGGTGCCGGGCATTGAAAGAAGATGTGGACAAAGCCGAAAAAACCGGTACGCAAGGCATCCATATTTCTTTCCCGGTATCATCCATTCATCTTAAATCAATGGGTAAAGACGAGACCTGGGTACTTCAGCAGCTTCACAGGGTCATTCCTTATGCCGAGGGCAGGTTCGGGTACATCACAGTCGGACTTCAGGATGCCTCAAGAGCCGACTACCGGTTCCTGAAAGAAGTCATTTATTCCTTGCAGATTTACAACATACGCCGGATCCGTATTGCCGATACCGTAGGAATTCTGAATCCTTTCAGTACTTATGAGCTGATTTCAGCTTTGCGAAGAGATTTTCCGGATACCGGGCTCGAATTTCATGCACACAACGACCTGGGTATGGCCACGGCTAACGCCCTGGCTGCGTTTCAGGCAGGAGCCTTGTGCATTGACACCACTGTAAGCGGACTGGGAGAAAGAGCCGGCAACACTGCGTTGGAAGAATTTGTGATGGCTTTGGATTTGTCAATGGGGATCAGGACATGTTTTAAAACAGAATTGATATCAGAGTTAGTCACCTTAGTTTCCCAGGCTTCCGGCATTCCGGTACCGGTTAACAAGCCGGTTACCGGGTCGGGAGTGATTTGCCATGAATCAGGCATACATACACACCTGTTGCTGAAAGACCGAAGCACCTACCAGATCATACCTGCAGCACGGGTAGGCAGGCATGAAGAAGAGTTCATTTTTGGAAAACACAGCGGTATGCATGCGCTGCAAAGCTTTGCAGAAAAGCACAGTTACAGGATGGCAGAGGACCAATACCGACTGCTGATTGCCATCATCAAATCGGAATCAGCCCGGCTGAAACGAAGCCTCACGGAACCTGAAGTGATTGCCATGATTGCCCGTCAGCAAAAAACCGCCTGATTGGCGTTAAATTAAGCCACCTGGTGCACGGCACTTATTAATTATTTTGTGGCTCCGTGAGCGAGCAGGAGTTCAACAACAGGATTGTGGCCCATGCTTTTTGCCAGAGATAGGGCAGTTTCACCATCTTTGCATTGGGCATTTACATCGGCTCCCTGGTTGATCATCTTTAACACAATATCTTGATAGCCCTTATAGGCAGCCAATGCAACGGGTATTTCGGGAAACCCGCTCCCATTACCCTGGATATGGATATCAGCTCCATTATCAATCAGCAGCTCCGCCGTATTTCCGGACGATTCCTTTAAGGCAATGAGCAATGCAGTATCACCTTTGTGATTCTGTATATTCAGGTTCGCCCCGGCTTCCATCAGCAACCTCGAGGCACCTATATAGTAATCTTTCATAACCGACCACATCAGTGGTGTATAACCCATTTCACTAATCGTATTGATATCAGCACCCTTGTTTAAAAGTGCTTCAATAACTTCGTGGTTTCCATGCATAGCAGCATCCAAAAGCCTTTTGTTAATATCCAGATGCTGAAAGCCGAGATCGGCATCTTCAGGCAGGCACGAAACGTCGGCTCCATGTTGCAACAAAAGCTGAACAATTTCTACCATCTGATCATTAAATGCCAATTCCAATGGATACTCCCCACCCTCATTGACCGTATTCACTTCAACGCCTGCAGTAACAAGCATTTCGGTGATCCTGATATTCCCTGCCCTTACGGCATAAAAAAGAGGTGTTTCCGAATTATTATCCCGATCATTAATTTCGGCACCTTTCGACAACATCAAATCAACCAGTTCGGGATATTTGGCTGAGCACATTTTCATAAAAGATGATTCGCCGCAGTTGTTCTTCCGGTTTATAGCAATTCCTTTATTTACAAGCATCTTTACCAGGCTGCAACCCGATTCAAGTTTGGCCTTTTTTTCAATTCCCAACGTCAGATCTTCAATCAGTTCATAAATGACAAGGTTATCATCATCGTCAGTAGCATTTATATCAGCACCTGCATTCAGCAGCATTTCTGCAATATCCAGGTGATAATGGTGCACAGCTGCAAACAAAGGCGTAACGCCTGAGTCATTTTTCAGATTCACATTGGCCTGATGATCAAGTAACCATTGTACCAGATTGCGGTTTCCTGTTGAAGAAAAAGTATGAAGAGCCGTATCACCGCCCGTATTTATTTGATTGATATCAAAGCCAATTTCTTTTAAACAGGTTGCCATATCGGTTAAGCCAAAATCAAGTGCTATATGCAACGGAATGCGGTTGTCTGAATCTTTGATTTCCGATAAGGAGGTCTTATCCGTATGGATTGTTGTGAAGATCTGCTTCACTTTTTCCGGGTTGTTTTCCTTAATAGCATCAAATAAAGCGGTTTCATCGAGATTTAATTCTTTTAATTGGATTAGTTTGTTTTTGTTATTGACACTTATATAGCTGAGGTTTCCATCCTCGGGAAAGGTGACTTTGGTATTTTTCGGTATTTCTGCTCCATTGACCTTCAGACTCTCTGCCAGATAACCGCTCTCGATATTTCCACCCGGATGATAAAAGGTCAGGTATGAAGTTAAGGATACCTTAATACCATCCGGAGAAACAATCTGAATGCTGTTTGAAGCACACCCCTGTGTAACCACATCGTCTGCCACCCTCAGGCTGTCGCCTGAGAATTGAATCACACCATACTGTGTTTGAACAGAAGCTGTTCCATCAAGCGCAAAATCGATATAGGATACCCTGCTCTTTTCCATCCCCACATAGAAATTCTTTGCCCAAAAGGTAGAGCCATTGGGCATACCTATATGAGTCACCGTTTCATCATCAAATCCCACCACTCTTTCCCCCAAAAGGGCGATGGTTGTACCTTCGATATATTTTACAGGTGCCGGTTCCGGGGGCTCTGGTTTGGACTTTTCCGTAACTTGATTTGAAACATCGGGTTCAACAGCTTTATCAGAAACCTGACTGGTGGGTACATTTAAAGGTTTCTCTTTGGGATTAACAGCATTAACGTTACGATCTTTTGCTGTTTTGTTTAGCTCTCCCGAACCAAACAGCTTGCTAATGAAACTCATAATTATCTGATATTTTTGGGTTTATAGTTTATTCACTAATTGCATCAGGTTTTTGCCAGATGATATAGGTTGTTTTTGTTACGAGAGCGATGGACTTAGGGTTATCAAATTTTTCTTTTGCTTTTTAAATTAATTTGATTATATTATAGTCTGAATATTTGATTACAATATAATCATTATGCCATGAACAAGCGACTATTCTTTTTAAACAGAGACGGGTGGTTTGAGGAAGAAATCAGCGGCAGGCTGCTCACCGCCCCCGATGAAGAGCTGGTGCTCTGGGCCTATGCCATGATGGAACGGAAGAACTACCGGAATTACCTGATTACGGATAACCCCAGGCGGGTGATGGCTAAGAAAGATGCATTTAAGATGACGGGGTGAGATTTGATACTGGATGCTGGATACTGGATGTGTGAGTGCGAGAGTGAGTGTGACGGACATATATATATGGTTGAAATTTGAGTATTCTAATTTGATTACCCATCATGCTCCCAATCCCATTCCTCTTAACCCACATGTGTATCACGTATCCCCCATTCACATGCCCACACTCAATTCCCCAACTCCCACATCAAGTATCTAGTATCTAGTATCTAGCATCCAGCATCCATGAACATCCAACATCAGCGTAAAAACAAATACAATGAGTTACAAGAAACTGGAAATATGGCAATTGTCCAGGGAGATTTCGATCACAATTCACGCGATTACCCTGGAACGATTACCCAAATTTGAAATGTTTGAAACCGGAAGCCAGATAAGAAGATCTTCGAAATCTGTTAAGTCTTTAATTGTTGAAGGGTATGGCAGAAGACAATTTAAGCAGGATTTTATCAAGTTTCTGGTTAATGCAATTGCATCCAACGATGAGACACTGGATCACCTTGAAACATTATATGAAACGGGTTCTTTGAATGATAAAGACCTATTTTTAAACATACACAACAAAATTGAACTACTTGGTAAAAAACTGAACACCTTTATTGAATCAGTAAAACGTGAACATATCAGTGAAAAATGAGAACAAAGAATTGATACTGGATTCTGGATGCTGGATGCTAGATACTAGACCTGCCTGCCGGCAGGCAGGTGTGTGGGAGTTGGGGAGTTGGGGAATTGAGTGTGAGCGTGAGCGTGATGGATATATATCATGGTTGAGATTTGAAAGTTCTAACCTGGCCACTCGTCATGCTCCAAATCCCAATCCTCTTCACCCACACATCCAGTATCAAGTATCCAGTATCAAGTATCCAGTATCCAGTATCGAGCATCCAGCATCATGTACCTAAACTCCCACTCCTACTACAGCCTGCGTTACGGCACCATGCCGGTAGAAAAGCTGGTGGCTGAGGCCCGGAAAAACGGCGTCAGCGCACTGGCACTTACCGACATCAACAACAGCATGGGCATGATGGACTTTATCGGCGAGTG
>CAYVBH010000053.1:0-16294 GCA_964449015.1 uncultured Bacteroidales bacterium
TTTGTCCCACCTGCAATGGCGACGGGAAAATAATCACCAACAAATGCACCAAATGCGCCGGAGAAGGAGTGATCAGGGGAGAAGAAGTGATACCGGTTCGCATACCTGCAGGAGTTGCTGAAGGGATGCAGTTGTCGGTTTCAGGCAAAGGCAATGCTGCCCGGCGGGGGGGCATCAACGGTGACCTGCTGGTAATAATAGAAGAAGAGGGCCATCCAGATCTGATACGTGACGGTAACGACCTTTTGTATAACCTATATGTATCGGTAACCCAGGCATCAATTGGAGCACAGGTGGAAATACCCACGCTCGACGGCCGGGTGAAGATCAAGATTGAACCAGGAACACAGCCGGGCAAAATACTGCGTTTGAGAGGCAAGGGACTGCCCGAAGTGAACACCTATGGAAAGGGAGATTTACTTGTAAGCATCAATGTATGGATACCCAAAAGCCTCACCCGCGATGAGCGCAAAATACTTGAGAAACTGGAGGAGTCGCCCAATTTCAAACCCAACCCGGGTAGCGGAGATCGAAATTTCTTCGACCGCATGAAGAACTATTTCGAGTAAATAGTTAATTTAGGCCTTTCATCGAAAAACCTGTCAATCCATATGTACCTTTTTACTGCGCGTGATATCGTAAAGCGATATACGAACCACCTGGCACTTGACCAGGTTACTATGAATGTGCCCGAGGGTTCGATTTACGGTCTGCTCGGCCCCAATGGAGCCGGAAAGACAACCCTGCTGAGAATCATCAACCAGATTTCAATACCTGACGATGGTGAACTTTTTTTCATGGGCCGAAAATTCCAACCTGATGATGTAGCGCAAATCGGTTATCTGCCCGAAGAAAGAGGGTTGTATAAGAAAATGAAGGTTGGTGAACAGGCGTTGTATCTTGCTCAACTCAAAGGGATGAGCAGAGCAGAAGCCATGAAACGGCTGAAGCATTGGTTTACCAAATTTGAGATACAAGCCTGGTGGAACAAAAAGGTGGAAGAACTATCCAAGGGCATGCAACAGAAAGTTCAATTTGTAACTACCATCATTCATGAGCCCAGGCTGTTGATCTTTGATGAACCATTTAGCGGGTTTGATCCCATCAATTCGAATATGTTGAAAAATGAAATCCTGGAGCTTAAAAAGAAAGGCTCTACCATAATTTTCTCAACACATGATATGGGTTCTGTTGAAGAGCTTTGTGACTACATCACGCTGATCAACAAATCGAAGACCATTCTGGAGGGAGATGTACACAACATCAAAATGGAATACAAATCAAACACCTTTGAAATCGGCTTCATCGGTAATGCTGAGGTGGTTAAAAGTCAGTTTAATGGCCGGTGCCAGGTGGTTGAACAAATGGAAGAAAGAGACCATACGCGGATTAAGATAAAAGCAGACCGGTCGTTCAGTGGCAACGATATGCTGAACGCTATTCTGCCGGTTGCATCAGTAACTTCATTCAATGAGGTAATCCCTACCATGAACGAAATCTTTATCCATGTTGTAGAAGCCCAGAACCAGAAAAAACCGAATGTACTATGAACAAGATAGGCTTAATAATAAGGCGTGAATACTTGACGCGCGTAAGAAAAAAATCGTTTATCATCATGACCCTCATCGGGCCGGTTCTTTTTGCTGCCGTGATTGTTTTGCCCAGTAGGTTTGCCACCATGGAGGACAAGGAGGTAAGGGAGATTGCCGTGGTGGAGTATGATGCAAACGGACAGCCTGTTCCCGATTCACTCCAGTTTTTCAGGGATGTGATCCCCAACAAAGAAAACATCCGTTTCACCTACCTGAGCAATGCACGGTTACCTGATGTACTGAAGCTATACGACGCTGCACATTACGATGGCGTTTTGTTTTTGCCACAAAGTATGATTTCGGCCGGCAGGGAAACTTCTGTTGAGCTATATTTCCGGAAAACGCCGAGCATGGGAATGGAAGTTCATATTTCTAAATCACTGGAGAAGTTCTTGTTTGACAACAAGCTCAGAGTAAAAAACATTCCCCCTGAGGTGATCAATTCGCTTGAAACCAAAATAAACCTGACTCGCATCAACTGGAAAAACTGGCCGAATCAGAAAGAGGACACCACGGATGTGAAGCGCGGGCTTGGTTATGCAGCCGGATTCCTGATCTATATTTTCATCTTTATGTTTGGTGCCCAGGTAATGCGGGGTGTGTTGGAGGAAAAAACCAGCCGAATTGTGGAGGTGATTGTATCGTCGGTGAAACCTTTCCAACTGATGATGGGCAAGATCATTGGGATTGGCCTCATTGGTCTGACTCAATTCGTTGCCTGGCTGATACTTACCTTCAGTATTTCAGCCGTTGCACAGGCAGTTTTTCTTCAACCACCTGCCAAGGCTGCTACTGAGATCGTTGCTCCTTCAAACATCATGAATTCAGCGCCGGCAGACGGACAGGCAGTTGCCGAATCAGGTGACAAAGCGGAAATGGCACTGGCTTTTAACGGCATTATGAAGAAGCTGAAAGAGGTGAACATCTTCCTGGTAATCGGCGCTTTCCTGTTCTATTTCCTGGGCGGGTACTTCCTCTATGGGTCGCTGTTTGCAGCTATTGGTGCGGCAGTGGATAATGAAACCGACACACAGCAATTCATGTTTCCCATAACGGTACCGCTCATCATCGCCATTATTGTCATGGTCAATGCTTTTCTCAATCCCTCGGGACGAATGGCTGTTATTTTCTCCATCATACCGCTGACATCACCCATTGTGATGATGGCGCGCATACCCTTCGAGGTTCCGCCCATGCAGTTGTTACTTTCGGCAGTGCTGCTGATTGCCACATTTTTGGCTACCACCTGGCTGGCTGCTAAGATATACCGCACCGGCATTCTCATGTATGGGAAGAAGGTGAATTACGCGGAGCTGTGGAAGTGGATAAAGTATTAGAGCCAAGAATCAAGAGCTTAGATCTAGGATAGAAGAAAGCATTTTGGTCTTACAGTCTTGCAGTCATACTGAGCCTGCCGGCAGGCAGGCATACGGAACTTGCCTTCCGAAACGGTTTGATGTAGTTATCATTGTGAGTATAACGAAGTGTAGCGTGGCTATCTATGAGTAAATGCCATACAAAGCAACCTATTGCAAATGAGAAGATTGCTTCGGTCGTACCTCCCTCGCAATGACGCGAATATCTGCGAGAGCTTCTTCCTATAATCTGCGAAAATCTGCTCAATCTGCATAATCTGCGAGAAATGGTCCGCGAGAAATTTTTCCATGAGAAATAGATTTGCAGGAACCAGAAACTTCAATATACCCCTGAAATTTTTAATTTTCTTTAAAAAACGCTACTTTAGTAGTGTCTAATCCTGAAATTCAGGGTTATTTTTCGAAAACTACCTATGCGCATATCTGTTATTGATTTGGGAACCAACACCTTTAACCTGCTTATTGCTGATACTGGTGTGGATCGGGCTTACAAGATTGTTTACAGCAGCAAATTACCTGTAAAACTTGGTAAGAGCGGAATGGACAAGAAGGAGATCAGACCTGACGCCATTACCCGGGGAATGAACGCTATTGACCGCCACCTGCAGACAATACGTGAATATCATTCTGAAAGAACCTTTGCCTTTGCCACTTCGGCCATACGGAGTGCACGAAACGGAGAGCAGTTTGTAAAAATGATCCAGCAGAAATTTAATCTGGATGTGGAAGTCATTAATGGGGAACGTGAGGCAGAACTGGTGTACTACGGGGTGCGGCAGGCAGTACCCCTGAACAATGAAAAGGTGCTGATTCTGGATATTGGTGGTGGCAGCAATGAATTCGTAATTGCCAACCAGGAGCAGATCTTCTTCAAGAAAAGTTACCCGCTGGGCGTTGCCCGACTTCTGACCAAATTCAGACCTTCGGACCCCATTACCATTGAAGAAATTGAATATATTTCAAATTACCTCGAAGAGCGACTTTCGGATCTGATTGAGGAAATCAGAAAGCACAAAATCACTACCCTGATTGGCGCTTCCGGTACTTTTGAAACACTTACCGCCATGATCCGTGAAGACGATTCGCACAGTGAATCGGAAACAGGGGTTTCACCTGAAGCGGTGGTTATTGATCTGACCGATTTTGAAAACCTGTACCAGAAACTGATCAATTCGACACTGAAGGAACGCAAACAAATGAAAGGTTTGGAAAGCATGAGACTCGAGATGATCGTGGTGGCTACTCTCATAGTGAAATTTATATTGCAGAAATTCAAACTAACCCGGCTGATCCAGTCGAACTTTGCCCTGAAGGAAGGAGCTATATTTGAAGTACTGAACCTGAAAACCGCTGCACTCTGATCCATGGCCACGATACTGGTAATTGACGATGAAAAGAGCATCCGCAACACATTGCAGGAAGTACTGGAATATGAGAAACACAAGGTAGACTTGGCTACAAACGGCACCGAAGGATTGGAACTCTTCAGCAACGTCAACTATGACATGGTGCTGTGTGACATCAAAATGCCGGGCATGGATGGTATTGAGGTGTTGGAAAAGCTTCATGAAAAAGCCAGTGATGTACCGGTGATCATGATTTCAGGCCATGGTAATATTGACACAGCGGTAGAAGCCATTAAAAAGGGAGCTTATGATTTCATTGAAAAACCCCTCGATCTGAATCGCCTGCTGGTTACCATACGCAATGCCACCGAGCGCAATGACCTGGTTACCGAGACCAGGGTGCTGAAACGGAAAATCAGTAAGACTTTTGACATTGTTGGTGAGTCAGCAGCAATCACCCGGGTTAAAGATATAATTGAGCGTGTGGCTCCCACCGACGCACGTGTACTCATCACCGGCGATAACGGCACCGGCAAGGAGCTCGTGGCACGTTGGTTGCATGAGAAAAGTCAACGTGCTAACATGCCCTTTGTGGAGGTGAATTGCGCTGCCATTCCCTCGGAACTAATCGAGAGTGAATTGTTCGGGCATGAAAAAGGCGCCTTTACTTCTGCCATCAAGCAACGCAAAGGTAAATTCGAACAAGCTCACGGAGGTACTCTTTTCCTCGACGAAGTGGGAGACATGAGTTTATCAGCCCAGGCAAAGGTATTGAGGGCCCTTCAGGAGCATAAAGTATCCAGAGTGGGCAGTGACAAAGACATTGAGGTGGATGTGCGGGTAATTACTGCAACTAATAAAAACCTGAAGGAGGAAATTGCGCAGAAAAATTTCAGAGAAGATTTATACCACCGGTTGTCGGTTATTATCATCCAGGTTCCACCGCTGAAAGATCGACTGGAAGATATTCCTCTGCTGGCTGATTACTTCATTGAGCAAATATGCACTGAATATGGCCGGCCTAAAACCATCATTCAACCCGACGCCATCAAAGATCTGCAAAAGATCAACTGGACGGGCAATATCAGGGAACTCAGAAATGTACTGGAACGGCTCATCATTTTATGCGATAAGGAAATCACAAGCAAAGATGTTGCTGCTTTTGCCCAGCCCAACATTACCTGAACCGGTCTATAAAACAGGTTGACTATGGAAAATCATCCGCCGGTATTGGGAATCGTGGTACCCTGTTATAATGAACAGGAGGTTATTGCTTCAAGCATAGAAACTCTTACAAAATTACTCCGGCAGCTTTCAGAAAAGCAACTTGCAGACCCAAAAAGCTTTATCGGCATTGTGGATGATCGCAGCAAAGATGCCACCTGGCAATTGATCCATGAGATTTCACAAAAAAATCCGTTCATCCGAGGCATCCGGTTGGCAGCCAACCGAGGTCACCAGTTCGCTCTTCTGGCAGGTTTGCTGGAATTCCGGAAACATGCTGATTGCCTGGTTTCCATTGACGCGGATTTGCAGGACGACGCAAGCGTTATCGGGCAAATGGTTGAAAAGTTCGGGCAGGGGAACGACATTGTTTTTGGTGTAAGAGATAAACGAACGAAGGATTCTTTTTTCAAAAGAACTACGGCCAATTTCTTCTACAGGTTTATGAAAGTTCTCGGGGTTAATGTGCTGCACAACCACGCCGACTTCCGGCTTACCAGCCGCAGGGTGAATGATGAACTGGAAAATTTCAGCGAGGTGAATCTTTTTTTGAGAGGCATCTTCCCGCTAATGGGTTTCAATACATCCATTGTTCACTATGCCAGGAGTGAACGCACGGCCGGCACAACCAAGTATCCGCTGAAGAAAATGATCTCCCTGGCTCTCGACGGAATCACTTCTTTCAGTACAGTTCCTTTGAGAATAATTACCGTGCTGGGTTTCCTGGTTTTTGTTATTTGTATTTTTCTCATGGGTTATGCCCTGTGGGCTTACCTGACCGAAAGAACCATTGCAGGGTGGTTCTCCACTGTGCTACCATTCTATTTTCTGGGAGGTATCCAGATTCTGTGTATTGGCATAATCGGTGAATACCTCGGAAAAATATACAAGGAAGTGAAACGCAGGCCCAGGTTTATTGTAGATGAACGGATTGATGGTGTCCGGTAATTCTCAGAAGCTTTACATCTCCATATTGATGCGGCACTTCAAAATGATATCCCTGGGCTATTTTTTCAAGAGTTGCTGCTTCTGAAATAAGAACGTACTCACCAATAGCATATTCCCCGGGATGTTTTACAAGTATTGGTTTTTTCTGCCTGAATTCAAGCGCTTCAGCATAGAAAAGCAGATGCCCGTAGTAATTACTGAAAACCACTGTGAACGGCTTATTCATAATTTCCGGATGCTTAACCGAATTCCTGAGCACAGATGTAATTGCATAGAGTTCTTCATCCCAGCTGTATTCATGCGTTCTTTTGACTTTTTTCATGATGCTGATTCCAGGAGCGATAAAAAGGGCAGACAGCAGTGCAAGGCCGGCTAAATGAGCCAGGGAAGTGTTTATTTTGATCATCGAAACCAATCTGCCGGGTATTTGTACCAGTAACAATGCAATGATAACAGCCATTAACGGGTACAACGGTCCGTCATACCAGATATTCTTGGATCCTGCGGAAATAATCAGCAGGAAGACCAATGCATTCGCCATAAGATAGACGGGCAGACTTCTTTTCTGTTTTCGGGATTGCCACAACAAAATGATGATGGCAGCAACCAGAAAGTAAAGCCAGTAGGTATACCTGGGATGCGCCAGATTTTTAATATAGAAAACAGAAGATCCAATATAAAACCTGTCATTGGTATTCAGGTACCGGGGAAACCACTCTTCATTCCATACAATATTTAAATATCCCGGTTGCATATGTTCGCGCATCAGGTAATAGCTGCCACAAATCAACAGAAATGCAAGAGCGCACAGGTAAAACCATTTGTTCATGAAAATCTTCCGGTGTTCGCCGTATAACAATGTCATCAGCAAAAGTCCGGGCAGAATTAACATAATCGCGATGCTTTTGGTATAAGCCCCCAATATGAGTAGTGATGTGATTACTCCCAGTTTCAGGTTACTATTTTTACTGCCTGATAAAAACTCATAATACAACAGAATGATCATGGTGGTAAACAATACCAGTAAGGCATCATGATCACCGGTCCGGGACAGGTGCTGTTCGACATAGCCAGGCGATGTTACCAAAACAAAGGCCGCGATATAACCAATATACCGGTTGTTATGATAAAGGTGAAAATAAAAAATCAGGAAAATAACGGTAGCCAATGCAGCAACAGCCGATGGCATCCGTATGGCCAGTTCGTTAATTCCAAAAACCTTCATCGATATTACCTGAAGCCAGATCAGCAATGGCGGCTTCACATCCCAGGAGTCCGGATTGCCTTCATAATACCTGACCACAACGTTTTTATTCTGCAACATCTCAAGGGCGGAAACGGCATTTCGTGCTTCATCCCACATTCTTAAGGGCAGGGCATCAAGCCTGTAAAACAGCGGGAAACTGCACACGGAAAGGATGATGACCAGTTCTATTGCAACTCTTGCTTTCCGTGACATGTTGAAGTTCTTTATCGATACTACTTTTTCATTGTCGAATCATGTCCTGAACAGGAGATAAGCCTGTATATTCCCACTTCCTGATAACGCCCTGCTAAATTTCCAGTAAAGGCTTTTAATTCGGAATTGTTCAAATAGGATGAGTCATTCACCACCAGGTAACGGGCCCCATGGTCAATCATTTCGCAGATCTGAGCGGGGGTGGTTGAATCTGTTTTTGCGATCCGGTAACCTGGTTGGTTCATCAAGTACAATGTGTAACAATAGGTATTGTCTGGTATGCTGATCACCTTGTCAGCGGGTTTTATTCCAATTGATTTCAAATAGGGGCGAATTGTAAAAAGAGATTCAAAGACAGGGCTCTCCCTTTTTGAGCCAAAATACCGTTTGTGCATTTCATTACGGGCATGAATGACATTAAAAACAAGGATGACAATCAGAGATGTGGCAAAGACCCACGATCCGTAAAATCTGGGGTATTTGTGCCTGATTGCCAGTAATGCTGTTAAAACCAGGAAAGCAATCCCACTGAAAAGGACAATCAGATAATAATCATGAAAAATAAACTGAGTGAAATATAAACTTATGTATACAACTCCTCCTGCAATCAGCAAGGCGGTGATCATGCCCAGGTATTTGGGCACATGCCTGAAGAAAACAATACAAACAAGCAGGGCTGCTAACAAGAAATAGCGTATGAAAAGGGAGTAAAATAAAGGAAAGTTGTTCAGGATCATGGGTCTAATTTCTTTCCGGAATTCTTTGCTTACAGCCCACCAGGGAGTAACAGAGGTAAGAAAGACTGAGGTATGGTGCAGGCGGTTATAATATATGGCATACAGATACCATGCGGCAACGGTAGCTAAACTCATCACTACAGGCAGAAATGTAGCGGCTATCCCCGGGAACAATTGCCGGTGATTTTTCAACAACCCCAAGCGTGAATGCCATAATATTCCCAAGCCACAAAGGGCTGCCAGGTTAATCATAGTGGTAATTTTCAGCAGTCCTGCCAGAGTAAACAACAAAACAGCAAATGCATACAATTTGTATTTGCCGGTTTCAAAATACCTGAAGAATTGCCACCAGCCGATAAATACAAGTGCTAATGCTGTTGAGTCAGTTAAGAAGTTGTTTCCGTAATAGGCCATTACGGGAGACACAAATACAAGTATGGGTATAAAGGCAGCTGCCACAAAGTTTCCTAGCAGGCGGAAGGAAATCCTGAAAAGTGCACCAAACCCAATAAACAGGATAAGCAAGTTAACGATCCTGTAAATATATTCGTGTGGTCCGAATATTTTGTATAGCAGGGCAACGAAATAGTAAAGTAACGGAGCTTCACAGGCTGCATATCCCGAATTCAGATGGTCAGACAACTGAAGGTGCAATTCGGGTTCGAAAAAATTCATCCCATGCTGGTAAAAGTTCAGGGTTATTGAAAGGCAGTCAGCTTGTCGCCAGCGATGTATAGATTGAGGCGGACTGAATAATATGATGTGATAGAAATAGAAAAACCCAATAAGGACTAACAACAAATAAAAAACCACCAGTGGATGGTTTTTCGGAAGGCTTTTTACGAATTCACGTATGCGCTGCATATTCAGATAATAAAGCAGATTCATATTGAGAGTTGCCAATTTAACAAAAATTTAGTAGCAATAATTACTATATTGCAATTCTGATTGTTTGATTAAATGAGTAACACAGCATTCAGCAAAGAACAATTTTCTGCCATTTATCCTGACGGTGTCGGTCGGCATTATTGGAATCATTCCCGCAACAGGGTAATCAGAAGATTCCTGGAAAGAAACCGGCTTCAACAAAGTAAAATACTTGAAATAGGTTGCGGCAGGGGAGTGGTGTTGACTCATTTGATATCTCACCACATGGATTGCACAGGGGTTGAACTTGGCGATGCTTTACCTTTGCCTGGTTGCGAAGGTAGAATATTCACCAATCAGGACGCTTTTTTATTGCCTGCTTCAGTTCGGGAAAGTATTGAAACGATTTTACTATTCGATGTAATTGAGCACATTGAAAATCCAGGGGAATTCATTGAAAAGATCCGTACCCGGTATAAAAACGCACGGTATTTGGTTGCCACAGTTCCTGCACGTCAGGAGTTGTGGACCAATTATGATGAGTATAACGGACATTTCAGAAGGTTCAACCTGGCTGACATGAGAACATTGGTATCAAACCCTGTACAATTGAAAAAGGCAGCTTACTTTTATCATGTTCTGTACATACCTTTCTGGATGTTCATTCGATTCTCAAAAAACCGAAGTACCAGCATCAAGGCGCCTGCCGGTCCAGGCAAGTTGTTTCATAATCTTCTGTCTCTTATATTACAGGCCGATTATTACCTGTTTCCGGGCTGGTTTCCGGGAACTTCTGTTATTGCATTGTTTTCACTTCGCGATTGATACCACCGGCCGTTTTTAATGAAAACACCTTTGTGAATTCTGTACACGTTACAACCGTTAGGCCTGACCAGGAGTTCATCTACGAGGTATGATTGTTTTCTTTTTATTTCTGTATTTCCAATGGAAATCTTCAATTTGCAGCCGTTCTTTTTCACGGGAACCAACCATTCGAGCAAGCCCCATTCACCATCAATAGTCCTGATAAGGTTACCTGCCATCTGGTTTCTGTAATCCTGTATTGTACCTGATGAATCGACAAGTTCAGAGATAACCCGGGCTTTTGGGAAAAGATCCCTGTCCATGGGAGACATCCAAAATGAACAGATATAATCAGAATCACTGCATGATACAATGTGACCCTCATACAGGGTTTCAAAAGAACACCCCGTTATCTTTTTTGAATTACCCTGATAACCTGGTATAGGCTGGTTATCGAAATCTACCTCATCAATATGGCCCGAAGAATGATCTAAATAACTTGTATCGGGTTTGGTGAACCCGTTGTCATAAAATTCATTCCAAATTTCCTGTGCCCTGATTTCCGCTAAATCTGAAAACTTTTCGAAATCAAGTTTGTGAAGGCTGAAAATGTTATTTGAGTCGATTTTTATTGAATGCCTCAATAAATTAAGCTCATCTGGTGTATAGGAATCACATTTACCGGCAACAATTAAAAATGATTTCTTGTCAGATATATCATTCAAAATCTCCAGATGGCGGTAAGGTTCCAGAATCATGGCAATATTCTTTAACGACTGAGAAACAGAGGCACGGCTCATGTATATAGCAGCAACAGGTAGTCCTGTTTTCATGGACACCAGAAATGAATTCGCCAGCATGTCGCCCCTAACAGGTATTCCGTAATTGTCAGATCCCATATGGTAAAAGGGGAGCGGAATGATAGCACAATATTGACCCGGATCAATGCGGGAAACCCATTCGTTTTCCGGATTTTTATTACTGTTATCTGACCATGCAGGGAAAGTGTTGTTCAATGAATTCTGCTTGTGCCGGATAAACAGATACATATCGGTGAAAAGCATGATAAGGGGTAAGGCAATAATCAAAAAGCGCATATGAGATTTGTTTTGGCTTATATAATACTGCCAGAGGTTATAAAAAACCACTATGTTCAGCATGAAGTAAAATAGCCAGGCAAATCTTCCGATGCTGCGTATTTGTTGCAAGGGACCTAGGTACTTAACAAGAAACTCAAGTCCAAGAACAAAGGGTAGTCCGAATGAATAAAGCAGTGCAACGAAAGATGCCCAGAACATTACATTCAGGTATGTATTGTTGGTTATTCTGAGAGCATTTTTCCAACTACCTCTAAACACTTTTATAAACAGGGTTACCATGATGGTTATAAAACCAACAACACCAACCAGACCAACGTAAGATACTCCCTCCCATTGCACATACTTGAAGTCTCTTAAATGATGCAGGAACTTACCATATTCAATTCCCCATAGGGGCAGGAATACGCTTTCAGGTGAGGCCTTGTAAACAAGAAAACCATAAGGCCTGTCAGGTCTATCAGGTGCTATTCCGGCGTAATCGTAAATAAGCAGATAGAAGATCAGAACTGGCAAAAGTAGTTCCAGTGTGATGTGCAGCAACATCCCCAGGTAAAACCTGTCATTTTTCTTCCCGGTCGAAAAGATTACAAAAAACCAGTAAAAGCCCGTCATGATTGCAAAAAAGAAGAGAAAATAGATATGCCCGGTTATCAGAATAAAAAGGGAAAATCCGGTTAATGCACTGAAGATAAACTTGTAGCGGCCAGAATGCACCTGAAACATGAAATACAGCAGCATGGGTATGGCGCATACATATCCCAGTGTAAAATGGCCTCCGAACCGGTCAATTTGTGGCGATAAAAAAGCAACACCCAGTGAAACCAGCACGGCATAGGCTGCGGGAAGTCCGGTACCCGACAACAGCAAATAAAGAAAAACTGCAGCCACTGCAATGGAAATAAACATCAGGAAATTGATGATTCCCGTTGTATATGATGTGATATCTGCAAAACGGGTGGAGACAGATTTCACAACACCCATAATTAGTGGCTGTGCCTGCGTGTAAAACGATACCTCACCGTTGGGGTAATTGATGCTTTGTGAATACATCAGTGAAGAATCATATTTTGCCAGGTAATAGGAATTCTGGTAACATAGAATACCATCACCTTCGGTTGCAAAAAATGTTGTGTTCAGGGAAAAGACAATTCTGAAAAAGAAGACTATAAGAAAAATGCAGCTGAGCATCAAAACCATTATCAGGCCTTTTAGATGATGTCTTTCTGCACCGTTTAAACTTTCCATCATATGCAACTTATTCAGGTTTATCACAAAGCTGGTTTTTTCTCAGATAGAATTCCACCCAGGCTTCCCGACTTTCGAATCGTTTCTGCAGAAAAAAGCAGGAATCGGATTTCAGCTGGCTGTATCCCGGAAAGGGTTCGGTACTATAAAATAGATAAACATCATAATTATTGTCCGGATTCTTGTTCAGATTCACAAAACGCTTGTCTTTGTTGCCAAGATAGCCCAGGTTGGGATCTGACAGGTTAAACAGCATCAGGAACGAAGAAAAAAGCGGCGTTTGCTGCCATTGCATTTTTTCGGCATAATGAACAGCCTCTTGATGTAATATAACCGTGTTTTTATAGGCTAGTGAAACATCAGCTTCTGACCTGTAACCTATAAAGGAATGATAAGCAAATAAAAGTCCAAGTGAAGCAACAACAAGATTCCTGCTATGGCTTCTTCCTGAAAACAATTCAGAAATGATCCAGGCACCGCAAATAATGAAGAACGTCAGAACACTCAGTAGGTACCTTGTAGTAAAGAAATTCAAAGCCGAGAACAGCATATAAAGCAACACAAATAAGGACGACAATATGAGCACGTGGGCTTGCTGACCTGAAATTGCTTTTTTGCGGATCAATACGAACACTCCTGTTAAAGCAAGAGCCAGAAGGGTAATCTTACCATGCTGTATGAGCAGCTTAAAGGAAAATGAGCTGAGTCTTTCGAGGATAACTTCCGGATCGAGAATAGTCATGCCCATGTGTTCGGGATAAAGAAACCAGCCAAAATGTGTTTTTTGCAGGATCATGAAGGTGGCAAAAACGACCACAGGTATACAAAGTACAGCAAGTTCCCTGATAAGCAAAGACCACGATCGGGAGGAGTTCCTGTTGAACCATTTTTCCAGCAGGATTTTATCAAAGAACAAAGCAGCAATCAATACCATACCAGTCTCTTTAGTCATTACCAGCATGACTGAAAACAGGGAGAAATATATCCAGTTTTTTTTGTAATAAGCGTAAAACGCAAGAAGGGTAAATAGGGCCAGTAACATTTCGGGAAGGAGTAACGTGCTTTGGGCAAGAAAGATCGATTGCAGGGCAAACAGCAATACGGCAATCCTGGCGGACTCCTTATTGAACAGACTTTCAGTAATTTTATATATAGCAACCAATATAATACAGGAGATGATCAGCGGAAAGAGATGAACCACGGTCAGGCTGGTTCCGAATAGTTTCATCCAAAGGGCAGAAAGAAAGTAAAACAACAAAGGGTGACCTCGGGTGAGATTTGGGTTGGCATCGCCAGGAAGAATGGCCAGTCCGTTCTCATGCATGTCAAAAACAGCAGTGGCATAAGACCAGGCCTCATCCCAGTAAAAAGGCAGATTCAGGTTACCCAGGCGTGATAAAACAAACAGAATGATAATCAGTGGAAGGAAGTATAGTATCAGCTTGTTCAAAAAGGTTTTCATCAGGTAAAAATCCAGGCATTCGAAATAAACATACTGAACAAATAGCTGGTCCAAAGCACTGCGAGAAAAGCAAAAGCAGCAAGGATCCAATTATTTGAGATCATTTTGGTAAAAATAAAGAATGCAATTTGAAAGAAAAACAAAAAGAAACCCAGATCCGAAAAATTCCAGCCTGCCGAATAGTTGAAGACCTTAAATGCAAGCATGGATAAGGTGACCGTTGCAATGAATCCAGCAATACGCAGCATAAAATTCAGATGCCTGACTCTTTCAGCCAACATAAATAAGAAGAGAGCAAAAAATGGAGTGCAGAAAACATACCTGCTCAAACCATTCAGTGAGCCTCCCCTGAGAAACAGGATGACCAGGCTGATTCCAATGATATAAATAACTGACAGCACGTATAAATATGCGTGGTTCTCGTTTTCATTGATATGGAAAGGATTGCTGTCGTTTTTTTGTTCTGCGTGAAACAGGGGTTTTAGGGTTGAACTGACAATAAATATAATCAGCAATGGCAAAACGATGGTTGTCAGGGGCAGGTTTGTGCAGAACTGCTCATGTGCCCAGTCGGTAAATACTCCGGGCCACTGGAGTTTATATCCCCATTGTTTTTCAACTTCAATGAATTTCAGCAAATGGTTGCTTTCGTACATCATCTGTATTACGGATACGATGGCAGTTCCAATCACTATGGGTATGATTTTCAAAGAAAATGATTTCATTGACTTGACAAATGATCGATGTCTGAAAAAGAAGTACAATTCCGTAAAGAAAAACGCCAGAACAAGAACTGATACCGATTGCCGGGTCATGGATGCCAGCAGGGCACCGGTAAAATAAAGCAGGTAGCGGTTTTTAACTATTCCTAATAGGGCCAGTGTCATAGTGAACATGAACAATCCTTCGGTATAGGGTATTAGGAAAACTGCCAGCATGGGAATTCCTGCCATAACCAGCATGTATCTCCACTTATGAATGGGTCCCTTACCTGCAAAAATTAGTATCAGGATGATCAGCGATGTCGTATAGAAGAAGTAATTTAACAATGAGATTTGAATTGCATTCAGACCCGATGCTTTCCAAAAAAAGGGAAATAAAGGAAAAAATGCAAAGATGTAATCGCCACCGGCAGCCTGGATGTTGTAACCGGTATCTGCAATTTTCCGGTAAAGTGCTGCATCCCAGCTGTACATCTTTTGTTCTGCAAACCGTTCATAAGGTACATGGTTTTTGTAAATGCTGTTTCCGTCATTGCGGTAGTTTTTGGTAATGTGACCCAGCGTGTTTTCATAAACTGGTTTACTTTGAAACAACATATAAAATGTGGCGATAAGCAACAAGAAACAAATCGCTACAATGGCCATGAGCAAAATTTCTTTTACTTTTCCCATTTCAATCGCAGTTTAAAACTGGAAGTAAATAAATGGTTGAAGTCCCGAGGAAATGGATTGGTAAACGATAAATACCACTGCGGAAGAGATGATCACTTTCAAATAAACGGGTGCTGCAACGAACCGGTTCATCCATTTATCTTTTAATACGCCGGGAAGCCAATGCAATGTATAACCCAGCAACATTATGGCAAAAACCCTCCAGTATGAAAGCAGCATGGCTGGGACCTGTGCCCAGCCAAAATTGTCTGCTACCTGGTTCATCAGATCCATGGTTCCCTGCATGGATTCGCCACGGAACCAGATGCGTGTGAAGGTAATGAAGTTAAAGGTGATGAAAATTTTCCAGAAACGGGCCACCCAGTGGTTGGAGTTTTCCCATGGACTGATTTTGCGCCACAATTTATAAACCACTACGCCCAGGCCATTCAGGCCTCCCCATATGACAAACATCCAGCTGGCGCCATGCCACAATCCTCCGATGAGCATGGTCATCATCAGGTTGATGTTGGTGCTTACCGTAAGCCGGAAAGCCGGAACCAGGTACATGATCAGTGCAGAGAGGCCGATGACTCCTGCAAAAACCGGGGCCAGCCAAAGTTTACCTGATAGCAGCACAATCACAGCCAGCATCAGTGTGAGGCTGATGTAGGTGAAAGGCGATGCGCCCCGGTTGCCCCCCATGGGAATATAAAGATAATCCTTGAGCCACGAGGAAAGCGACATGTGCCAGCGCTTCC
>CAYVBH010000054.1:0-16026 GCA_964449015.1 uncultured Bacteroidales bacterium
ATAAACAGGTCGAATTTCACCTCGCGGTTGCACAGCACATCCGGATTTGGTGTTCGCCCCTGTTCATACTCTGAAAACATGTAATCCACAACCCTTTTCCGGTACTCCTCGCTAAAATCAACCGTTATCAGCGGAATGTCGAGTTTTCGTGCTACCAACTCAGCAAAAATAAGGTCATCGTTCCAGGGACAGTCTCCTGCAAGTGTACCTGTAGTATCGTGCCAGTTGATCATGAACATGCCCGTTACCTCGTAGCCCTGCTGTTTCAGAACATAGGCTGCCACACTGGAGTCAACACCTCCGGAAATACCGACTATTACTTTCTTTTTCAGACTGGTAAAATTTCGGCAAAGATATGAAAAACAGCCAATACGCAAATTGATGGTTCAATTACCAGTTATGCTGCCACAAAGTTAAAGAATGGTGAGCTAAATCACCTAACTAATTGCATCCGGCTAGCGTAAAAAATCGTAACTTAATATGCACTTCAGAACCTTCTGTATGAGCTTCCTGAAACGATTAATCCCTTTGCTGGCAGTTGTTTTTATAATGACTCCTGATGTCTTTTCTCAAGCAGCTTATATTACCTGGTGGAGACATGATGACTATATATATTGCTCTGCTGAAGGGCCTGATACAATTAAAGGTGAATCTCCTTCAGGAAAGGATTTTTATATTGACGGAATAAGCTACACCACTTCACCAGCACTGGTAAGGCTTGCCAACGGGGTTGCGGTTTTCTATCCTGACAGGGTGAGTGTCGGAACGCATACCATCAAATATGGCAATATTGGCATTAATGATGTCTCTGTTATTGTGACGGTTCAATCAATGCCTGCGGTTACCCTGGCACCATTTAGCAATGTGTGTGCCAATGCCCCGTCCTATTCTCTTTTAAATTCCGATTCCAGTAATGTAAGTCCCAAAACCGGGTATTTTACAGGTCCGGGAGTTGATGCCTCAGGTTTTTTTGATCCGTCAGCAGCCGGACCTGGTACGCATACCATTACCTACACAGCAGGTGTGGGGAGTTGTGAATCATCTGTAAACCGAACAATAACCGTACTGGCTGTTCCGGTAATCGGGATTAACCCCTTTCCCCCTGTTTGCGAAGGATCAACAGCATTTCAATTAACTCAGGGATCTCCGGCCGGCGGAACCTATTCAGGTACCGGAGTGGATGGATCAGGCAATTTCAACGCTCTGGTTTCGGGATTGGGAAGTTTTCCCATAACCTATTCATACTCCAACGGCACTTGCAGCAGCAATACAAGTCGTGATATCATTGTATCACCCCGGCCTTCAGCCAGTTTTACCGGATTGGGCAGCCAATACTGCATAGATGATGCAGGCATTCCGCTTTCAGGTAACCCGGCAGGCATATCCGGTGTCTTTTCCGGTCCCGGCATCACCGACAACGGAAATGGCACCGCTGTTTTTGATCCCGCTGCATCCGGACTGGGCCTGCATCAGATAAACTATATTTATACCTCACATGAGGGATGCCCCGATACGGCTCTTCAAAACGTTCAGGTTGGAACCAATGTTACCCTGGGCGGTCTGGCGGCAAAATACTGTGTAAACAGCTCTGACGTAATTATTTCCGGAAATCCGGCCGGTGGTACTTTTACCCCTGCACCCGGCCTTATCGACCATGGCAACAGTACAGCCACCTTCAGTCCTTCCGCAGCAGGAGCCGGTAATATTTCAATTTCCTACACCTACATTGATGGCAATGGGTGTATCAATACCAGAACAGAGCCAGTAAGGGTTTATGCCTTGCCCGTTCCTGCTATCCTGAACCTGGCCCCCGCTTATTGCGCCAACAGTCCGCAAATTACCATCACCGGAAATTATGCTCCATCGGGTGTTTTTTCTGGTGCTTCAACCACCGATAATGGTAATGGAACGGCCATTTTTAGACCTGCCGGCCTTTTGACAGGCGGGCCCTACAACATCAGCTATTCCTATCAGGATGCTATCAGCGGTTGCCAGGCTTCGGTGGTCAGTGTGGTAATGGTCAACCCGGTTCCGGGTGCTGTTTTATCAGGTAATGCCTCTGTATGTTACGGTTCACCGGCAATCCTTAGTTTTGCATTATCCGGAACAAGTCCTTACAATATAACTTATACTGACGGAAGCGGCACATACACTGCGGGCGGAGTTGCGGGACCTGTTTTCAACACCCAGGTATTTCCGGTTGATACTACTACCTATTTGATGGTGCAGGTTACTGACAGCAAGAATTGCTCTTCGTCTGGCTCAGGTAGTGCTGTTATTTCAGTTTTACCGGAAGTACAGATTATTTCTCAGCCTGTTTCCCAAACCGTGTGTGCCGGTAGTAACATCCAGTTCCGCGTTGAAGCTGAAGGTGTGAATCTTTTGTATCAATGGGAAAAGGATGGCGTTGCACTAGTCGGGGCCAATAGTCCCATACTGGCACTGAACAATGTTCAGGCTTCTGACCTGGGTTCATACCATTGTATTGTTTCTGGTGATTGCGGTGCCGATATTACCAGCAATGATGCACAATTGCTTTTCTGGTCACCGGTTGTATTGAATGCCAACCCGTCAGATGCCCATGAATGTGAAGGAGAAGACATCAGCTTCGTAATCCAGGCTTCCGGATCCAACCTGACCTACCAGTGGTACAAAAACAATCAGGCGTTGCAGGATACCGGAAATTACTCAGGATCATTGGGCAATACTCTTTTCATTGACAATCTGAAAAAAGCAAATGAAGGAATTTACCACGCTGTGGTTACGGGCAGCTGCGGTACTGTTGCTTCAACTGCTGCAATACTCGAAGTTGACAGGAATATTGTGATCACTTCACAACCTTCAGATCTTGTTTTGTGCCAAGGTAATAATGCAAACCTGAGCATTGTTGCAGAAGGGGATGACATTCAATACCAATGGCAAAAAGACCTTATTAATATTCCGGGAGCTACCGGGACAACACTTTCATTAATAAATGTATCAGCAGCCGATGAAGGCTTTTACTCTTGCATGATAACAAGTGCTTGCGGTAAGAATCTATTCAGTGCCCAGGTGCAGATATCCGTAAGCACTTACCCTGCAATTATCAGCAATCCTGTAAGTCTGTTGCGATGCGAGGGTGACAATGCCAACTTTACGGTGAATGTAACCGGTTCCGGAATCAGCTATCAGTGGCAAAAAAACGGGATTAACCTTGCCGAAGGAGCCAGGATAAGTGGAACGCAGTCCAACTCGCTTTCCATAAGCCAGGTTGACGGATCAGATATCGGCAGCTATGCGTGCATCATAATCGGCAGTTGCAGTACGATATCGACAAATCCGGCCACTCTTTCGGTGGATACTTCCCTGGCTATTATCACACAGTCGGAAAACGTGGAAACCTGTTTGAACAGCAATGTTTTCTTTAAAGTGACAGCAACAGGCAACAACCTATCCTTTCAGTGGCTTAAGGATGGAATCAACCTACCCGGCGAAACCAGTTCAACGCTGGTGATCAATAATGTTCAAAGCACACATGCAGGAGACTATTCCTGTGTAGTCAGCAACTCATGCGGCAGAACGGTATCTTCCATTCCGGCAACCCTTTCATTAAATGAATCAGTTACAATAAATCTGCAGCCTTCGAATATTCAACTTTGTGAAGGCGACAACGCAATTTTCACTACACAGGCTACAGGCGATGGTTTGCTTTATCAATGGGAACTGAACGGTGCAATTTTAACAGATCATGACAACATATCGGGGACCAGCAGCAATGCACTCATCATACAGCAAATAAGCGAGTTGAATGAAGGTGTTTATAACTGTTTGGTTACCGGACTCTGCGGCAGTGAAAGAAGTGTTCCGGCAAGCCTGATTGTAGATGACAAACTCAAATTAACAGAACAACCTCTTGGTGATACGCTTTGTGAAGGTGGAAATGTACAATTCCGGGTTGTTGCGGAAGGAGTTGTGAACTATCAGTGGCAAAAAAACGAAACAGACCTTCCGAGTGAGAACAGTGCAGTTTTATTACTTAACAACGTCACCGCAACTGATTCCGGTGTTTACAGGTGTCTCGTATTCGGAGTGTGCGACACCCTGGCGAGCGATGGAGCTATGCTTACAGTAAAAACTCATCCGCAGGTTGTCATACAACCCATATCGGTTAATGCATGTGAAAATCAGCAGGTACAGTTCTCATCCGACGCAAGTGGTTCAGGACTCACCTGGCAATGGCTAAAAAGTGGCATTGTGATCAGCAATGGAAAACGTATCACCGGAGCAACATCTCCTGTGCTGATCATTGATTCAGTAAAAGTCATCGATGCCGGAGTGTATACTGCTCAGATAACAGCATATTGTGGAAACACTGCAACCAACCCGGTGATTTTGTCCGTTGAGGCTGCTCCTGTAATCATAATGCATCCACAGCCGGTCACTGCCTGTGAGAATCAGTCAGCCGGTTTTACGGTTCTGGTTAAAGGAACAGCTTCGTACCAATGGCAGAAAGACAATATGGATCTCCCGGGACAAACAGGAGCGACACTTTCTTTAAGCAATATCAGCGCTGCTGATGCCGGCACCTACCGGTGCAGAATTACCTCGGGTTGTGCTAATTTTTATACAGAGGCTGCCTTGCTTACGGTTAACCCCGTTACGGCTGTTATTCAGCAGCCTGCAGATCTCATCTTGTGTTCCGGCGATGCTGCCCTGATTCCAGTTACTGCCTCGGGAACCAACCTGACTTTTGAATGGAAACTAAACGGGATAACACTTGCCGATGATGGAACAATTGCAGGCAGCCAGACAGCGAGCCTTTCCATTAATCCCATAAATACAAATCATTCAGGTATTTATCATTGCATTATTACAGGCGTTTGCGGCAGTGTAACCAGCTATCCTGCCGACCTAAAGGTACTTGAAAAGATATCGATTACCTCACAACCCACATCCGAAACCGTATGCCAGGGTGGATCCGCATCATTTGAAGTAAAAGCCACTGGTCAGTTAAGCAGCTGGCAGTGGCAGAAAGATGGTGTGGATATAGCCGGAGCCACAAGCGCTAATTATTCAATTAATGCAGTAACCGTTGCTGATACAGGTCTATACAGATGCGTGTTAACCGGACCTTGCGGTCAGGTATTCAGTGAAGCTGCAGAACTTCGGGTTGACCTGATGCCGGCAATTTCTTTGTATCCCGCTGCAACCATTGAAATATGTGAAGGAAATCAGATGGTGCTTCATACTAAAGCGCAAGGTACCAATCTTGCCTATCAGTGGTATTTCAACGGCAATCCTCTCACCGACAACATGAATATTGCAGGAACCGCAACTCCTTGGTTAACAATAAATCATATCAACCAACCTGATGAAGGCATTTATCTGTGCCGTGTTGACAATTCGTGTGCTGCAGCAATCACTACCGGCACGCAGGTATGGGTTGACAATCCGGTCACCATCGTCGACCAGCCCGATAACTCCAGTGCATGTATTGGAGACGATATCAGTATTGCTGTGGCTGCAACAGGTGACGGAATCAGTTACCAGTGGCAAAAAGGAAATGCAGACCTGGCAGGAGCCACTACACCTGTTTTGGCTGTCAACAATGTGCTGTTAACCGATTCAGGAACCTACCGTTGCATCATCTATTCAACCTGTGATACAATTGCTTCAAACGCTGTCAGAGTAAGCATATCCGAGCCGGTTGCTATCAGCATGCAACCGGCAACGCTGATTACACCTTGCACAGGCTCAATGATCCGGCTGGATATAGCTGTAACAGGTAATATAACAGGTTATCAATGGAAAAAGAATGGAGTCAACCTAACCAATGATTCACATGTTTCGGGCGCACAAACAGCCAGCCTCATCATTAATGCTATTGACATGGGAGCTGAAGGTCTCTATACCTGCAACGTTATTGGTACATGCAATACGGTAACATCATCTGTTGCGCGTGTTGATGTTCAAACTCCGCCTGATATCATCTTTCATCCGGCTGATTATTCCGCATTATCAGGAGGCAATGCAGATTTTGTTATAAACGCTTCAGGTGACAGTCTTCGTTACCAATGGTTTTTTAATGGAACACCCATGACAGACGGTGGTGGTATTTCCGGTTCCACCTCATCCCATTTGAATATTCTGAATGTCAATATATCGCATCAGGGTGCCTATAACGTTGTAGTCACAGGATTTTGCGGAGCAGCTTCCAGCAATCCTGCTTCGCTTACCCTAATATCTTCGAGCATAATCGTTGTTCAGCCAACCGGAAGCACCAGGTGTGAAGGCGAAAGTGTCACAATCAGCCTTACTGCTAACGGCGGAAGCCACACCTATCAATGGAAGCGAAATGGAATCAATCTGGGTGACAACATGAGGATCTCTGGTTCACAAACATCATCGTTGACCATCACAGATCTTATGGCTGCTGATGCCGGAGCTTTCAACTGTCTTATCGATGGTATTGAAAATTCAATACCTGCAATACTTTATGTGAACCGTACAACAACCGTTACATCGGTATCAGGAGAAACCGATCTTTGCAACGGCGAAGCCATCACGCTCCAGGTATCTACCACAGGTGACTCACTGGAATACAACTGGTACAAAGACGCCGTGAAACTGTCAGACAACCTGGCAATACAGGGCTCTGCAACCGGCATACTGGGTATTTCTCCTGTGGATCCTGCCTATTCGGGCTCATATTATTGTGAGGTCATCGGGGCCTGCGGTACAGCAAACAGCACACCCATAGTCATCGCTGTATCGTCGCCTGCAGCAATTACAACGCAACCCACAAATGTGACTGTCTGCGAAGGATTGCCGATCAATATAAGTATTGGCGCAACTGGTAGTAACCTCACTTATCAATGGCTCAAAAATGGTGTAAATCTTTCAGATGACGCCCGGGTATCAGGTACCCATAACGCTGCTCTTGTTATCAACAACGCAATAGCTGCTGATGCAGGAGCTTACAGTTGCATCATCAGTGGCACATGTAACACCGTGTATTCAACTGCTGCATTAACAGAAGTACTGCCAGTAACTGCAATTACGCAACAACCTGTAAATGCCGACAGGTGCCGAAATGATGAAGTGACTTTTGTTATTGCGGTAAATAACAGCCAGGTTACCTATCAATGGCAAAAAGATGGGATCAACCTGATGGATGGCCTTTCAATCAGCGGATCTCAGACAAGCGTATTGCAGATCAGAAACCTGGGGACTGCCGAAAATGGTAATTATCAATGCGTCGTTACCGGACCGTGCAATATATTGATCAGCAACCCTGCAACGCTGAACGTATTTGACGAACCGGTTATTACTATTCAACCCGCCGGGGATATCATCTGCGAAGGTAATTCTTATACCTTCTCCATAACAGCTACAGGTAGTTCTCTCTCCTGGCAATGGCTGAAAGACGGAATCACCCTGTCCGATAATGCCCGCTATAGCGGAACATCTTCCGCCACTCTGGTAATTAGCAATGCTGCGCTTGAAGAGAGCGGAACCTACCAATGCAGGGTCAGCAACTCCTGTCAGCATGTAATGAGTATGCCGGCAGTTCTTGTAGTTGAAGAAACGACAAAGATCATTGTGAATCCTAAAAGCAAGAACATATGCAATGGTACTGATTTTTCACTGACTACAATTGCCACCGGTGACGGTAATACCTGGCAATGGATGAAGGATAACGCACCACTCATTGACGATGGAAATATATCCGGAGCCACTTCTCCTGTAATTAACATAAGCAATGCCACTCCTTTATTCTCAGGCGTATATCATTGTGTTGTTACCGGTAGTTGCAACAGTATTTCTTCACAGTCTGCCACGATTAAGATAATCGTACCACCCACAATCACAGGTCATCCGGCAGATGCAACTGTTTGCCAGGGAGGTAATCAACTGATGCAGCTGACTCCTGCGGGCGACAGTCCGACATATACATGGAAGAAAAACGGTATGGTGATCTCCGATGGTGGGGATATTTCGGGCGCTATTACTGCTGCTTTGTACCTGGAAAACATCATTCCCGCTTATGCCGGAATATATACCTGCGAAGTGGCCAATAGTTGTGGAACAGCCAATTCAAATCCTGCCACCCTCGAGGTAAATCAGGCAGGACAGATTACGAATCATCCGATTGATTTGCAGGAATGTTCAGGTGAACAGGCCAGTTTCAGGGTGTTAACCACGGGCAACAATCTGACTTTCCAATGGGAATTCAATGGTGCACCATTGATTGACGATGCCAGAATAACCGGTTCCCAAATGCCTTACCTCACCGTAACCGGACTTATGAATGCCGATCAGGGAATTTACCGTTGCGTGGTTACCGATGGCTGTGGTGTGATACACAACTCAGACGCCGCTGAACTGACGGTATACGATCCGCTGACCATTACAGGAATCCCTATGGGAGATACGCTTTGCGCAGGCCAGTCGATTACATTGTCGATATCTGCTACAGGAAGCAACCTGACTTATCAATGGCTCCGTAACGGAGTATCCATTAGTGACGGCGGGGGCATAACCGGAACCACCACCTCATCGCTGGTAATTGCGAACATCATACCTGTATATTCAGGATACTATTCATGCACCATTACCAGTTCATGCGGTACCGTGGTGACCGGAGCAATTCCGGTACTGGTAAACAGTCCTGTTCAAATCAACGAACAACCTAAGAACCTCATGCGCTGTGAAGGTGAATCGGTTCTGTTCAGTGTAGTTTCAACTGGTGACTCAATCACCTATCGTTGGGAAAAAGACGGGACTCCCATGTCAGACGATTTGCGGATTAATGGTTCAGCATCTTCATTGCTGCTGATCAATAATATTACTGCGGCAGATGCCGGTTCCTATCGTTGTGTGATCAGCGGCGTCTGTGGAATTGTTAACAGCCAGCCTGCAGTGCTCCAGGTGAATGTATTTCCTGAAGCAGCCGGATCCATAACCGGAGATAATGTTGTATGCCAGGGCACTTCGGGCGTTACCTATATGATAGCAGATATACCCGGTGCTGATTACTATCAATGGAATTTGCCTCCCGGAATGACCGTGATATCGGGGCAAAATACCCGTCAGATTCTGGTTGAATTTGTTAAAAACGAGTATGGTGGTCCAATCAGCGTGTCGGGCGTTAATGGTTGTGGTTCGGGACCTTCCTCCCCAATTTTAAACGTAATTGCCAATCCTTTGCCTTTGTCATATGGTGGTGAAAACACCGGGATTTGTTCTGACGAAGGTTTGCTGAACGCTGTGCCACCTGAATTCCCGGCCACCGGTATCTGGCAGGCAATAACCGGACCTGCAGCGATCCAGCATCCTGATCAGGCTGTTTCAACAGTTACCAATCTGCGGCAGGGGGCAAATCCTTTTACCTGGACAGTAACTCTTAACGGCTGCAGCGTAACTGACACGGTTACCCTTTATAATAACCAACTGGTTGTTGAAGCAGGCAATGATACTTCAATCTGTGACCATATCTATAGGTTCAATGCGGTTTTGCCATCTGCAGGAACCGGGCAGTGGTCAATCACCTATGGCTCAGGATACAATATCAACCGGTATGATCCGAATTCCCTAGTTTCCGGTTTGTCACAGGGAAAAAACATATTCAGGTGGTCGGTTAATCACAATGGTTGTGTCAGCTATGATTCGGTGGTTATAACAAACAACAGGCCTACTGAATCTGAAGCAGGCCCCGATCAGCGCATCCATGCCGACAACACCAACCTCAACGCCAACAATCCAACTATAGGTACTGGCGCATGGTCTTTATTGAGCGGATCTGCAACTATTGCTGACAAACTTGCTTATAACACGCTGGTAACTGGTATTGGTAAGGGACGCAATATTTTCGAATGGATGATCACCCACGCGGGTTGCGTATCCATGGATACAGTTGTTATTGAAAACATACTCACAGATACCACAGATGCCGGCCCAAACCAGGTAATCTGCAGCAGTACAGTACGACTCAGCGCTAAAAATCCTTACCCCGGGTATGGTGAGTGGTCGGTGAAACGCGGGTCGGCTAATTTTGCAGACAATTCACTTTACAATACTTATGCCTACAACCTGGCACAGGGAGAAAATGTGCTCGTGTGGACGGCATATCTGAACGGAACCACGTCCGATTCGGTCATCATCATCAACGACATGCCCACGATAGCAAATGCGGGTGTCAACCTGGATATCTGCGCAGATTCTGTGAATCTGAACGCCAACCTGCCCTATATCGGTACCGGACAATGGAGCGTAATAAGCGGGGCCGGAACGTTTAATGATGTCACCAAAAACATAACCAGAGTAAAAAACCTGGCCAGGGGAAATAACAACCTCAAATGGACCATTACAAACGGAACCTGCATGTCTTCATCAGTTGTTACTATCACCAACAACACCCCAACCGATGCCGAAGCAGGATTTGACGTGGTTACTTGCGAAGATACGCTGGTTTTGCAACCCAATACACCAACTTTCGGGATAGGCGAATGGAGCGTATTTTCAGGTGCTGCGAAATTTTCAGGCAATCTCGCCTATGATTTGGGCAGGGATGAGAATTACCTGGTATACAGCATTCGGAATGCCGGCTGTTATTCGCGCGACACAGTCGTTATAACATCGCACAAGCCTACTCAGGCCCGTTTGGGTGCAGATCAGTCTGTTTGCCAGGATTCAGTGCTGATGGTCGCCAACCAGCCTGTAACCGGTACCGGTGCCTGGACATTGCAAAGCGGATCTGCCGCACTGGATGACATGAGCAGTTCTTCAACCTATGCCAGGGATCTTGCTCCGGGAGAAAATGTTTTCAGATGGACCATTACATACATGGAATGTGTATCCCATGACGATGTAATGATCAGCAATGATTTTGTGCAGGCAGATGCAGGAGCTGACCAGGTGATGTGCGCCAACCGTACAACACTTCAGGCCAACGATCCGGGATACAGCCAGGGTTTCTGGACAATTGCCGGAGCAGCAAACGGAGCAGACATATTGGATCCGCATACTCCCAATTCTGTTGTGGAAAACCTCTCCCCGGGTACCAACGTGCTCAGGTGGACCATTACCAAAAACAGCTGCATATCTTATGATGAAGTTATATTAACCAATAATTTGCCTACCCGTGCTTTTGCAGGCGAAGACATGTACCTATGCAAGGATGAGCAACAACTCAGGGCCAATACTATCACTCAGGGAACCGGTACCTGGTCGGTTTTAAGCGGATCGGGCATCTTTTCTGGCCTGAATAATCCGTTATCCCTGGTTTCAGACCTGGGCTCGGGGGCAAATATTCTGCGGTGGACAAGCGAAAACCAGGGCTGCTCCACTACCGATGAAGTAGTAATATACAACAACCTTCCAGTAGATGTATATGCAGGCCTTGACCAGGAACTGTGCGCTGACAACACTGTGCTTTACGCCAATCCGCCTAGTCTGGGCAAAGGTTACTGGACGGTTTTACAAGGTTCGGCAGTATTTGATGATCCGCTCCAATACAATACCGCGATAAACCTGCTTCATAACGGAATCAACAAACTGAAATGGACCGTTGCCACAACGGGTTGTTCGGTTACAGACACCGTGCAGATTTCCAATAATCTTCCCTCTGTGGCAGTTGCAGGATCCGATTTTGCTGTTTGCAACAGCATGGGAACACTCAGTGCCAATACGCCTATGTACGGAACCGGTGAATGGTCACTGATGAGCGGTTCGGGTAGTATTGCCAATCGGACATTACCACGAACAACAATCAGTGAGCTTGCCCTTGGTGAAAATATTGTGGTGTGGACCATAGCCAACAAGAATTGCACCTCTTCAGATGAGTTGATAATCACCAACAATTCACCATCTATAGCTGAAGCCGGTGAAGATGCTGAGGTCTGCGGTGAATCAGCTGTTCTGTATGCCAATTCACCGGTTGTGGGGTTCGGATACTGGCAGGTGATGAGTGGCAACGGCAACTTTGCCGATTCCCTGAGCTTCAATACCACTATCAATGGGCTGAATTTCGGAGAAAACACATTGCGCTGGACTACACAAAACGGAGAATGTCTTACTATAGATGAAATCACCGTTTCTAATAACCTAGCTTATGTTTATGCCGGTGAGGACAAAGACACATATGAACCCCGGGTGATGCTGTCGGGTAACAACCCGGCAAACGGGACAGGTGAATGGATCCTGGTTGCAGGAGCAGGAGCTTTTGAAACTGCTTCCGGATTTACTACCCTTGTTACCTCACTGGGTCCAGGCCTGAATACTTTCGAATGGACTATTACTAATGGCAGTTGTATGGCTCGTGACCTGGTTGTCATTAACTATAAGGTGATGCCCAAAGCCGGATTCACAACAAATGTTACCGAAGGATGTCCGGGTACAACAGTTGAATTTTATAATACAACACAGTACGGAACAACATACCGGTGGGATATGGGTGACGGCACCTTTGCCACAGAAATCAATCCTGAACATACATACGAATATGCCGGACAATTCAAAGTGAATATGGTTGCTTACGGACCTGATAACAGGAATGTAACTGTTGATACCCTCATTACCATCCACAGCAATCCTGTCGCCCGTTTCTACTTTAGGCCCGATACAGCCTTTGTGAAAAAGCCGATAAGATGTTATGATGATGATTCCCATAATGCATCGGTTTATTATTGGGACTTTGGCGATAACCAGTTTGCTTCAGAATCAAATCCGCTTCATTACTACAATACCAGCGGCACATATACAATTACACTGATTGTGGCATCTGAATTTGGTTGTACAGACACTATTTCACAGGAAATCTATGTAGCCGAGGACGGTTTGTTGGTCTTCCCGAATGCTTTCACACCCGATCCATCGGGACCTAGCGGAGGATTTTATGATGAAAATGACCGGACCAACAACGTATTCTTCCCCTATCACGAAAACATTGCAGAATATCACCTGGAAATATACAGCAGGTGGGGCGTTCTTCTTTTCGAAAGCGATGACATCAATATGGGATGGGATGGATATTATAAAGGACAATTGCTTGCCAAAGATGTCTATGTTTGGAAGGTTACCGGCAAATACGTGAGCGGCACTGATTTTATGCGTACCGGCACGGTTTTACTTGTCAGATAATGATTAACAAGCCAGATTATGAAAGGGAATAAACCATTGAGAATTTTACTTTTACTGTTGGTTCTGGCAGGCAACCGGCATATTGACACGGATATTTGCGCACAGGATCCGCAATTGTCACAATTTTATTCTGCCCCCCTTTATCTGGGTCCCTCATTTGCAGGCTCAGCAGGAGTTCCGCGAATAGGAATGAATTTCCGCTCACAGTGGCTTCAACTGCCCCAATCCTTTTTAACCACCTCTTTTTTTGCAGACAAATATATTGAAAAGTACAAACTAGGAGCCGGTCTCTCTATCATGTATGATGATGCTGCTGGCCTGATGAATTCGTTATACCTGTCAACGCAATATTCTTACCGGTTCAGCATAAATCAGAAATGGCACTTGGTTCCAGGTATACAAGCCCAGTTCTTTTCAAAGAGAATCAATGGCAACGCACTTATTTTTTCTGACCAGATTGTTGACGGGCGTGTTTTACCCGGCGGGTCAATTGAAACCATTGATAACGAAAAATACCACCATTTTGACTTTGCTGTTTCCGGCCTTGTTTTCACTGACAGGGTATGGCTTGGCATCACGGGAAATCACTTGATGAAACTGAATCAGAACATACCTGCGCAACAGGAATACGCGCCCTTCATGTTTTCGGCATACGGCGGTATTATGTTTGACATGCTGAGCCGTGCACACATTACCAAAACCGAAAAGAACATCACCCTGGCATTTCATTATAAAACCCAGGAGAAAATTCATCAGCTTGACCTGGGATTATACCACACCAATGCCCCGTTTATAATAGGTATCTGGTACAGAGGAATACCACTGATCTCCGATACGGAATCAAAAGATGCGCTTACACTTTTGGCAGGTTACCAAACAGGTTCACTGTCATTCGCCTACAGCTACGATCTTACCATGTCGCGTTTAATTAATACAACAGGTGGATCTCACGAAATTTCAGTAAACTACAAATTCGAAAACCTCCAATCCAAACGGAAGAAAATAAGGGCTATTCCCTGCCCTCATTTTTAACGGTCAACTTTACAGTCTGTTCTTTTACATTCCAGCCTGAAACAGTGAGTCCCAAATCTCCGGACAACAGGCTTCCAGGAATCAGGCATTGCACAACTTCTGACTCACCGGGTAAAATGCTTACATAATTGTCATCCCAGAATGCAGGCTTGATGGTTTCTTTATTGTTGCTTCGTATGGTCAGGCCGGTAAAAAAGGCAACCCTGTTTGATTTGTTGATAAGGGTTACCTTAACCAGGTTTTCAGCCTTCTCTCTGCTCTCAAATTCGGCATTGACTTCAATTTCAACCGGTGGCAAGTAGTTGAGTGATTTCAAATCGGCACTGTATTTAACCGGTGTATAAAACCAATTTGTCTTCTCCCAATCATATACGTCTTGCTTACCGGGTAACCAGTAAAAGTTTTCAGCTATTTCGCTGTTGTTTTCATCCAGCAGCGTAACCTTAAGAAATACCGTACTATATATCGCAGGTAATCTGAATATTCTCGCTGATTGATTTTCTTCAATTTTAACTACCTGCTCCTCAGAAAGTAATTCATTTCCCTGCAGGTCAAACATCCTGATCCTTGCCCGTGCATTATCATATCGTTTGAGCGTACTGTTAACAATATAAACCGAATGATTGCCATAATTATAGGTCAATTGTAACGGCTCATTGGCTTTTTTTACAGCATAATATGCCGGGGTCGGTATCAGGTAGTAATCATACAATTGCCAGTAGAACGAAGGCCATGCCGAATTCAGCATCCACTGGATGATTCCGGTAGTATTCGGACGGTTTGTCCTGTAAGCCTCAAACATGCCTTTGATGGCTTCATAGCTTTGCACATTGGCCTTCATCAGGTAATTTTCCAGATTAAATGCCTGCCCATAACGTTTACCTAACACCTCGTTAAAAATTTTCAGATCCCCGAAGTTTTCGGAAGGATTGCAGTGGTAATTCCAGCTTTCATTAGCGGGCCACAACTTCTCTTCCGGTATCATCTTTTTGATCGACTCCTGAACCGGCAATTGGGGTCCCGGCCCTGTTTCCGTATTGAAACCGAAAGCACCGCCATGAACAGAATCGACATACCAGTATGAAGGTCCGACATAATTGTATGGCCCATTCATTTTAACACCTGTGGGACCGCTGATTTTGCTATCGCGCTTGCTGGCCGCTGAAAGATAAGGCCTGTTATCAATCCCTGAAATGATATCCAGATATCGCTTCTCCAGAGCCGTTCTGGGCAGTTTGTCGCTCCCCAACATCCACACAAAGATTGAAGGATGATTCTGCAGGTAACGGATCTGGTGCTCCAGTGACTCAATCATCAGGTTCATATCTTCTTTCGTTTGAATTCCCCCGAAATCATCACATGGCTTACCCAGGTAATTTTCCCATTCCCATTGACAACTCCAGCCGACCATGGACAGAATTCCATACCTGTCGCACAAATCATAGATATTCTGGCTTGTACCCCAGATATTTTCAAACCTGATTGTGTTGAGATTCATATGCTGAACATACCTGACCTGTATTTCATTGCGCTCCTCGGTGTCTCTCAGAAAAATATCATCAGTCCAACCTGCGCCCTGGATCAATACCTCTTTCCCGTTAAGCTTAAATCCCCTGTGGCCTTCACTGTTCATATAGGTTTCTACCTCCCTGATACCATAAACAATAAGCTGCTCATCGCTGAATGAATTATTGGTCTCATATTTCAGTGAAAGATTATAAAGATTAGGTGTCCCCATATTGTTGCACCACCACAGCCTGGGATGCATAATACGCAAATCACTGATTTCATCGGAAGTAATCACTACCTGTTTTTGTTCACCGGCTTTGAGATGAACAGGAATGCTGAATTCAAAATCCTCACTTTTGCCAATAA
>CAYVBH010000055.1:0-16001 GCA_964449015.1 uncultured Bacteroidales bacterium
ACAGCTTTTCTTTGATAACCTGATTTAAGTGGCTTCGCCAACATTCATTGATTTTCTTTACGCCTTTTCTCAGAGGCGGATCTCTCTACTTCAAGGGTGTTGCAACATTGCTAATTCTCAACGATAGAATACCTAGTTAGTGCTATTTAAAAGCAAAAAACATGGAACAATGTTCATTAAGTAGCACTGCTAACCTATAAGCACCGTGCGGTGGCCCGACAAAACGCAGAGGGCGTGCCGGGACTAGCCGGGGGTTCGTTTTGTCTTGACTTTTCTTGCTTCGTTCTTTGTGTCAAGACAAAGAATGAAGTGGGGCTTCGGGGCGAAGCCCCGGATGCGTGCTAACTATGTACAGCTAATGCGATATGCCTTATAAAATGCATATATAAGTGACAAGAAAGGTTCGGGGCAAAGCCCCGGCTTAATGCCAACGATGTATAACAAATACCACTTACCCCGATCATCAAAAGGAATCAAAAAACTTAATCATTAAGCTACAATAGTCAACAAATTCAGTGAACGGCAAGGTTTCGTATTTATCATAAATATCGTGATAAGCCTTGATACCTCCCTGGGTATAAATGTAAAAACACGGAACACCTTTCTGATAAAACATACAGTGGTCGCTGATGCAAGCCGTTCCGCGGATGTCAATTTTGGGTAGCAATTGATGCTCTGCGTTCAATTGAGTCAACAAATCAAACTGATCTTTATAAATACTTCCGTTCACTACTCTGATTCCTTCCTCGCCTGTTCCCGCCAAATCAAAATTAACCAGAAACCTGATCCTGTTCAGTTCTATTAAAGGATCTTCGGTAAACTTTTTTGCGCCCAACAGGCCAATCTCTTCAGCTGATAAGGCAATAAACAATACGGAATATTTGGGTTGGCTTTTTGAATAATGTTTTGCCAAACTCAAAAGCATGGCAACCCCACTGGCGTTGTCATTGGCTCCTGGGAAAATCGTTTCTTTTCCCATCCTGCCCAAATGATCGTAATGGGCTGTTACAACCAGAAATGAATCAGGGTATAGGCTGCCTTTTATATAACCAACCACATTTTGGGTTTTGTAATTCTTAGTAAACTTGTTTTCAATAATCAGTTCAATCGATTTAATGCTATTTGGGTCGATTTCCTTGTTAATGATAACCACGGGTCTGACATTCACAAAAATTGAGTTTTCCCAGGTTAATTTTTCCTTCGTATAAATGACAATCCCTTTACTTGAAACTTGCGGACTATACTTAAGAAAATTGATGTAATCGTCAACTATTTTATTTGCTTCCGGATCCAAAGTCGATTTCTCCGTATTGTCAATTAAAATGAAGTCAGAACCTGCTTTTTCAATCAGGCTGATAAACTTTTCTTTTGTATCTATGTCCTTACGGCTGCATGTGACCACGTTGAATTTCCCTTTAATGCCCGGTGAGGACGATGCAATCAGATAATCTGTTGCCGGTTTTAAGATTTCATTGTTAATTTTCAGAGACAGGACATTGGGAAAGGTATTTATTGAAATATTGAATTTCTGGTAATACGACATATCCAACTTCACCAAACCCATTCTTTCATATTCGCCTGAGATGTATTCGGCAGCAAGCCAATCCCCTTTTTCAGTATAACCTCTTCCTTGTAATTCAGGAGAAGTCAATTTCTGAACCACTGCTTTTGCATATTCGATATCCTGGGAAAAGGAAAGGTTGCTTAGAAACAGTAAAATGAAGAAGATATTTGTTTGCTTCATATAATTAGTTTTATAAAATTCTACCTGCTTCTGCAACGGATGTTACTTGTCATACATCGACAGGCTCAGAATGACAATGCCGTCACACTGAGCTTGTCGAAGTGCGACTTACTGTCGCTGTCCTGCTTGTCCCTGCCCAAAATCTTTCACTCCAACAGCTTCAATTCTCTCAGAATATCCCTGGTTATGCTGTATCGTGCAGGGCCTGTTTTATCGTAATCATTCGTTTTGAAATTCATCGCATAAAAATAAACGTTGTTGTTTTTCTCTAAGTATCCAACCAGCCACATGATGTAATCCGTATCCGTTAACATGCCGCCGCCGGTTTTGCCGCAGAATCGGAAATTGTCTTTTTGCTCAATGACAATCAGATCTTTTACGATATCAATGGAGCGGCGTGATATACCGGGTAATTCATAATTATAAAATCTTTTCAGAAAATCAACCTGCTGATTTGCACTGATCCGCAACAATCCGGCTAACCAGAATCGGGTTGGCTGACCGATCAGGTTTTTATTTCCGTAATTAAAGGAATTGACATAATCCTGATATTTTTTCATTTCTATTTGTTCTGCAAACCTTACGTAAAACCAAACACAAGAATATTTCATGGCGGTTTTCAATGTCTGATCCTGGTTCCAGGGTTTATTGGGCCATTCATGTCCGTCCCATTTGATAACCTGATTGGTGTCTTTGATTACACCTTCTTCCAACGCAATGATTGAGTGGGGTATTTTAAAAGTAGATGCAGGTATATAGCCTGTATCGCAAAGGCTGGAATGGTACCGGATATATTCGTTGTCAGTCTGGTTATAGAGCACAAAACATCCGTCAACCCCATATTGGTCAAAGATTGACATAAAGTTCATTTCAGTTGATTTTTGTGAGAATCCGGTCTGGAACACCAATCCGGTTAATACGAGCAGTAAAATAGGTTTCATGGTAAATGGGATTATTTAGTGGGGCTACTTTTAAGATGACACATTTCAAATATACCAAAGAATTTGTGATTTTTACGATACATCATCATCATACAGCCGGGGCGAAGCCCCGTATGTGTGTCAACGATGTAAAGCAATTTTCGCTTAGTATAGTGGCAGCCGGCGAAATCAGGAGACTTCGCCGAGTGAGGGATATTCTGGTGAGGTTAAGCCTTCAAAAACTGCTTGCGTCATATCACACAAATTGTTTGCGCTCAAACGCAATATCTCATTCATGAATACTTTCAGCTACAGCTTTTTCCAACATTTCAATTATTTTGTTCGTCTTTTCAATTTTGGATGCAACATTTTTCTCATTCAAATTGTCAGTTGTTAAATACGATAACCTACTCCTTGCTTCGTCTCTACCCTTTTGCAGTTGTATTGGCGTATATTGTTTCTTGTTGAGAATTAATAAGGAAATCAGTCTTTCATCGCCATCTTGTATCATTTTTAACAATATAGATTCTTTGTTTCTAATATTGGTCGCGCCATGCTCAAATAGCATTTTAAGAATGAAATAACACCCCTGATCTCTTGTATCTTCCTGATAGGCATTAATAAAATTATCAATAACGCTACGGTATTTCTCCCCATAACTAAAATTTGGATCAGAACCTGAATCTAACGATAGTCGAACAAGTTCATGCAGATCATATTTCATAAAACCTTCAAAATAAATTAATGAAAGCCAAATAAGAAGTTCAGATCTGTCATCTTTGGCTCCGAGCTTGAATAACCCCTTTATATTATCAACAAACAACTGCAAATTTTCATCGCTTCTATTAAATTGATTTGTTCGGTATGATTCCAATAATGAAGCAAACACCCCTTCGCCAGCTTTGTTTCTGGCTGCTATATTGGCTTTTAGGTAGATCATCAGGTCCGATTCGAATCCCAAATCTGTCCGAAGAGCTAAAAGTAGGGGTGTGTCTCCTTTCGAATTGGTTAGGTTAACATTGGGATAGTAGCTTAAAAGCTGATGTATAGCCGTTCTTGTATCGTTATATTGATCTAATTTTAGTATAGCATAATGAAGTGCTGTATTACCTGCAGTATCCTGAAGGTTTATGTGTGCCTTATTATTCAGGAGAATACATATTGCATTATAATTCCGCGTTGCCAACAAAAATGAATCTCTATAATTGGGAATGGTTTTACCAATTTCTGAAAAATAGTATGCTTTATTCAACAAAGCGCCTTCCTTTTGAAGCATTTTAGGCGTATAGCTTTTGGCGGCCATCATCAAAGGAGTTTTACCTACTGCATTTTGGATATTGACATTTGCACCCGATTTAATCAATAATTCGGCTACTTCAGCCGAGTTCTTTTCTGCAGCAAAATGTAAAGCAGTTTTACCAATTTCAAATCCCAATAAGTATTCTTTCCCCTGTTTATCTAATTGATAATTTACATTTGCACCATATTCAATAAGATACTTAGCACTTGCCAGATCATTATTTTCAGCAGCTTTCATTAAAGGTGTAAAATAGTAAGGACTGATAAAAATAACCTGGTTTGGATTTGCTCCTTTGGCAAGGATTCTTTTTACCAGGACACTATCTTTAATTCTTACAGCTTCACCAAGGGAGCATGTTATATCAATACTTCCACTAGGCATTTTTATTTTAACAATCTGATTAAAATCATCAGCATTGCTCTTATCGGCTATTTCATTTGCTTTTTCGATATTTCCCTCTCTGATTGCTTTTACAAGATTTAACTGTCCGCAAACATTTATATCTGCTGCGAATTCAAAAAACAACATAGAAAATAGCATGATAATAAATGACCTTTTCTTCATTCCAATAGGGTTTAAATGATACTTCTGAAATTCAATATTCTTAGGCGAAGTTACAACATATTGATCAATCATACTGCCTGTGTACTGTTTCTGCAACGTTTTGCCAACGTATACTGGTATGCGCGGCCTGACTGTCGCTTGTCTGCCGGTGGGCAGGGTAGGCAGGAGTTCGGGGCGAAGCCCCGGATGAATGCTTACGATGTAGCACCAATTTAACCAGTATTATGACAAGCGACGAAGTCATAAGGCTAAGCCGGGCAGAGGTAACTACATTTTATCAAAAGCGTAATTGCAAATTACGCTTAGCAGGGGAATTCTATATTGGTGAGGATGTTTTTTATCTCTTTCATCTCTAGCGGTTGCTACATATTTAATTACTTCATTGATATCAGTATGTTTTTTACAATATAGAATCCACCTATCGGAAAATCATTTCTTAATTCTCGATAATCATTCATTATTTGATATTTTTATTCTGCATGGCTAAACTCCAATAATTCTTCCTGCTTTTAACGCTTATTAATCTCATTTCAGGAATTAGTATAGCCGTAAGGTTTTTTCCATAGCAACAAGCGGTATCAATAAGAAAAACTTTATTGTTTATAATAATCGGTTTTCCTTCTTTCGAATAATCGTGATGACCTGCAATAATTGGTTTCTCTCCAAAATCATATTCATACCAGGGTTTAGGATATTTTTTCCCCATATATAGGCTTCCAGCCATTGAACCAATGAGAATATTCTTCTTTTGATGTATAACCGGTATTTCCGGTTCCAATAATCCATGAATCAAGATAGCTTCGGGTAGTTCAATAAATAGTGGCAGTTTTTCAAAAAACCTTACTGCATTTAATAACTCGCTATTTGTAAATTGGGCAATTGATTTTAGTTGTGATGGTGATGCTTGTATTTTACCCGCAAACACATTTATGTGTTTTTCTTCGTGATTTCCTAACAGGCTGTTTCTATTTTTTCCCGACATGAAAAAATTCATTACAGCTAACGAATCGGGTCCCCGGTCTATTATGTCGCCTAAAGCTATGATCCTGTCGTCTGCATTAATACCTGATTTTTCAATCAGATCAATCATTTCTGCATAACAACCATGAATGTCGCCTATTACAAGTGTTTTCAAGTAATATGTGTTTACTTTAGAGTCTAAATTGATTGTAAATATATACGCTTTGTTCTCCTGATTTTACTTCAACTTTCACCAATTTTCCATTGTAACAACGGCATGGATAACTATAACAGTCATTATCCAATGGTTTACTGTAATCGCTTATTTCTCCTGAACCTCCACACGGCAACTGATCGGAGGGATCTCATGAGGGCCACTCAATTGGTCGACCGAACAGACCGAAGGGAGCTCATGACCGAAGGGAATAACGGAGCTCAGCGTAGCTAAACTTCGCCGAGCTCCCTATTTAAATGATAAATTTTATTTACCAGATTCGCTTGCTTCAATGACAGCCTTGAAAGCCGGTTTTGGATTCAACTGGCCATCAAACAAAAGTGCTCCTTGTCCAAAACGCCACGACCGGGCATCACTAACGCCCCATAAAGTTACGCGATCAATGACGTCTGCGTGACGCATGAAGATTTCGAACAACTTTCTGTATACCTCAGCCTGTTTTTCATAGTTTTCCTGCGGGATGGTCCTGTCGCCCTGACGTACACCGAAGGCGCCACTGTTATCACCTGTTGCTGTTACGTCGAGTTCCGTAATAGCAACCCTCAGTCCCAGAGATGCGTAGTTCTCGATAGCCTTTTCGACATCGTCGAGGTTGGTGTCCAGGTGCCAATGTCCCTGAATACCCACGCCGGTTATCGGAGCTCCTTCGGCGATAAGGCGTTTAAGCAACACCATGGAACTGGCGTGTTTGCCTTTGTTTTCAACGGCGCCCTGTTCAATGTTGTAGTCGTTGTAGTATAGTTGTGCTTTGGGATCGGCTTCATGCGCCCATTTGAAAGCAAGGGTCAGAACTTCCGGTCCTACAACCTTATACCAGCTGAATGTCCGCAGGTTCTCTGTTGTACAGTCCCCGCTGTCGGCAATCGATTCATTGAACACATCCCAACCAATGATGCGCCCTTTGTAGCGTCCAACCACGGTTTTAATATGTTTCTCCAAACGATCCAATGCGACTTCGCGGCTTGCCATCTCGCCCTTAATGCTGCGACGCCACATTTCGTCCATTGAGGGACGAGGTGCATTCGGATCCCAGCCTGCTCCCGGTCGTCTGGCCGGTTGAGGTTCTTCAGTTTCCGGATTTACTGCCTGGAAGAACCAGGGTGCCGTTTGTGAATGCCAACCTAAGGTATGTCCCCAAACCTTGACCCCATTTTTCAGACACCAATCGACCAAAGTATCGGGAATTGCAAAGTTGTACCTGCCTTCCGAAGGATGGATCGGTTGCGGTTTCATGCAGTTTTCCGGGGTAAGGATATCATACTGCGTTTTTACATTGGCTAATTCGGCCTCAGAAAGCCCTCTCAAATCGCTGGCAGTTCCTATGAGGAATTTCTTGGCATAGGCCTCTTTTAGCGTTTTTTGGGGTACCGTTTTGGTATTGTCCTGACCGTATGCAGTGACAGCCAGTGCCACAATCAGGAAGAAGATCATAAAATACTTTTTGCTAAGCATAATTTATTTTTTTTGATTGTTTTATGAATATTTTCCAGCATAAATATACTGTTTTCGATCTGATAAATTCGTTTTGTTGAGTATTTATTGAAATTCAAAGCACACAAAATGGTCCATTTCATTTTTTTCTGATTAGCTTTTGTATAGCAGGCAAGCTTTCCTGCTGTTCGAGCACTAACGCGTCATTGCGAGGCCTGCCTGCCGCCTGCTTGCCGCCTGCCTGCCGGTAGGCAGGGTAGGCAGGGTAGGCAGGGTAGGCAGGAAGGAGGTACGACGACCGAAGCAATCTCTTGCGGAACCGGCTGCCCAATTGCGCCTGTGGCTATTTTCTAACGGGTTTAAAACCTGGTTCATAATACCGATTTTTTCCTTTTGTGTCACCTCCCATGGACTGGTAAATCGCTTCTTCAGGACAGAAATTGACACACCGCATACATTGCTCGCAGGTAGAGGTCCAGACCGGTTTTTTATTGATCATTTGAATACTTTGAGTAGGGCAGATCCTGGCGCACGTTCTGCACCCGTTGCAGTTGTCATATACTTTAAACGTGCGCCACATGTTTTGTAATCCGACGTATTTAAAAAGCCAATAATCCTTATAAAACCGGAATCGGGTGTATCGTTTCGGATAATTGAAACGGTGGTAATTCTCTATTCCGGCCAGTAGTTCACCGGCTGACTTTGTTGCCAGTTCAACACCATTTCTGATAATCTCAACGGCTTCGGTTTTTGATGGAGGAAATGGCGGAACAGGAGATGTAATCCAGTTAATGGGCATTTGGATTACCCTTGTGTAAATAATGTCACAATTTTTATTCCATAAAATCCTTTCACATTCTATTACAGAAAATCCTGATTCATCTGAATCGCCGGCCGTGATCAACACAAATACTTTCTGCCGGGTAACAAACTTATTCAGTGCTTTTAAATATTTCCGGCAAATACGAGGTATTCCAAAAGCATAAACAGGAAAACAAAATCCCAGAAAATCTGAATTGGGTAAGTTGGTTTCAGGTAATGCTATTTCTGAAATTTTTACCGTGTGGCCGTTGCTGATAAAAACATCCCTGCATGTTTCCAGAACCCTTAAGGAGTTACCAGTTCCTGTAAAATATTTTAGTTCAATATTCATGTGAATTGTTTCCTAACTGTTTGTTACGTTTTTCGGCAAATATATGAAATGAATTTCATGGTTTTTCTGGCACGCCGCTACCACTCTTCCCTTTCATCGATCCTGTCCCAACCCCAATCAGTGGTCTGACTCAGATTTAACTGGTAGAAACATTCAGTTAATGAATAACTTTTACAGGTTCCTTTCTTATCTGTAATTAATTAAAGATAGATGACTATCAGTTATTTAACTAATCGGAGAAATTTCCTGCATGTTACTTTGCATTATAATTTATATTGTTTATAATTGATACACATATCCGTGTATTGTGAAATTTTTGGTTGTGTTAATGTGTTTTTTCTTTGTTAAGAATCTTTTTCATCTGATAGAAGCCCCAGACAATTGTTACTATATTTTATTAATTCCATAAGACCTATGATTACAATTGCTAAGAATATACTTAATAAAAAAGTCATTTTTTTTTTGTGTTCAATTTGTTCGGCATTCCTGCTTCAGGCACAAACATTCATTACTTCTGATTCGGTTTCGGGCAAATGGCTGGCTGCTTCCTCGCCTTACCTTATTACACGGGATTTATTGATCCCTGAGGGTGCTACCCTGATTATTGAACCAGGAACAGAAATCCAGTTCGCAGGATATTATGCGCTGAGAGTAGAAGGGAAAATTATTGCTAAGGGGAAAAAAGATGAAGGAATTATTTTTCGCTATGCAGATTCGTCCATGATTGACCTTTGTAATGGATTATGCGATACAAATGCTCCGATGATAGATGGATGGAAAGGTATCAGGTTTTTAGAAAACAGGTCTGAAAATGACACATCGTCACTTGTTTACTGCTCAGTAAGTGGAGCAAAGGCTATCACGGGAACAAGCGAGGATTGTACCGGGGGAGCCTTCAGCATACGCGGAAAGGGACAGGTTATCGTTAAGAATTGCAGAATTTTCAATAATCAGGCACTCATGGGGGGTGCGATGTTTTGCGAAAACAGTAACCCTATTATTGATGGCAACCTTATTGAAGATAATAAAATCTATAGTTACGGTGGAGCTTTCTTCATATTCAACAGCAGTCCTGTTATAAAAAGCAACCTGATCCGGCGAAATACTTCACCGGAATTTGGAGGTGCATTTTATATTGATCAATCCGAATGTTTCTTCATCAACAACACCATTGCTGAAAATACTGCCCGGTTTGGTGGTGCAATCTCTGCGGTTAATACCACCATCTTCATTATTAATAATACAATTGTCAACAATAGTGCCCAAGTCAATGGCGGAGGAATTCATTGTATGCCATCAAGTCCTTATATTTTAAACTCTATCCTGTGGGGAAATACATGCGGAAAGAAAGGCAAGCAGATATATCTCTATGAGCAGTCATATCCCGAAATCACTTACTCCACCATCCAGGGAGGATTACCTGCCATTGAGATGTTTTCCGATACCATGAATCTTGTTAAACAATATGCTCATAACATTGAGGAAGATCCTATTTTTATTGTTAACGATACCGCCTATTTTTCATTGGATAAAGAATCTCCCTGTATTGATGCAGGATTTAATAACGATACACTGATTACTGAAGTATTGGATATGAATGGAAATCCGCGAATAATTAATAATACGATCGATGTAGGAGCCCAGGAATTTAATGGAATAAAAACTGGCATTGAGGCTGAGAGCTGGAATGAAACTGAAAAACCAAAAAATAATAAGGAATTAGTCATTTACCCAATTCCAAACCTGGGCAGGTTCACCATCGAAATCAATGCAATTGCCAATGATGTTACTCATCTGAGTATTCTGAATGTCGAAGGACAACTTTTGCACAGTCAAAGCATTTGTATTGAAGAGAGTGCTGATAATCTGTTGTTGGACCTGGATATTCCCCATGGATTGTACATTGTGGAACTCAAAAACAGCAAGGGGTATATCCTGAAAAAGGGTAAAATTATCGTTGAATAGAAACGCTGGTCACACCGAGCCTTGACTACGCCCCGAACCACCTTTTGTCACTTATTACTTGTATCTACTGCAATATACTACTCATAACGCAAAGCATCAACCGGGTTTTTATTGGCAGCTATAATCGTATGAGAAAGTACGGTTAAAATGCCTATAAAAGTTGCAATTAAACCAGCTAACGCATATATCCACCAGCTGATTGTTATCCTGTCGGAATAGCCTTTAATTGCCTGAAGCGAAATATAGTAAGCTATCGGGCAACTTATTATAAATGCTTTCCCAATCCAAATAATTATCTCTTTTAGAAAAATTGCAACAATTGCAGTAGTATTTGCTCCAACTGCTTTTCTAAGACCTATTTCTTTTGTTCGCTTTAAAACTGAAAATAATGAAAGTGAAAACAAGCCTAAACATGCAAGAAAAATAGCTAAAATAGAGAAGGTGGCAAAAATATTCGAAGACACCTTCAGATTATTGTAATAGTTTTCCTTCTCATCTTTAAAAGTACTAAAACCTATATAACTATCAGGCGAAAGTTTTGATAATACATCGGTTAAATATTCTTCTACTTGCTCGTGATTTTCCTTTTTCACCTTAAAAACCATGTAATTATACACACCATCCCAAATCATTATCATGGTCGGATTAATACCTTTATCAAAGGGTGCTGCATAAAAATCTTTTACAACTCCTATCACCCTCATATCTTTTTCCATTCCCTCAATTCTTTTGCCAATAGGATCATCCCAACCAAGCCTTTTCACAGCCGTTTCATTCAATAAACATGCTTGGGTTATATCGCTGATATTTGTCTCTAAGAAATCCCTTCCCTGAATAATTTCAATTCCAAAAAGCTTATTAAAAGTATGATCACCAGCCATTACAACCATTTTAAAATCCAGGTCTGTATGCCCCTCAGGTTTTAACACGAATTCATCTCGTTGCATTCCAGGGAGTATATGAACCGGACCTGATAATTCAATCATAGGATTTTCTTTAACTAAATCAGAAATTTTTCTACTATCCTGACGTAATTTCGGATCCTGTCCGAGGATAGTACTAATAATCAAATCATCTGCTTTAATACCGGAATCTTTATTTACGTAATACTTGTATTGCATTAACCACACAATAGTAATTATTATCAAAATAATCGAAATTGAGAATTGAAAAATCACTAAACTCTGTCGGGCAATATTCTTATTTTTTTTACTGTTCTTGTTTTTGTTTGATATAAATGCCGGAGTTTGGGAGCAATAAACTAGTGCAGGATAAATACTTGATATTAAACCTATGGAAATGGCTATTATTATTACTGCAATAATTAGTTGTGGATTATGTAATAAGTTTAAACTAAAGTCCGATCGTAAATACCGATTTATTATCCCTAATCCAAAATGAGCAATAAGTAAAGCCATGGGGATAGCCAATATGCTAACCAATAAAGAGTCAATTAATATTATCGATCGTAAATCTTTTTTAGTGGCCCCGTTTACTTTTCGAATCGAAATCTCCTTATTCCTGTCGACGAACCTTGCTATTGTTAAATTTATATAATTTATAATAACTATTAAAAGTATGATACCGGTAAGTAATACGAACATCCATAACGTTTTAATGTCGCTCCCCCAATCTAAATTGTAATCGGACTTAGAATACAAATACATTCGATTAAAAGGTTGCAGCAAATGTTTAATAAATACAGTACCCTCATCACCCATTTTTGAAGGGATACTTTTTTGTATTTTTTCCTGAAGATCATTCACCAATACTTTCTCATGTAATTTAACGAATGTAGTTACCGGAAGGTATTCTGTACCAATTGCCCATCCGTCAAAGAACCATTCAGGATATTGATTTTTCTCACAGGTTATGGTATTATAGCTTGGATAAATATTGCGGGGTGGAGTTTTAACAATTCCAACAACTTCAAAAAACTTTCCTTCAATATAAAAATTTGTGTATTGTAAACTTTTCCCTATTGGATCTTCATTTTTGAAAATTATCCCAGCTTGTTCTTCAGTAATTAATATTGAATAAGGTTTAGTAAACAGGTCTTTTAAATTACCTCGTATAAGCTCAACAGGGAACATATTAAAGAAAGAAGAGTCAACAGTTGCCAGGCCTCCACCATAAGTTACTTCCTTATATTTAATAGCCATTCCCATATTGTTATACCGTGTAGCGTATTCAATTTCGGGAAATTCATCTTTTAAAACACTGGATAATTTGGACGCTGACCCTGAAAGTACATTTTTTTCCATACCCTCAGGAGAATATTCTGTTAAAACTCTATAAATACGCTCTGAACTTTTTCTATAATGCGAATTAAAAGCACGTTCATTTAATACATAAACTGCACAAATTGTGCAAACAGCGAGACCAAATCCTAAACCTAAAAATTTAACAATAGAATCAAGCTTTGCTTTGAGCATTAATCGAAACGATGTTTTAATGGTATTTTTTATCATAATATTTGTATTATGTTTTAATCAATCCATATTCCAATATTAAACGATAGAACCTATTTATCAATTTCATTTTCGTAAAAACTGCATGTTCTGACGTTTTTTTAAAATACCGACTAACAGTCTCTTAATTTATAGTAAATCTATATGTCATAAAATTAAGAATTTTCACAAAATATTAGCAAATTAAATTCTCTCAATAGATGAATTATCAAATCGAATTTTTGATTGGAAACAAGAGCAATCTGGTCTGTCCTTTTGATTAAGTTGTTGAGATTTTAAAGGGTTTAAACCCATAAAGCCTGGAATAATCGAAATTAGAAAAAAGTTTCTCATACTTTTCAGCTGCGAAAGTTTGTATCTATTTAGATTTATTCAAATCTATAATCACATGAATTATAAAATGTCACCATCATGTAAATAATTGTAAAAATATGTCACAGCATATTACCTAACGTTTCGCATATGTTTTGTTGGTGATTTCGAAGCAGTTTCCTATCTCACGTTACAAAATTCGTTTGGAACAAGAACCATGAAATTACTAACTCAACCCCAATAAAATATATGCATTTGTTAGCATTCGTTTAAATTTTGCCGTGTTGAATGTATTATTAAAATCGAATCCCCAGACCAAGTTTAAAGTTGTAATTTTTCCATTTTTTTTCATTTTCATCAATACTTAATGGATTTACACTAATCAAGCCAATATTAAATTTTGATAATAGTAATAATGAAAATTTTGAATTTGAGATTAAATCACACTCTAATTGAGGTTCAATACCATAATCAATTGGAATAATATTTTCCTTAATACTTTCAGTTCTTTCATAATACCCATGACGTCTCTCTATTGCTTCTAATAAAATCCCAAAATAGTATCCACAACCAATTGACAAAGGGCCTTCATTAAAAATTTTATATTTAATAGTATTCTCAAAACCTATATATCGGGTAGTTATATTACCGCTTGCAGCGCCCAGATAGGTCGTAACGAAAAATATCTCATCATTTATATTTAACCTGCTTTGATAATAATATATCTCTGGAGACGCATAAAATCTTTTATTTATTTTTATGTTATAAGCAATAGCAACATTATATCCCAATGATGCTTTATACTCTCTTAAGTAGTTATGATGACCGGGATAATACTTAATCTCCTCTATGAATGGTACTGATAAATTAAGTCCTATAGAAATTTGAAAATTATTTTTTTCTAACGATTGTCCATTAATATTAGAAAAAATAAGAAAAAGAAAACCTAAACTAATAAATGTTTTCATAATGAATATTTTTAATTTATAACTCCTATTTTGAATTACAATCAAAATCATCTTTGAAAAACGTGTTGGGTCTTAAATGATTGTCAATGGTTGGTGGTATGGTTAGTTGTCGATTCATGGCGCTTTCGTGTCGGGTTTCCCACAAGTTAAGCAAAGGAACTAACATAAGCAACCCATCGACCCGGCAATTGTGTATGACCCGCCTTTATGCACAGTTCATTTACTTTTTTTCTGGTGAATCCACAGTAAATTCATTCCTTATATTGCCAGTGTTTAGTGTTGTATTTGGCTCGAATAAAAGAATATGAACCTCTGAGTCAGCAATTGGTCTATGTTCAACACCTCGAGGAACAATAATAAATTCACCTTCTTTAATCTCTATAATTCTATCACCATAGTCCATTTTTAAAAGACCTTTAATAACTAAAAAGAATTCATCTTCATTCTCATGGTGATGCATGGTGAATTTATCCTTGATTTTAACCAACTTAACATGCTGATTATTCAATTCTCCCACGATTATTGGCTTCCAATAATCTTTAATCAAATTTAACTTGTCTTGGATGTTTACTTTTTCCATTTATTGTGTGTTTTGTGTCTTTTTGAATTGTGCACAACGTTTCGCGTGTTTGTTTTGTTTGGGAGATTGGAACTATGTCATTATCCGCCGCTAATAAAGCTAACAAAAGCGGTGAACTTCTTAAACACATCAAAGTCCAATTAAAATAAACACGCTGTTGTGCACAGTTTTTAATATTTTTTTTCATGGTATATAATCTGTCAAACTAATCATCTCTTCAATAATCCTAAAAGTTCTTTTTGCTTTTTTCTTAAATCTTTATAAATGGGTTCAACATTTTCCATTAGTTCTTTTCCAGGAAAGTTACAGATTGATGTGTGTTCACTAAAATCGCCCTCTTCCCATTTTTTTATTACTGCCTTATAAGTTCCAACGTGTGATATTAAATCAATAAATGATGCTGGAAAATCATCTCCTTGAAGTAAGTCAGCGTTTTCAAGAATAATTTTTTCTATATGCTCATTATGTGGCTGAAATACAACTCGCATCCAATGTCTCCAAATTGCTTTTTCAGAATCGGTAGTTTGATGAGTATCATTAAAAAATGCATTTTGGTTATGTTTTGGCCAATGCTTCTGTACAAAAGCTTGCCACATTACTTGTCCAGAAGTAAGTTCAGCATAAAGCGGGCCGTACAAATTTCTGAGTTGATTATTAATCCTTTCAAATCTTGCATTTCGTTCAGTAATCCTTTTATTATGTAAATAAGTGAATATATAACCAGTGATAGCAATTAAAATAGTCACGATAACTGGTAATGTTCCTAATAGAATCTTTATGTTAGTTTCATTTAGTGTTCCCATATTATTATGCTTTTGTTAGGCTGTCAATGCAAATTGTGCACAACTAGCTTATAAACCCATCTGTAGTGTGTTTATTATCGTTATTTGGCATAATATACACACTTTTCGAGGTGTTTATATAACATAATTGTTGTTGGATATTTTGGGTGCTGATAATCATTTTTGCTTCATGTTTAGGCACACTCCATGCTTCTCAATCCCATTCTGGATATCAACTGAATAACTTTATCCCTGCTGCCTGTTCTCACCATCTCCTGTTCACTGCTTTTATTACTTAAAGTGCTATTCAGCGTTTTCCCAATAAAGAACGAGACGTCAGGATTTTTGGTTACTGTTGGCTATTGACACTTTAAATATATGGTTTTTATGGATTGGGTGTGATGAAGGGAGAAAAAAGATACAGGCTTGCCTGCTTACCGGTTGGTTGCACTCGTCGGCATGCATCCGGGGCTTCGCCCCGAAGCCCCACTTCATGCTGCAAACTAGATGCAAAGAACGAAGCTTATTTTTTGTCACTTTCTGTCGTCACAGAAAGTAACCAACCGCGTGCCGCCATAGCTTTAGCGGTGGCGCAAGAAGACTGACGTTGTGAACG
>CAYVBH010000056.1:0-15904 GCA_964449015.1 uncultured Bacteroidales bacterium
CAACGAAATGGCCCGGATATCTCACCGGCCCAACCTGGAATACCATGTTAAAATTCTGGATTCTCCGGTAGTGAATGCCTTTGCTGTTCCGGGTGGGTATTTGTATCTGACTCGCGGCATCCTGGCACAATTAAACAATGAAGCAGAACTGATTGGTGTTATTGGTCATGAGATGGGACATGTGACTGCACGTCACTCGGTGAGCCAGCAAAGCAAGCAACAAATCGGTCAGTTGCTGTTGGTTGGCGGCATGATTGCATCGGAAAAATTCGCCCAATATGCAGAGTATGCCATGCAGGGCATGCAACTGCTATTCCTTAAGTTTAGCAGAGATGACGAGCGCGAGGCTGACAGGCTGGGAGTGGAGTATATGTCGAAGATTGGCTATGATGCGCATAAGATGGCCGATTTCTTCCAGGTGCTCAACAAAATGAGCATGGCCGATGGTCAGAATGGTGTGCCCACGTTTTTATCAACCCATCCCGATCCGGGCGACAGATACAACTCGGTGAATCAACAGGCCGGCTGGTGGCAGGACAGTCTGAGACTTCCTTCATACAAGGTGAATACAGACAATTACTATGCTATGGTTGATGGAATTATTTATGGTGAGGATCCCAGGCAGGGATTTGTTGAGGGAAATACATTTTACCATCCTGAACTGAAATTCAAGTTTGCAATTCCATCCGGATGGCAGCTGGAAAACTCACCTGCCCAGGTTAACATGGGCCCTGCTGATGGTAAGGCTCTGGTGGTATTTACCCTGACATCGGGAGAATCACTCAGCAGCGCAGCCCAAACAACCATTGAGCAACTGGGATTGACTTTGCAGGACAGCAAGCAAATCACAGTTCATGGAATGCCCGCCATTGTTTCAACGTCAAAACAGGTTCAAACAGATCAATCAACCGGTCAGCAGCAAACCAACATGGTGCTTTCTTATTTTATCAATTGTGACAATCGCTATTTTGTTTTCCATGGTGTAACCACTGAAGCGGATTACAACAACTATACCTCTGCTTTTAATTCGACAATGGGCGCTTTTTCAAGACTCACTGACCAATCGAAGCTGAATATGAAACCCAAAAAGATTTTGGTCAAGAAGGTTCAGAAGACAGGCACCCTCGCCGATGCATTCAAATCATATGGTGTTCAGTCCGATAAAATGGAAGAACTGGCCCTGCTGAACAACCTGGAATTAACTGACAGGGTACAGGCAGGTAAGATGATTAAGATAATCGGCCAATAATAGGTCTGTCAGCTTTTTGCTGCACCGATAAAGGCATTGATTTGTTCGGTTGTAACGGCAGGAGGCATACCTCCACCACAAGAGAGCAATAATCGGGTATGGTCAGGCGTACTGCTGAGCAGATCCTTAACTGCTTTCTGAATATCTTCGGGAGTACCAGCTGCCAGCACATCACGAGGAGGAATGTTACCTAGTATGGTCATTTTGTTACCGGTAACCTCCATAAGATCCTTCATGGTCATGTGCGTACCGGGGTTGTAAAGGTTAATGCCCAGTTCGGGATAATATTTGACCGACATGGTGCAATCGGCATCGTTGTGGAATAGTTTTACGCTGGTTTTAACATCATAAAGCTCTTTAAGGTAGGGATAACCGAATTCCATGAATTCCTGTTCACCCACAAATCCAACAATGTCATCAAGCATCATGATGCCATCAATGGAGGAAATGGCATCCATTTGTGTTTTATGCCATTTCTTGAGAAAGTCGGTAATGATGCGCAAGAGTTTATGAACCGCATCAGGTTCCATCATCATGGCAGTGAGCAGTTCAGTTGTCCCCATCAGGAACGAGGCCACATTCAATGGTCCGCGCGAAACAGAAAACCGGATTTTGTGCCCTGCCTTTTCAATCGCAGGTCTGACAGTGATCAGTCTGTTTAGCATAAAGGGAAGAAGTCCGTCGGTTTCGGGATTGGGGAGCTTGATCTTATCAATATCGGCAGTGGTTTCAATTATTTTTTCAGCAAATGGAAACTCGTTCTTCCAAAAGATGCATTTGGCTCCAAAAGAAGAGGGCTCGGTACACATGCCGTATTCACTCCAGAAACCCGGAAGGAACATAACCTCAGGAAAGGTTTCAATTGCTTTTAAATTGGCTTTTAGCCACAACTCATCATTTGTAAAATAATCGAGTATGTTGATCCCGTACCAGTTGGGAAGCCAGGGACTGTCGATAATAAATCCCACGGGCAGCGGTTGTTTCTTTTCACCATTTACGATGGCAATCAAGTCGGTCCATTGTTTGTCGGTCATAATTTTTTGATTAACTCGATAATTAGTAATATAGTTTCGTGTTAAATTAGCATTTTAAGGTAGAAATAATTCGCCAAAATTAATATTTTTGCAATCGGTTGCAAGACTTTTTTATGAACTAACCCAGCATGCCGAAGCAAAATGATTGCGGTTTATATTCAAATATTTTATAGATGAATACAATATCAGGACAAATAGCGAAAGGGAGAATACTGGTTTCTGACGGAGCCTGGGGTACATTTTTGCAACAAAAAGGACTGGTAGCCGGTCAGTGTCCCGAGTTGTGGAACCTGGACAGGCCCAATGAAGTATTGGAGATTGCGCAGAGTTATGTTGACTCCGGGGCAGATATGATTGAAACCAACAGTTTTGGTGGCAATTCATTCAAACTGTCCTCCTACGGTCTTTCTAACAAGGTATCCGAGATTAATAAGGCTGCCGCGCAGATATCAAGAAGAGCTGCAGGGACAGACAGATATGTCTTGGGCTCCATAGGTCCCTCAGGGAAGATCATCATGACCGGTGAAGTGACTTATGAATCGCTCTATGATGCTTTCAGGCAGCAGGCCATAGCGCTTCAGGACGGTGGGGCAGATGCCCTGGTGATTGAAACCATGTCGGACATCGATGAGGCCAAAGCCGCTGTCAGGGCTGCTGCTGATGGTACCAGTTGTGAGATTATCTGCACGATGACCTTTGAAAAAACCAATGAGCATACTTATCATACCATGATGGGAGTTACACCGGCTCAGATGACAGAAGAACTGGTACGTGCCGGGGCGGCTATTATCGGTGCCAACTGCGGTAACGGTATTCGCGACATGATTGGTATTGTTAAGGAAATCCGCAGCGTGAATAAAACCATTCCGGTGCTCATTCATGCCAATGCCGGTGCTCCTGTATACAAAGACGGGAAAACTGTTTTCCCGGAAAGTCCGCAGCAAATGGCTGAATTCATTAATGATTTGATTGATGCCGGAGCCAACATTATCGGGGGTTGTTGCGGAACAACACCTGAACACATCAGAAGAATAGCTGAAATTGTCAAGTCAAGAAATAACACCTAACTGAAAAAAGATAATATGGATAACAGTGAATTACTTGCGAAGATTCTTGAGTGTGTAGAGTTCGGAAAGGTAAACAAGGATGCTCCTTTCCCGCCAAATATGAAAGGACAGGATGGGGCAGATGAACTCACCAAACTGGCACTTGAAAGAGGCATTAAGCCCGCCGAAATCCTTAATGATGCCTTAATAAAGGCCATGGAAATTGTCGGCCAGAAGTTTTCAGATAAGAAAATTTTCGTTCCCCAGATGTTGATCTCTGCCAAGGCCATGAATGCATCTATGGCCCATTTAAAACCCTACTTCCAGTCGGGTGAGGTCAGGCGCAAAGGTAAGTTCATCATTGGCACTGTTGCAGGTGATTTGCACGACATTGGCAAAAATCTGGTGGCTATGATCGTCGAGGGTGCCGGATGGGAAGTGATTGACCTGGGTGTTGACGTGAATTCACAGAAATTCATCCAATCGATTAAAGAAAACAACAGTGAAGCAGTGGGACTTTCAGCTCTTCTGACCACCACCATGCAAAATATGAAATCGATTGCACAGGACATCAAAACCCAATGTCCCTCTGTTAAACTGATCATTGGGGGTGCTCCTGTTACCGAACAATTCAGGGCGGAGATTGGTGCAGATGGTTATGCACGTGATCCTCAGGGCGCCGTGAGCTATCTGAATTCACTAGTGGCTTAAAGTCCTTATCCAGATAAGTAATAAAGACACAGATCATCACGACAAAAATAAGTAAATCATTACGGATCAATGCCTCGTCATTACCTGTCAGCGAGGCCAATGTTATTCATTCACTGGGCATTCCTGCCGGTGAGGTCGACGATTATGTGACCGGAAAAATCAGGCAGTACACTCAGATATGTATTGAACTGGCAACTCCCTGTGCCGGTTATGTCGTTTTATCAGAACCACTTTTTAAGTGCGATCACGCACTGTTGACTCTCTCAAATGAAACATTTCATCTTGGCAAAATTGTCACTGCCGCTCTTGAGAAAAGTACCCGAATGGCCCTCTTCATTGGTACTTGCGGAAAGGAAGTTGAAAATTATTCCAGGCAACTGATGAAAGAGGGCCATACCCTTGAAGGGTATATTGTGGACCTGATTGGTTCGGAAATCGCGGAAAACATAGCAGAATATATCCACAACGAAGTTGAAAAGGATATGGCAAGCCAGGGATTGAAAATAACCAACCGATACAGTCCCGGTTATTGCAAATGGCCCGTATCTGATCAGCAGCAGTTGTTCAGGTTGTTGGGCGAAAGCAATTGCGGTGTGAACCTTACAGATTCCTCATTGATGATTCCCGTCAAATCGGTAAGCGGCATCATCGGTATCGGACAAGAGGTTGAAAATGCCGGTTATTCCTGTGACATCTGTGAAACCGACCATTGTATATACAGGGATAAAAAAAGCTACTAAAAAACGCATAACGTTTCTTATTAGTGTTGCCTTTTTTTTAACCTACATTTGTAAGGATATCCCAGTCTACATAACCAGAATCTGAAATAATGAACAAAAACCCGACTCAATTTCAGTCAACCCTGGAACGTTACCCGGTTTGGGTTGTGCTGATCGCTAACCTGGTTCCTTTTTTAGTATATCTTTCAGGATTTTTAATTATGATCCGTTTGGGATGGGTTGTGGCGGTATCATACCTAATCTTTGTTGCATTGATGGAGTTCAGGGTGATCAGCAGGCACTGCATTAACTGTTATTACTGGGGAAAACTTTGCGCATTTGGGAAAGGCCGTGTTTCAGCCATTTTTTTTAAGAAAGGAAATCCTACCAGGTTTTGTGAAAAGGAAATGACCTGGAAGGATATGATCCCTGACCTGCTGGTTTCAGCAATTCCTTTTGTAATCGGTGTTGTATTACTGATTGTCAGATTTGATATGAGACTATTGTTTCCATTGCTGATACTGATGGCAATGACTACCATGGGCAATGCTTTTGTCCGGGGCAAGCTGGCCTGCAGATATTGCAAACAACGTGAAATTGGTTGTCCGGCAGATAAGTTGTTTAATAAAGACCGGTAAAACAGGATCTATCACCTATTACAGATTTTGGTTATCTTTCGGAAAATTATTTCAACAACAGCTATTTATTGATGAAGCCCTACCTGAATGATACCCTGGTTTGCCAGTGCTGCCTGAACGAAGATAAATCGCAGTTCACAGAAAAGTTTGTTAAAAATGATTTTGTGGTGCTGGAATGTAACCGGTGTTCTTTTAACTTCATTCCATGGTATTACCGGAAGAATATCAGCTATACCGACTATAAGGACGATGCTGTTTTGCAACAAATCCGTCAGGGCAACAACTGGATCAAGATCCAGCGGCATCTTTTGCGTTTCAGGCTGATCAGAAAATTCATCAAAACCGGCAGGTTGTTCGATCTGGGATCGGGATGGGGGCACTTTTTATTTGCCGGAAAACAGCTGGGGTTTGATGTTTATGGAATTGAAGTTGCCGCCAATCCTTATACCTATTCCAAAGAAGATCTGGGACTGCCCGTGGATCATGTTGATTTCTTCGATCTGAAAAAGGAGGCAGGATCGTTTGATATCATCACACTCTGGGATGTGCTGGAACATATTGACAATGCCAATGCAGTAATTGAGAAATGTGCTTACCTGCTGAGTGATGGCGGTTATATCGTCATCCAGGTGCCGCAGATTGACAGTTTCATTGCCAAAAGAAAAAAGGAGAAATGGAACATGATGGGGCTTGATCACGTTAATTATTTTTCTAGAAAAACGATTACCGACCTATTGGGCAGGCACGGATTCCGGGTTGAAAAAATCAGGACGTCGCTGGAGCTGAAACTGCTGCTGATGTATACCATACTGCCCTGGATCAACAAGCTGAAAAAGAAGAAGGAAATTACCATCTCCTCATCGGAAAGACAGGCTTATTATAACAAAACCACCCGTAAGCCCATGTGGATGCTGAAGATCATGGTACTGCTGCACAATGTGGTATACAACATGCTGTCATTTCTGAATATAGGAGAAGAAATGATTGTGGTGGCCAGGAAAGGAAAATAAGCAACCTTTTTAGTAGTTTATTCATCTGATAATTAAACCCAAGCCAGATGAAAACAATATTTGATTACCTCGTTTTGGCATTGTTGGTAGGGATATTGCTTTGCCGGTGCGAAAATGAAAAACAGGCTGAAACCACAATTTCCGGTGTGCTTGTAAAACACTCAGAATGCAAAAGTTCCCTCAAATCTACCGAAACAATTTCCGATACCTTATCGTGCCTGCAATATGCGTATGATGCGAAAAACCGCAAACTGACGGTTAAACATGTCAATGCCGGGTTTAATTGCTGTCCCGGAGAACTGAGTTGTTCATTCTCAATGATCAATGATACCATTGTGATCAAAGAGTCGGAACAAAGTGGCCTGTGCAATTGCAATTGCCTTTTTGATTTGGATATGGAAATTGACGGAGTGGAAGCCAAGAAATACCAGGTGAAAGTGGTTGAACCCTATGCAGGTGACATGGAAAAGCTATTATTTGAAATAGACCTTGCTCTGGAGCCTGAGAGCTCTTTCTGTATAACCCGGAAGGAATATCCCTGGGGGGTGTCGATGTGGTGATTGGAAATTTTTTAAATGCAAGAATACATCAGCGGCGTTCGTTATAGGCTGTGCTTAAATCTTGATATAAACCTGGGTCATTGGGATGAAAGAAGAGTAACGTATGTATTAGTTGGTAATCGGTATTGCAAGATGTTCAATATCAATAACTGATAATTATTATGAAATGCAATAGAATTATTACGTTGCTGCTTGGATCATATGCATTCATGGCTTTTAGCTGTGATAAAGAAAATGAATTTGAATTTTCAACAGCAAGAATTCTTGAGATCACATGTGGTGGTGTTGTCGTTCAATTTCTTGGAACTGATCAAATTATTGGAGAAAAATGGAATGATAATTTTTCAATACCAGTTTTAAACTATGAAAATTGTGTGCTGGTTGGAAATCTGCAGGCAGAAAAACATGAAAAAGGCGATACTATTTACTTTAATTATAGAAAAGTAGAAGCCTTTACTAGTGGAATTTTTTGCGATATAGGTGGGCTTCCCGAAACTAAGATAGAAGTTTCAGAATTAGTAAACCACATGTAATTATTAAAACCAAGTTCAGCTAAGGCTGTGTCTTTGGCCGTCAAGCTAAGAAGAGCTTACGCCCTTACAGGGCTTATATTCAACGTGTTGGCTTTTACATAGGGCTTCGCCCTGTACTATTTGCTGATGCCCTTTCAGGGCAAGGATCCTGTCGTGTAGCGAATAACCTTTATCTTCAGTGAGTTCCTTACATCAGTTCAGAGAATGAATTTATACACCAATTTGAGCCCTGAAAGGGCATTATAGCATTAGCCCAGGCATCGCCCTGGGTCTTAAATTAGCTCTCAAACACAAGCCCTGTAAGGGCGTAAGCAATTGATCAAATGTTAAGCTTGATGGCTATAGTTACAGCCTGAGCCATACTATTGAGACAAAGCCTGATCCGAACTTAGGGCTGAACACCGTCACATCATCTTCATTTGGCCGAATCGTAGTATTTATTTCAGCTTGTTATGCCGGTCAAGTATTTCAAGCATTACGGGATCCTTTCGTTTATCATTCTCTTCTGGCAAATAATCTATTCTAAATTGCAACCATCCATTGGTGGGATTAGTGAAAGAAGTAAAATAAGGCCGTAAGTAATAGTATCCCTCTGATGATGATGATAAATCGTTACTCAAATAGACAAAAAACAGTACCTCACCTTTTGATATTGCGACCAGTGGTACATGATAACTGGTGTGTAACAACAAATTCAAAACATTTGCTGAACACTTAGCGTTTATTTCAAACCTAAAACTGGTAGTGTCGTAGCTTATGATATCCGAATAGTCAACTAATTTTGACTTAATCTCTCTGATAGAATCTACGGTATAGTTACATAGACAATAGTACTGATAATAAGGTCTTACGCCCTCAATTACATAAAATGCCAAGGTATCATTGGGAATGACAATGCCATTTGTGGTAAAACTTTTTACATCCCCATAACCTGTGCCAATATTGTTTGTTGCATAGGCTCTCACATAATAGTCCGTATTTGGATTAAGTCCTGTAATATTGCTGGTAAAGTCTCCCTCTCCTGATCCCTCTGTTGTGCTGTTGTCATTGATTGTAGGGTCAGGTGATGTGCTCCAGCATACTCCTTTTTCAATGATATCAGTACTCCCCTGTGAAATTATGTTTCCTCCGCAACTGGCAGATAGCTGATCAATTGAAGTGATATTAGCTGTAACAACTTCTGGGATTGAATCCGGTATATCCTCGTCTTTAGAGCAGCCTGACAGAAATGGCAATAAGAGCAATATAGTCAGTAAAGACCTCATTGAAATGTTATTACCAAATAAATAATTGTAATAAGAAGTAATCTCGCTGGTCTTATTCATTGATTACCAGCATATCAAATGTACAAATTTTTACTATTAACAACACGCTAAACATATAAGGTTTCTTCAAGTAATACAAATGCCTATATTATTCATGACGATATAATTCCAACACAGGCACCTGAGACAAAATCAGGGTATGGTCTTTCAGGTTTTTCCCGGACAGCAGTTATTCATAACGCTATATTATTCACTATATTTGGTTAATAATAACCTGCTTGTAAGCGTAATTATTATGAATACATTATTTGCAGAAAGATCAATTATCCGGTTAAAAGTTTCCATTACTCTCCTAATAGTCGGGATCGTAACAATGACTGCGGGCTGCGAAAAAGAACAAACCGATTATAGCATAGAAGACTTGTTGGGGACCTGGGAATTTGTGGCATTTGGTGCTCCAGGTGGTTCTTTAGATACTGTTCATAGATATTATTATTATCCTGAAGATTGCTATACCATTACATTCTATGAAGATACTACAATGACGGGCAGGTCTGTAATCAATCTTCTTGCTAAAAAATTTCTTTTATCAGGGAATCAAATAAGTTTCCCCTGGGGTGTTGCGGCAGATGCATCTGGGGAGACAGGTGAACCTGAGAAATTCACAGAGGCACTCAGAGATGTTACTTCCTTTAAGATTGAGGATTCTCAATTAATACTTTTCTACAACTATAGGAAATATTTACTTTTTGACTTTAAAACAAATCAGTTGTGAAAAAAAATCTGCTTAAACGGCTAATGATTTATCTCACAATACTTTCAGTGTTTTTTCAGTTTGTGCGATGTGATGAAAAGGATGAGTTGCCTCCTTTCCATGCTAAAGGTGAAATTTTTCTGATTACAAGCGGGTGTTATGGAGAGGTAGTTTATATAGAAGTTGATGAGCCACATGGTATTGGCTCTAAAGGAGATATTTACATTACTGAGAATGAAAAAATACATTATAGTAACGCGATTGGTGTTCCCTACTTTTCGAAAATAGCGATACCTGACTCAGTTCCTTGTACAGATGGAACAACATTATATTTTGAATACAGGGTTTTGGCGCAAGAAGAGAAAGAAGATGTTTCTCTGTTTTTTACAGACACTCCGATAGTCTGTCCGGCTAACATTGCACCCCATGAAATTGAACGTTATATTATTAAAAAGATAATAATTTATAAATAAACCCACCATTCGGCTCAGGTAAAGTCTGATCCGAACCCGGTCAGTCAGCATTCGGTCATCCATCCATCCGTTTCACCGATGAAAATATCCGTTTCACCGGTTTTCTGTTTTAATGCCCATGAGGGCAGCGTAGTTTTGATGCAGTTATAAACCTATTATCTGAATCGAAACACCTGCATTATGCGAAATATGTGTAAAAGCCCTATTGCCTTTTTTGCAATTCTTTTTCAATTGTCTTTTTTCTTTCAGCAAGTCATGTCGCAATCCGAAAGCGTTCTCGACGGGTACGTACGGATGGGACTGGAAAATAACCATGCCCTGAAACAAAAGGAATTGAACCTGGAAAAAAGTCTCAGGGCGCTCAGGGAAGCAAACGGATTGTTTTATCCGTCGGTTGCCCTGGAAGCCCAATACATGCTGGCCGCCGGAGGAAGATCCATTGAAATGCCGGTGGGAGATATGTTGAACGGGGTGTATTCTTCGCTGAACAGCATCCTGGAGGGCATGGGTCAGACAGGAGGTTTTCCACAGATCGAAAATGAGCAGATCGAATTCCTGCCCAATGATTATCACGACACCAAGGTAAGGGTAATCATGCCATTGGTGAATGCTGAGATTTATTACAACCGGAAAATCAAAAAGGAACAGATTACCATGACCCAGGCTGAACTGAATGTCTACAAACGCGAGCTGGTAAAGGAGATCAAAACTGCTTATTACAGGTATTTGCAGGCAGTTCAGGTTGTTGACGCCTATACCAGCGCACTGGAATTGGTTCAGGAAGCGTACAGGGTAAATAAAAAGCTGGTGGAAAATGAAATGGCCGGACCAGAGAAGTTATATCGCATTGAAGCCGAACTGAGCCAGGTTAAGGCACAACTTGCTAAAGCAGAAAATGATCAGAAAACAGCAGCATCTTTTTTCAATTTTCTGATCAACCAGCCTCTTCGGCAACAGGTTTCGGCAGATACTTCCTTGTTGAGGGGGGAGGAGCCGGTTGTCCTTCCAAATTCGGGCAGCCCAAATGATCGCGAGGAGCTTGCGCAGTTGAACAGTGCGCTGCAGTCGACCTTGTATTATTATAAAATGAAGAAGTCATACCTGGTTCCCACCATCAGTAACATTACCGATCTGGGTTACCAGGGGTATTCTTACACTTTCGACCGCGATCAGCAATATGTGATGAACACCGTCAATCTTTCCTGGCCTATATTCAGCGGATTCCAGAACAGGCAGAAAGCAGCCCAGGCCAGAATTGAGACGGAATCCATCCGGAGCAAGCTCGATGAAGCTGAATTGCAGATTGAATTGCAGAGCCAGGTTGCCCACGACAATTATGAGACATCATTGAAGGCAGAGGAAGCCAGCCGGCGTTCACTGCTCAGTTCGAAGGAATATTATAAAGTGGTTAACAGGCATTATGCTGTAGGCCAGAAATCACTGCTCGATCTGCTTGATGCCCGCAACCAGTTAACCGGATCACAAATTGCTTATACCGTTTCACATTTTGAAACGCTTATTAGGTTGGCGGAGGTGGAACGGGCCAACGCAACCTACAATATTAACTAGTTAAACCAAAGAAAACCAATACCATGAAAAATAAATCCTTGTTACTGATTGTCTGTTTGTCAATCGGCCTGCTGGCTGGTTGCAGTAAAGAAAAACCTGCAGAAACCTACCGCGAAAATACCATCTGCGTCAAAACGGAAAAGCTTGTTGAAACAAAATCCTCAGTCCCCATTGAATGTACCGGTCTGCTTTCATCCAAGCGCCTGGTTAAACTATCTTTTAAAACAGGTGGAATCATAGCCGGCATCAATGCAGAGGAAGGTAGTATCGTGAGGAAAGGACAGGTAATTGCTTCGCTTGAGATGACCGAAATTGCCTCACAGGCTGATCAGACACGGCTTCTGCTGGAAAAATCTGAACGCGATTTGAAGCGGGTCAGAAACCTCTATAACGATACGGTTGCCACTCTGGAACAATTACAGGACGCTAACCTGGCTTATGAGGTGGCGCTCAAAAACAGAAATATAGCGGAGTTTAATCAGAAATATTCAAGGATTACCGCGCCTGCTGATGGTAAGATTTTAGCCAGGCTGGCTGAAGAGCATGAGTTGGTAGAGCCTGGAACTCCGATACTCGTTTTCAGCGAGCTGGGTAAGGACGAATGGGTGATTAATGCCGGCGTTTCGGACAAAGATGCCGTCAGGGTCAGACCGGGAGATAAAGCAGAAGCTTTCTTCGATGCCTTTCCGGGAAAAGTATTTCCTGCGAGGGTAACTCGGATTGCTGAAATGGTTGATCCGCAAAGCGGAACATTTGAACTGGAAATCACTGTTGATCCTCAGCATGAAAGGCTGATCAACGGACTTGTAGCCAAGGTGAGCATAGTGCCACCCGATGATCAGCTGGTTACGCTTGTTCCACCCCAGGCCATCACGGGTGCCGACGGCAATAAGGGTTTTGTATATGTTGTTGAACAGAATGATTCAACTGCAAAAAAGGTTGAGGTAACCATTGCCTATCTCGAAGACGACAATGTAGCTGTGGTGGAAAGGATCAATTTACTCGGACAGGTGATTACCGAAGGCTCGTCATATCTGGCCGACGGGGTCAAAGTAAACGTTAATAAGTAAAATACAGGCCGCTCCTGCTTTGCTTATAAACCACTTCATAGGATTCTTATTTAGAGCTTGCAGCGGCCTGTTAAAATATCAATGCCAGCAGGCACATGTATTTCTTTTCAATATTTTTTCATCAACTAAACTGTTATGTTAACCCGATTTACCTTAAAGAATTACCAGCTTACAATTGCCGTCTTTGTGATGATAGCCCTGTTGGGTGTTAACTCATTCATCAACATGCCCCGCAGTGAAGACCCGCAACTCGATGGCAGCTATTTTTACGTGGTGGGAGTGTACCCCGGGGCAAATCCCGAAGACATGGAACAGTTGGTTGTTGAACCATTAGAAGAAGCGATCAACGAACTTGAGGATATTGATAATCTTTCAAGCTCGGTGAATGACGGCGTGGCCATGGTTGGTGTGGAATTCACCTATGATGTGGATCCAGAAAAAAAATACGATGAGGTGTTGCGACAGGTGAATAACATCCGCAATACGCTGCCACAGGAATTGTATAGTCTGGATGTGTACCGCTGGTCAACCGTTAATGTGAATATCCTGCAATATGCACTTATTTCAGAAGATGCTTCTTACAGCGAGATGGAAGCCCAGGCCAAAAGATTGAAAAAGTCGATTGAAAAAACAAGTTCCATTAAGAAAGTAGAAATATCAGCCTTTCCCGAACAGGAAATTCATATTGATATCGATCTGCAAAAGCTTGCACAGAAAGGAATTGCCATCAACAACGTATTGACTGCAGTTCAAAGTGGCAATGCAAACATCCCCGGCGGTGAGCTTGATATGGGTAAGAACAAATTCAACATCAAAACCAACGGCAATTTCGAAACGCTTGAAGATATCAGTAACACTATTATTCACGCGGGAAATGGGAACATCATCTACTTGAAAGATGTGGCAAAAATCACCTTGAGTTATGCCGATGAAAGTCATTTGGGCCGATTCAAAGGTAAACGGGCGTTGTTTATTTCAGCAAACCAGAAAGAAGGCACCAATATTCTTCAGGTGGTTGAGGAGGTCAATAAGAATGTGGGCAGCCTGGCTTCAACCCTTCCTGCCGGAATGGAGCTTGAGAAGGCTTTCGATCAGTCACTGAACGTGAAATCGCGATTGAATCGTTTGTATGAGGATTTTGGTATAGCCATTCTATTGATATTGCTGACACTCTTGCCATTGGGAACGAGGGCTTCTGTCGTTGTAATGATTGCCATTCCTTCATCGTTGATGATCGGACTGATTTGCATGTACCTCACCGGCTATTCGCTCAACCAATTATCGATTGTAGGATTGGTTATATCACTGGGATTGCTGGTTGATGACTCCATTGTGGTGGTGGAAAATATTGTGAGATTCATGCGCAACGGCTACAACCGTATGGAGGCTACAATTAAGGCTACCAGCCAGATCAGCTGGGCCGTTATCGGCTGCACAGCTACCATGATTGTTGCCTTTGTTCCCATCATCATGCTTCCGGGAGGGTCGGGTGAATTCATCAGCAGCATGCCTGTGGCCGTGGTATATACCTTGCTGGCGTCATTGCTGGTATCTTTTACGCTGACCCCCTTTATTGCATCACGCTTCTTAAAGGAAAAAGAATTTGAAAAGGAAAATTTTTTCCTGCGGATGCTCAACAAGGTAAACAACGGACCTTACCAGAAAATGCTTCTACTCGGGTTAAAATATCCGCGAACCACTCTGCTAATTTCAGCAGCTGCTGTTGCCGGCAGCCTGATGCTTTTACCTGTGGTTGGCTTCAGCCTGTTTCCGAAAGCTGAAAAACCCGAGTTTTTCATCAATATCAAAACCGCTCCCGGTTCAAATCTGGCATACACAGACAGTGTCGCATATCAGGTTGAGAACATACTTCAGACAAAGAATGAAGTAAAGAACTACTGCACCAATGTGGGCAAGGGCAATCCCATGGTGTATTACAACATCATGCAGGAGAATGAAAAAGCGAATTATGCCCAGATCTTTGTTCAACTCAGGGAGTATGATCAGCGGGAAACACCGAAATTTTTTGACAACCTGCGAAAGGAACTGAATTGTTTTCCGGGTGCGGAAATTGAACTGAAGGAATTTAAAAACGGAACACCTGAAGATGCCCCGATCGAAATAGCCTTCTTCGGGCCCAGTCTGGATACGCTTAAAAGGCTGGCCAATATGGGAGAAGAGCTGCTGAAGAACACCGAGGGAACGACCTATGTCCGGAATCCGATGAATGCTACCACCTCCGATTTGCGGATTGTTATCAATAAGGATAAGGCAGGCATGCTGGGAGTTCCCATACACGAAATTCAGAAAACAATCCGGTTGGCTATGACGGGGCTGACAATCGGAAGTATTACCGATGATGATGGAAAGGATTACAGCATCGTGGCTACTCTGGAGGGCAATAAGAAGAAGACCATTGATGATTTGAACAAGATATATGTCGGTTCGTTGACAGGTGCTCAAATACCACTTAAACAGCTTGCCAATGTTGAGTTCCAGAATTCTCCCACACTCATTGAACATTATGACAGGGAAAGAAGCGTTACGGTGAGGGCGCAAGTTAAACCGGGATACCTTACCGACAATGTCACCAATGTAATTCTTGAAAAATTGGATAAAATCAAATTGCCTGATGACTACCGTTACGAACCGTTCGGGGAGTATGCCAGCAGGCAGGAAACTTTCGGAAACATGAACACGGCAATTATCATAACGTTCTTTGTGATTCTGCTGATCCTGATCCTTGAATTCAGAACCATTAAGGGAGCTCTGATCGTTGCTTCTTCCATTCCCCTTGGCATCATCGGGTCAATACTGCTCCTGCTGGTGACAGGCTACACGTTTTCGTTCACTGCTTTTATCGGTATGATCAGTCTGATTGGTATTGAGGTAAAGAATTCCATCATCCTGGTTGATTATGCCAACCAACTCAGGGAGCAGGGGAAAGATATTGATGAGGCCATACAGACAGCAGGTCAGATCCGGTTTATACCCATCATACTGACTACCCTGACTGCTATTGGCGGACTGATGCCTCTTGCCATACAGGGATCCGAATTTTTTTCGCCGTTGGCGCTGACCATAATCGGTGGTTTGATAAGTTCCACTATCTTTACACGGGTAGTTACCCCGGTATTGTATAAGCTCATTTTGAAATAGAAAAGGATATGAATTCAGAAGATCTGTTGCAGTTGTTCAGACACCGCCAGAGTGTCAGGGCATATTCCGACAAACCTGTGGAACAGGAAAAACTGATGCGGTGCATGGAAGCGG
>CAYVBH010000057.1:0-15860 GCA_964449015.1 uncultured Bacteroidales bacterium
TATTCCTGAGTTTTTCAATAGAAGCCAGTGCCAGCCGGTAGTTTTTGGCGTTCAGATAAGCCATAACGAGGTAATTGGTAGCTTCTTCGCTTCTTTTTGAGTTGGGATAAAGGTCGAGATATTCATTCAGGGCCTGTACAGCTTCATTGAAAGGTGAGTAATCAAGTTCATAAGTAAGCAATGCATAATTGAAAAGTGCATCTTCGCGAATTTCCGGCACAAATTCCATCTTTGACGCGGATGCAAAAGCCATCCGGGCCTTGTTTTTATCGTTCAGTTTCAACTGGCAGTCAGCCAGGTGGTAGAGTGCATTCTGGCTCAGTGGAGATTCACCACCTGAAATTTGGCCAAACAAATTTGCGGCTTTATCGTAGGCCTGTGTCTGGTAATAGGCATAGGCAAGACTATACTTATTTTCAGAACTAATAGAGCCACCTGTTTCAAGATATTTTTCAAAATAGGGAATGGCTTCTTCATAAAGGTTGAGTTGTACATAGGATTCGCCTATGATGCGGGCAATTTCAGGTTCCCTTTTTTCCGAAACGTTCTCCATGAGTGAGGGAGCATATTTCACCACCTCGTCATACTTTTTCTGTTTGTAATAAATCTGGGTCAGATAATAGGGTACTATGGGCCCGAAATTGCCGTCGTCTCTTAAACGAAGAAATCCTTCGAGGGCGGTTTCATAATTGCCCTGCGTGTAATTGATGTGGGAGTAATAGTACAAGGCAGGGGAGGCATACTTCGTTTGCTGGTCCTTGATCAGGCTGAAATCCAACCGGGCTTTGTCGAGTTCCTCCTTCAGAAAAAAACAATACCCCCTTTTAAAATGGAATTCCGACTGTTCCTCACTGCTTAACCTGGTATTATCAACCTGTTCATAATAAATCAGGGCGTTGTTATAACTTTTACGCTGAAAGAAGTAATTCGCCAGGTTATACATGGCTTCATTCCGGTGTGGATTTTCAGGATTGTGGTGAAGAAAACGGATGACCCGGGTTTCAGCATCGTTGTTGAAAAGTTTTACTGCACACATTGCTGAATAAAACTCGCTGTTTGAAAGCTGGTCAGAATTTTCACCTGCATGATCCCTGGCAAAATTATCGAAGAGCTGTTGTGCAGCGCTGTATTTACCATTTTCGTATAGTTCCAAGGCGTGCCGGTAACCCTGGTCATCCCGGGTGTGGTAAATCGATTGCTGAGCACCAGTCAAGGTGCACAATAACAACATAACCAGCATGCTTACAGTGTATTTCCTGTTCATAATTGATATTTTACGATCTAAAATTACTGATTAATAACGTATGAATTGTCCGGCTTATTCTGTTATAATTAACATAGAGTTGTTAATTAACCGGAAAAATTTATTGATGATTAATACCTACTTTTGGGTATTATTAACTATCCATATTTTCTTACCGATGCCAGAAGAATTTGTAATTCAGTTTGAAAATGCCTCTATCTTTCAGGATGATCACCTGGTTTTGACAGGTGTTAATTTTACACTTTCACGGGGCGAATTTGTATATCTTATTGGAACGGTAGGAAGCGGAAAGTCAAGCCTGATTAAAACAATCAATGCAGAGGTGCCCCTTAAAACGGGTTCTGCCACTGTTGTGGACTTTTCTCTGGAAAATCTGAAACCGGGCCAGATTCCTTACCTGAGAAGAAAACTGGGAATCGTTTTCCAGGATTTTCAATTGCTAACCGATCGAACGGTACATGATAACCTTTACTTTGTATTACATGCCACGGGTTGGAAGGACAAAGATGCAATGGAGGAAAGGATCAACCAGGTTCTTGGAAAAGTCAGGCTCGAGAACAAAGGCTTCAAAATGCCCCATCAGCTGTCGGGAGGAGAACAGCAGCGCGTGGTTATTGCCAGAGCCCTGCTGAACGATCCTGAAGTAATACTTGCTGATGAACCCACCGGAAACCTTGATCCGGATACATCGGAGACAATTATGGCGCTGCTCAAGGAAATAAGCGGAAGCGGCAGAGCCGTGCTGATGGCAACCCATAATTATACCCTGCTGAAAAAATACCCGGCACGAACACTGAAGTGCGATGACAGCAAGCTGGTGCAGATTGAGGATAACACCGAGATCGATTTTACCATGCTGGAATAACTTTGCTCCCAGATCTATGAATATATTCCGCGGCCCTCTGTTGAAAATCAGGAACAGCGAGATTTTAAATAATTTACTGTTTTTATTGAGCAGCAACGGACTTGCCCAATTGTTTCCTTTTCTTGTATATCCCTTTATTTCACGTTTGTTTACAACGGATACATTTGGTCAGCTGGCAATAATCGTCAGCATCCACAGCCTGCTGGCATCGGTGTCAACCGGAAAATATGACCAGGCAATTGCCATCCCCAAAAGCAATGAACAGGCCATTCACTTATATAATATAGGTATCCGGATAGCCCTTGGAATTTCATTCCTGATTCTTCCTGTTGTGTTTATTGTCAGGCTGATAGGAACTTATTTCAGTTTTGGCTCACAGGTTAATAACTGGTTTTATGTGCTGGTCATAACCGTTTTCTGCAATGCCTGTGTTCAATTGATCAATGGGTGGAGTCTTCGTCAAAAATTGTTTTCGATTATTGCAGGTTCTGTTGTTGTTCTGAGCCTGTTGACATCAACTTTAAAGCTGATATTTGGTTTTCTTAATGTAAATGATGGATTGCTGATAGCCTTTGTGACAGCCCAGGTGCTCACTATGATATATGCCACCTTCAGGGTTACGCGGAGCCATTATCCACCCGTTATTGAAAAGAACACGGAAGAGGCCCTTAAAACAGCAGCTGAATATTCGGGTTTCCCCAAATTTTACATGATAAATGCCCTGCTGAACACATTTTCGAGTAACCTGCCCGTTTACCTGTTTGCTTTCTATTTCTCAAATGATGTCATTGGCCAGTTTTCTGTTGCTTCGGCACTTCTGTTCACACCTGTAAATGCATTTTGCAATTCGCTCAACCAGGTTCTTTTGAAAAAAACGCTCGAACTGAAGCATTCCGGCACCCCGGTTTGGCCCTTGATAAGGAGTTTTATCCATAAGATCCTCACCTTTTCAGTCATGCCGGGAATTCTTCTGATCATACTGCTACCCCGGATTCTTGGTATTTACCTGGGCGATCAGTGGACTGCCACTGGCCGGTTCGGTCAATTTCTGATACCTTATGCCATAGGTGCCATGTTGAGCGGATCACTTGCTTTTGTCCCCAATGTTTTTGGCAAACAGCTTGCTTCATTGCTTATTTATACGGTATACCTCACTCTGCGGATTGCAGCCCTTGGTACCGGAATACTCATGGACAACGTGTATGTCTCTGTGGGTCTTTACGCATTGATCAGCCTTTTGGCGGTTTCATACCAGGTATACTGGTACCGGGACCTGATCATTAAAGGAGATAAAGAGCCGGACCTGAAGAATTGAACAGCTCAAAGAACTGATTGCAAGGCAGCCCGGGACAAGGATTTCCAGGTTTGTGACCTTTTTTTTTATGCCGGGTCATAGGGTATGAATTGCACATCGTGTCTTAATATCAGAAAAGCTTTTCAAATCAAAACTAAATTGAATCACCATTAAAGAATAAGTAAGTTACTAACCATACAATATATAAAGTCATGAAAACAACATTTAATAACGTAGTGAAGGGTCTTGCACTGATGTTGATGATGATTGCATTTTCATCAATGCAGGCCAGCGGCTCCATTTGGGGCCCGGGAAAAGCAGCCGGTGATACAGCTTTTAAGACATATACCGGCAAGGTAATCGACAAGTCTACCAGGAAACCGGTAGCTTTTGCCAATGTATACCTGATCGGGAGCAGTCTTGGTACTGTAACCAACGCTGAAGGAGAGTTTGTGCTGAAGGTTCCTGTTGATCAAATGAACCGCAAGATTGGAATTTCAAACCTGGGATATAAAAACCTGGTCATCAGTTTTGCCGAACTCGACAGCAAGGAAAACCTGATCAAACTTGAACTTGCTGCCACACCACTCGAACAGGTTGTGATCCGTAGTGATGATCCGGTTGAATTGCTGAAAATGGCATACAGGCGGATCAATGATAACTACAACACCAATCCTGAAATGCAGGTGGGATTTTATCGTGAAACAGTAAAACAGAACAAAAGTTATGTAGCTGTTGCTGAAGCTGTGCTCGATGTATACAAGTCACCTTACTCCAGCTTCTTTGATTTTGATCGTGTACAGATTTTCAGAGGTCGCAAGAGTGAAGATGTTAAAAAAATGGATACACTGCTGTTCAAACTTCAGGGAGGACCCAAAACAAGCTTCCTGCTTGACATGGTAAAAAATCCAGGTGAAATACTTTCAGAAGAGTACTTTGAAAAATACATATTCAAGTTTGCAGGATATGCCAGTATTGACGGTCGCGATAACTACGTCATCGAATTTGATCAGCGGCCTGACGTGGATTTTCCCCTTTATAAGGGAACCATTTACCTGGACACCAAGAATCTGGCATTCTCCCGTATGGATTTCTCTTTCAGCGATGAAGCACTGAAGACAGCAGACAACGAACTGGTACGCAAAAAACCCATGGATTTGAAGATCGATGTTCTTGCCGCTGATTACATGATTAATTATAGGGTAGTTGATGAAAAATGGTACCTGAATCATGTGAGATCTGAACTGGTTTTCAAATGCAACTGGAAGAAACAACGTTACAACGCCACCTATACCGCTGCGCTGGAAATGGCTGTAACCGACAGGAATACAGATAACATCAACAAAGCCAGGTATAGGGATCAGGTTAAGCAGACCGATATACTTGCTGATAAGGTTTCTGCTTACAAGGATGAAAATTTCTGGGGCGATTACAACTACATCAAGCCCGAAGAATCAATTGAAAGCATCATTCAGAAACTCAACAAAAAACTCAAGTGGGAATCCATTGAAGTGAATGAGTAATATATATAATCATCATCACCGCATGGCCTGCAAGGGCCATGCGGTATGATTTATTTCAATTATTTGTAATTATTCGGCTGTGAATAGTAACTTTACGATCCTTGATAAGATGAAAATTGAGGAACCCATAATGAGTCGAACACTTAAGAACGATACCGGAACGCAATTTCCTTTTCAGGACCTGCATTCATTTGAAATATTGTTCAGACAGTATTACCAGATGCTTTGTGCTTATGCATACAGGTTTGTAAACGATCCGGAAACCGCAGAAGAAATTGTTCAGGATCTCTTTTACAAGTTATGGGAACGAAGAGAAGAACTTCAGATTACCTCCTCAGTGAAATCGTACTTGTATTCTGCTGTTCACAACCGCTGCCTGAAGTTCATAGAACACCGCAATGTTGAAACCAGGTATAAGAATTACTACCTGATGCACGAATCGGAAGTCGATAGCGAGCCCCAGCATGCTGCAGATATGCATGAAATGCAGACCATCATTGACAATACACTCGATTCCCTTCCGGAAAGATGCAGCAGGATTTTCAGATTGAATCGTTTTGAAGGATTGAAATATCAGGAAATTGCCAGCAAATTATCCATATCGGTGAAAACTGTGGAGGCCAATATGGGTAAAGCATTGAAAATGCTCCGGAAGAACCTGAGAAACTATGTTGAAATTGCATAAAAATTGTGACGCCATGTTTACAAGAAATAAAACCGACTGGAACCTTTTAGCTAAATACATGGCTGGTGAAGCCGGCGAAAAGGAAGTCCGCAAAGTGGTGGATTGGATCGGAAAAAATCCCGGTAACCAGGCACTTTATAATGAAATTAAAACCGACTGGAACAAGATGGATATGATGGACAAGAGATTTGATGTGGATAATGCCTGGAGCAAACTTCAAAACAGAATTCTGGATAAGGAAGAACCTGCGTTGATTAAAGAAATGCAAACACCCCGGAAACAAGTATTAAGATTTCCTGCTTTAATGCGTATTGCTGCTGCCTTACTGTTATTGGCTGCAGTTGGTGCTGTTTTGATCTATATTACCGACCGCTCCCAAACTGTGAGGATGGTAACTGCATACAACGAAAAAGGAAAAGAGGTAACTCTGCCTGATGGCTCCGTGATATTCCTTAATTCTGCATCATCTGTAAGTTACTCGAACAACTTTGGCAAGAAATCCAGGGAAATTGACCTGAAAGGCGAAGCTTATTTTGAGGTAACACCGGATAAAAGCAAACCGTTTGTGATTTATGCCAATAATGCACAGATCAAAGTACTGGGAACCAGCTTCAATGTCGATGCCAATGATGCGAAAGACAAAGTTGAGGTTTATGTCACTTCGGGTGTTGTAGAACTTTCTGAAATGGCCAACCTGAATAACAAAGTTTTGTTGCATCCGGGGAATGCCGGTTTCATAGATAACAAAACAATCAACATGACCAGTACCGGTGATAAAAATTGCCTGGCCTGGAAAACAGGCGACCTTACCTTCAATGGTACGCGGTTGAATGATGTAACTTCTGTGTTGAATGAAGTTTATGATGTTCATATTGTGATCCGCGAAGCGGGTATCGATACCACCCGCATTGAAGGATCCTATCAGAATGATCCCCTGGAGCATATCCTGCGGGTAATTTGCACCCAAAATCATCTGAACATTGCAAAATCCGATGATACGATTTACCTTTCACGGTAAATTTGTAAGTCATGCTGACAACGGGCAGGCGTCTTACATTATTCCTCTGGCTGTTTATTTTCTTGCTTCCTTTGACAGCACAACAAGATTCATTGCTGTACCAGAAAATCACCATCAATGATACCTTGTGTAACGTTGAGCATGCCCTGAAGATTATTGAAAAACAAACCCGCCTCTCCTTTTCCTACAATACAGGACTGATCAATAAGAAAAAAACAATCCTGCTCAGTGCCAGGCAGGAGCAACTCATCGACGTCCTCAGACAAATAACTGATGATAATAGTCTTGAATACAGCATTATCGGGCGGCACCTGGTCATCTACCGACCGGTCAAAACACAAGCAGTAAATCCCGAAAGTAAAGTCGATTCGGTTTATTTCTTCGAAATTAGAGGCAGAGTTCTTGACAAAAAGGACGGACTTCCACTGCCATTTTCCAGTATTTATATTAAGGGAAAAAGTATTGGAACTATCAGCAATGAAGAGGGAGAGTTTCTGCTCAAGCTAAGCTCGCCGGAAATAGGAGAAACCCTGATTATCTCTTCGATTGGTTATAAGGATTTCACTTCACCGGTGTCCGCATTGGTGAATACCATCGCCGATTATTCCCTGAAACCTGATGTGGTCTCAATTCAGGAAGTGATCATCCGCAAAATGGATCCTGTTTCGCTGTTGAAGAATGCCAACGGCAGTATCGATCAGAATTATCCGCAGCATCCCGCGGTCCTTACGTCGTTCTACCGCGAAAGCATCAAGCGTGGTAACCGTTATCTGACAGTTTCTGAAGCTGTCCTTGAAAATTTCAAATCCAGCTATACCGGTGTAGGTACCGATCAGGTTAAAATTCTGAAAGGCCGTAAAAGTGACGACCTGAGCAGGCAGGATACCATTATGCTCAGGCTGAAAGCAGGACTTGGTACCATGCTTCTTCTGGATGTTGTGCAGAACAGACCCGAATTTCTTAAACAGGAATTTCTGAATGAGTACAATTTCAAACTGGCAGACATTGTAATTGACGAAGGACGAGATAACTATGCTGTGGAATTTGCCCCCAAACCGGGTTCAGACGCCATCTATTCCGGAAGGATCATTATCGATATCAGGGATATGGCATTCAGGTGGGTGGAATTTTACGTCAGTCCGGAAAGACTTGCCCAGGCGACCAAACTTTTCATAGTAAAAAAGCCGGGCAACCTCGTTGTCAGAGTTCTGAATGCACATTATAAAATAGCTTTCCGTAAATCAGGAAGCAAGTATTACCTGAATCTGATCCGGGCCGAAACCGAATTCCGTATCAGAAACAAGCGCCAGATCACCGGCTCAACGTATAGCACAAAACTGGAAATGGCGGTTACAGCTATTGATACATTGGATGCCGACAGGTTTCCGCAACGTCAGACAGCCAGACTCAATGAGTTTTTCTCAGACCAGGTGGGTAATTATGATGAAACTTTCTGGGGCGAATATAATTTTGTCACCCCGGAGGAATCTTTGGAACATGCAATCATCAAGCTACAGAGAGCCCAGGCTGAAAAAAAGAAGGAAAACATGCAGGAACAGGATGCCAATAAGAATTGATCAACAGTTGTGCCAGTAACTTTTGAACTTTTGCTACCTTTAATTTGATAAATATTACCTTTGCCTTGTCTTTTAATCAAATTTTAAAAGATTATGGAAGATATTAAAGGTCAGCAGGTGAAAGATTTTGTTTCGGTTGCTGGTGAGTTCTGCCGACTGCTGGAAAGTGCCTCCAAAAAGAGAACCGGCGAGCTGTTCGGTGAGTTGCAACAAATGTTGCCATTGTTGTATCTGAAAGCAACCGTTTTGCCCAAACCGAAATACTGCTATGAAGAGGAACCTACAACCTTCGTCAGGGAAGATGATTATGCACGAATTCATGATGCCCTGCAGCAGAAATTTGATCTTTTTAATGGAATAACCGGCATGTCACCCGGTTCGCTTCCCAATCAACCGGAATTGATCAGCTTCAGGATGGCAGAAAGTTTTGCAGATCTTTATGAGGCACTTAAGAATTTCGTAAAGTTGTACGAGGTGGGTTTGCCCCAGGCAATGAACGATGCCGTTTGGGTTTGTCATAAAGGTTTTGAGTCGGGTTTCGGATTGAAAATAATTGAAAGTCTGAAATTGCTGCATGAATTGATATATAACAAAGAGAGAACTGGATCCAGGGCTATACAGAGTGATGATTTTGAGAGTGAAGCCGATGAGGAGGAACCCTGGTACTCGGATGATCAAGAAGAGGTTTACGGAGATGATGAATAACAATGGCTATTTTGCCAATATCGAAGATGAATATGTAAGGTCACTGCCTATTATCAGTTTTCCCGGAATTATTCACGTTGTCGATCACTATACTGATTTTGAAAAAGTCAAATCCGGACTGATCCATGAAACTTTGCTGGGATTTGATACCGAAACCAAGCCCTGTTTCAAAAAAGGACATTACCACCCGGTTGCCTTGCTCCAGCTTTCTACCCGCGAACAGGCCTTTTTAATCAGGCTGAATAAAGTACATCTTCCGGAATTCATCCTTGATATCCTCGAAGATACAACCATTACCAAAGTAGGTGTTGCACTTAAGGACGATCTGAACGGACTGAATAAAATTGTTCCTTTTGAACCCGATGGATTTATAGATCTGCAACAGTTTGTAAAACAGTTTGGAATTGAAGATAATGGTCTGAAAAAGCTGACGGCAAACATACTGGGATTCAGAATATCCAAGAAATCCCAAACATCGAATTGGGAGCAGGAAGAATTAACCCGCGAGCAGTTGGAATATGCGGCAACCGACGCATGGGTCTGCAGGCAGATGTATGAAGTTCTGAACAACAATCACCAAAACAAGTCCTGAACCATACTGATGGAAAACTTTGTGAAGATCATACTTAAGCCAGGTAAAGAGCAGTCGGTTATGCGACTGCACCCGTGGATATTCTCGGGTGCTATCAGGCGAATCGACGGATCACCTGCCGAAGGTGATGTGGTTGAGGTTTTTTCAGACGAAGGTGAATACTTGGCTACCGGGCACTACCAGATCGGTTCCATTACCGTGAGAATATTTGCGTTCCGGCAGGTGAATCCTGATTATGATTTCTGGAAAGAAAAAATCATGAATGCATACACCCTGCGCAAATCTCTTAACCTGACTGATAATGCTGAGACCAATGTGTATCGTTTGGTTCATGGCGAGGGCGACGGTGCCCCCGGATTGATTATTGACTATTACAACGGATTGGTTGTGATGCAGATGCACTCTGTGGGAATGTTCAGGATTCGCGATACCGTTGCCAGGGCGATTCAGGAACTTTATGGCTCCAACCTGGTGGCCATCTACGATAAAAGTGAATCCACGGTTCCTTTCAAAGCCAACCTGGGTGCAAAAAACGGGTTTCTTTACGGCAATCAGCCTGTAATTGACGTTTGTGAAACCGGGTGCCGGTTTCATATCGATGCTATAACAGGGCAGAAAACCGGTTTTTTTATTGACCAGCGCGAGAACCGTGAGCTGTTAGCCCGGTATGTAAAGAACAAGCAGGTTCTGAACGTATTCTGTTACACAGGTGGTTTTTCGGTGTATGCGCTCAAAGCCGGTGCTGATCTGGTACACTCGGTTGACAGTTCAGCACAGGCTATGGAACTTACCTCTAAAAATGTTCTCCTGAATGGTTTTGACAACGATCACCACCTTTCAGTGACTACCGATGCTTTTGCCTACTTGAATAACATCAGGGATGCCTATGACGTAATCATCCTGGATCCTCCGGCTTTCGCCAAACACCAGGATGCACTGAACAACGCACTTCAAGGTTATAAGCGTTTGAATGCCAAGGCTATCGAACAAATTCGCCCTGGTGGCATAATTTTCACCTTTTCCTGCTCACAGGTTGTGACCAAAGATAATTTCAGGAAGTCGGTTTTTGCCGCAGCCGCCAATACCGGCAGACATGTCCGAATACTGCATCAGCTGACACAGCCACCTGACCATCCTGTTAGCATATACCATCCCGAGGGGGAGTACTTAAAAGGGCTGGTGCTGCAGGTGGAGTAGGAGAAACAGCGGCAGCAGCAGTATGAAATATAGTAAGTCTACAAAGTCTTCAGGTCTTCTAGTCTTCAGGTCTTGAATCTTGGCTCTTAGATCTTGGATCTACTCGTCACTCTACTTAATCAGCTCCCCCAAAAACAGATCTTACTTCGTTAATGCAATTTTTTATTCATCTTTTACTATATTTAAAACCTGTTCAGCAAGTTTCAACATTTCACACAAATTTTTATGACTAAAGAAAGAATCATAATTGTCGATGTACTTCGTGGATTTGCTTTATTGTTGATTGTTTTGATACATTACGTAGAGCATTTTGAACTTTTTAAATCACCTGATGTACAATTCCTTTTTTCTAGTGCTACAGATAGAAAAGTTATGAGTATAACTTATTTATTAATAAGCGGCAAAGCGTATTCGATTTTTGCGGTTCTGTTTGGCCTTAGTTTTTTCATTCAGATGAACAATAAGGCTCAAATAGGAATTGATTATCGTTGGCGTTATATGTGGAGAATGATGGTGTTATTGATGTTGGGCTTTCTTCATTCTTTAATATACAGGGGCGATATTCTGCATATATACGCTATGTTGTCATTGCCGGTCATCTTTTTATATAACGTACGAACAAAATATCTATGGATTATTGTTGTTTTATTGTTTATTCAGATTCCGATGATTTATAATATAATTCAATCATTCAAAGATCCCGATTATTTGTATGTAAGTCCTTTAAAACAGTACTTTCGTGAAGGAAATATAGCATACGTTTCAGGGAATTTTTGGGAGGTAATTCAATATAATTTCTGGAAAGGAAGAGTCTCTATTTGGTCATGGACCATTGATAATGGAAGATATCTGCAGATCATCTCCCTTTTTATTGTCGGATTAATTTTAGGACGAAAACGAGTATTTGAAAACATTGATAATAAGGTCAAGGGTTTGTTTATTGTTTTATTTGCAAGTATTCTGATAATTGTTTTAATAAATTATCTTAACAAGGAGATCAAAGTAAGTGATCTGTCAAGACTTCAGAAATCTTTTTTCAATACGCTGTTAACCTCATTTATCAACCTGGCTGCTACCTCTGGAATTATGGCCTTTGTTACATTATTATATATTAAATTCAAAAGCAGTTATATTTTTAAACTATTCTCTGCGTATGGTAAAATGAGTTTCTCCAATTATGTGTTTCAGGTTGTATTTGGAGTGATCTTCTTTTATGGTTTTGGTTTGGGTATGTATCGGTATTTTGGTACCACATGGAGTCTCTTGTTTGGAGCCTTGTTCTTCTTTCTTCAGGCACTCATCAGTAAAAAATGGCATGAGAAATACTATTATGGGCCGCTTGAGTGGTTTTGGAGATGTTGCACAAACCTTGATTTCAGTATTAAGATGAAGCGCTCCTAGAATCATTTCAAGAAACTGGTGCTTTTCACCAGGTTCTGGGTTCTTGGTTCTTAATTCCTGCTTGCCGGTAAGCAAGTTAGGCAAGCTTGAATCCTGGATCTTAGATCTTAGATCTTGGATCTTAGATCTTGGATCTTGGCTCTTGGCTCTTCTCTACTTAACCAGCTCTCCTTTCGAATAAACGCCTTTCTGTGTTGAGCCATCAGCCCAGGTATAGGTGCCTTCGCCTTCAAACAGGTTGTCTTTGAAATAGCCTGTATATTTGTCGCCGTTGGTATAGAAATAAATACCGTAGCCGTTTTGCACACCATTGGTCCAGGCACCTATATATTTTGCACCGTTGGGCCATAAATAGGTCCCCTGGCCTTCAAATTTATCCTTAACCCACATCCCGTCATACCAGCTGCCATCGGTTCCCTTGAGCATGCCACGGCCTTCGCGAAGGCCGTTCACAAAATTGCCCTCATAGGTAAATCCGTTGGAATATACATATTTCCCTTTACCGGTCTGACAGTTGCCATAAACACAACCGTCTTTTTCCTGCCCGTATGCCAAAAAGGGTAGAAGTGCCATTATGATTATTAAAGACTTAAGCATATATTTTCTTGTTAAAATTGTTTAATATTATTACGAATTTCTTGAAAGTCAGTTACAACTTTCCGCTATGAAAAAAGACCTAAAACCAACTTATGGTTTAATCCTGGTACTGCTGATAGCAGCATTATCACTCCTGATACATTGGTTTACTTATGATATTCTTGGTTTTCATCGCGATGAGCTCCTTTACCTGGCATTGGGCCGCCATATGGCCGCCGGATTCTGGTCAAATCCCCCTCTGATTGGGTTAATAAGCCTTGTATCGCAGCTATTACCCGGTGATCCGTTGCTGACCACAAGAATACTGCCCGCATTTGCCGGAGCGGTGCTGGTTGTGGTAGTCGGACTTACTACACGTGAACTGGGGGGCGGAATATATGCACAGGTATTTGCCTGCCTCTCAATCACCCTGTCCCTGCTCATTTTGCGTGGGTTTTCCATGCTGCAACCGGTGCCTTTTGACATACTTTTTTGGACACTTATTCTCTACTGGATGCTCAGGTACATCAAAACCGAAAAACCTGTTTTCCTCATTCTGATGGGAATAGGGTTGGGACTCGGGATCATGAATAAATACATGGTGCTGTTTCTGGCCTTGGGATTAATAGTGTCGGCGACCCTTACCCCGCATCGCAAACTATGGATCAATAAGTACACCTGGTTTGCCGCATTAATTACCCTTATTTTCGTAATTCCCAATTTGGTTTGGCAATATAACCATGGATTCCCGGTTATCAATCACATGACTGAATTGCGCGATACCCAGCTGGTTCACGTGAGGCGTGTTAATATTCTGATTGATCAACTGTCGTTGTTTACATTCAGCTCATTGGTTTGGTTAACCGGTCTGTTCTTCCTGCTGTTTTCACCCAGGGCCAAAAGCTTTCGTGTATTTGGATTTGTTTACCTGGTTATCATGCTGACGTTTGTGGTATTGCGTGGCAAAAGTTATTACTCAGCAGGACTGTACCCATTTTTATTTGCGGCTGGAGGAGTTGCCTGGGAGGAAATTCTGAAAACTGCTAAGATGAAAGTTGTCGGGCTCTCTCTGGTTATCTTGTTGTCATCCCTGAGTGTGCCACTAAGTATTCCGGTTATGCCAGCCGACAGGTTGTCTGCCCTTTATGCAAAAATACCTGCTTATATGGGTGGTGAAGCCCTGCTTCGTTGGGAAGACGGGGATATGCATCCGCTGCCACAGGATTTTGCTGATATGCTGGGATGGGAGGAGCTTGCCGATATTGTCATCAGGGCAAGTGGTACGATAGCAGATAAAAACCGCATTTTCATATATGCCGAGAATTACGGTCAGGCCGGTGCCATTGAGCATTTCGGAAAACAGCACGGACTTCCCGATGTGGTAAGCTTTTCCGACAGCTACCTGTTGTGGATTCCTGACTCTCTTTCAGCAGAAAAGGATTTGCTGTTTTATGTAAACGATGAGCTGGGCGAAGATGTGGATTCGTTGTTTGCACAATGCGATTCTATTGGCAGCATAACCAATATAAATGCACGGGAATACGGCACCACAGTTTATCTTTGCCAATCACCAAAAGATAATTTCAATAGGTTCTGGGCCGACCGGGTTTGGTGGGTGAGGCAGTGGTACAGGCTGAATGATTCGGAAAGAGAGTAAAATATGCTTCTCCTTCCCCTTACTACCGTTTTAATAAATTTAACGGCCAGGGCAACAGGTTTCTTTTTGCAGCGAGATAGATGCTTTTTGATGCTCCGAAACCGGCATTGAAATAGGCCACACCAGGTATGTTCGAACCGGTGAAATCAAAAATTTCACCTTTGCCTGAACGGTTTTCGATTACATGATCTACCAGAAGATACATCGACTGATTATCCCTCCCTTCCCTGGTGGATGCACAAACACCAAAGAAGCACCGCCCCATGTCGTATATAAACCAGCCGGCGGCCACCATTTTTCCGTTAGGTTTATAAACCCCTTTGATTTCTCCCACTCCTTGTTGAATGCTGGCTTGCGTTATCTCCCGGATAACCGGGCAAATTTTCTTTCCCACATCCTGCACCTTCTTGTCAAGATTTCTTTCCACAAAAGAAGTAAAAACTGAAGGTGTCGGTCCCGATTTGACCTCAAGTCCTGCCTGAACTGCTTTTTGCAGGTTCCGGCGGCAATTTCTGTGGTATCCGGCCAGCAGGTGAACATACGGCCTGGTCATGTCCAGTGTAAAGTTGTTTCTTGCTGAATAGGTAAAATTATGGTTTACCGGACCGTTCATGCTGTTGAGATGTATGTCGACATACATGAATTTTTCGGGAATGGCATTTAAAAACTGGTCCACAATATCAGGCTCAGGCATGTTGACAGAGAAAACACCCAGCTGCTGTGTCAGGTATGGCTGGTACAGATAGTCAATACCGAATCTGCGTCTTCTGGCCAAAGGCATCACAGCAACGTATTCGTCCTGAACCAGTGCATCCCAGTCTGGGCTTACCGTATCGAGCCACCAGGACATCGCGTAGGTGAGCCGGTTCACCGAGTGGTAAATACACTTGTCCCACAGGTGTTTGTCGATTTCGCTATGTGTAAGATACTTGATCAACAGAACAGGGCTTTGTATTGTAACGGTGAAAATACACTGAATTTTGTATTTTAACCCGAAAAAATTCTACTTTTGAAATTAGGTTCACTGTAAAACCATGATTACTTTTTCCATTGCCATCCTGCTGTTACTAACAGGCTATTTCTTATACTCCCGTTTTGTAGAAAAGGTTGCCGGTGTTGATTATGAAAAACAAACTCCGGCTTATGCAATGAAAGATGGTGTGGATTACATTCCCATGCCCTGGTGGCGGCTTTTTCTGATTCAATTTCTGAATATCGCCGGGCTCGGTCCCATTTTTGGTGCTGTGGCAGGGGCTATGTGGGGCCCTGTGGCGTTGCTTTGGATCGTTCTGGGATCCATCTTTGCAGGTGCTGTGCACGATTATTTTTCCGGGATTCTATCGATAAAGCACAACGGTTTGAGTATTACCGAGATTATCGGCATTTACCTGGGCAGTATTTCAAAGTATTTCATCCGGGCTTTTACTGTGATTTTGATGGTTATGGTAGGTGCGGTTTTTATCATGGGTCCGGCTAAAATACTGGCCGGCCTCACTCCCGAAGTCC
>CAYVBH010000058.1:0-5766 GCA_964449015.1 uncultured Bacteroidales bacterium
TCTCCACGCCTTCCATTCTCCATAGCAGGCCTTTGGGTGCATTACCCCTGATTACAATGGCATTTGAAGAAGGTGATCCTGCAACACCGGCAAAAGCTGTTGCCAGATGTGCCGGGTCGTCAATACCCCCGGCATACCTCGATGCCTCTTCCATGGTTAACTGTCTGGCACTTATCATGGCCATGGGATTAATGGCCTGCTCCTTATTTGAATTTGCCTTGACGATTACCTGTTGCAATGCCGTTGCTGATTCTTTCAACCCGATCTGCAAAACAACCTCTTTTCCACTTAATACCAGAACCTCTGAAATTACTACCGGTTCGTAACCTATATAAGAGACTTTCAGGTTATACCTTCCCACCTGGATTCCTTCAAGCCTGAAATTTCCGTCTGCATCCGTCATTGCACCGATTACCGGATCAGTTCCGTCAATGAGAACAGTTGCACCGGGTAATGGGATCTGGGTATCCATGTCACGTACAACACCTTTTATTGTTTGCCTGTAGGATTGAGACAACCCTTCCATGCAGAATAAAAACAGGAGAAAATAACAAGTAACGATTCTAAGCCAATAATAATGCGATTTCATGTTCTGAATTTTGTAATTTTGATTCAAAGATCAGGGGTTTGATCTTTTTTTGAAATCCTGATTAATCAGTATTTTTCATGACTACACAATTGCAGCAGCTTCTTCAAACGCACCAGGAAATTCTTGACCAGCAGGTTTTTAACCCTGCCGATTTGGATTATGGCATACTTGACTACCATACCCGTTTACTCGAGAGCATTGATGTGGTTGACAGCGGATGCATATCGGTTTTTGATCTTTACCAACGCAAACATGTATATTTCTCGCCCAAGTATGAATCGGTTCTGGGATGGGATGCAGAACGCGCATTACATGATTATGAATACTCCAACAGTCTGATTCATCCTGACGATCTGCTGCTTCTTTATAAAGCAGGCATTTATTATATCTCTCTCGGTTTTGCACTTAAAGACAAAAGAAGCAGTAGATTTTACAAAGCTATATTCGAATACAGGGTCAGGGGAAAGAACGGATCGTATGTCAGGGTGATTGAACAACAGAACCCGCTCGAATTTGATAAATCGGGAAATGTTTGGCTCGCCTTGAGCATGCTGGATCTTTCACCGGATACCGATATCAATGCCCCGTTCCGTGGACGACTGGTAAATCAGAATACCGGTGAATTATACTATTTTCCACCTGAAGAGGAGGTCATTAATATACCCGCTCAATTGACCAATCGCGAAAAAGAAATTCTTCAACTCATTGCTTCAGGATTGATCAGCAAGGAAATTGCCGATAAGCTTTATATCAGCGTGAATACGGTAAATACGCATCGTCAGCGTATTATTGAAAAGTTGAATGTCAGCAATACATATGAAGCCATCCGGTACGCGCATGAGCGGGGGATATTTTAATTAGATAATTTGATAATGTGATAATTTGAAGATTTGAAATAAATGGCTAACGAATATACAGATGAATTGCGGCTGAATTTCGGTGATGACGGCAACACCCTGATTCCGGTTGTCACTCAACATGCTGAAACCAGGGATGTGTTGATCATTTCATATGTGAATAAAGAAGCGTTTGAAGAAACGCTGAACAGCGGTTATGCCACATACTTCAGCCGGAGTCGCAATGAAATCTGGAAGAAGGGTATGACCTCAGGCGATTTCCTGAAAATAAAAGAAATCAGAATCAATTGTGAACAGAATTCCCTGCTTTTTCTGGTGATTCCTGAAGGCAAAGGAGTTTGTCATGCTAAAAAAAGCGATGGTTTGCCTTACCCCACCTGCTTTTACCGCAAAATAGAAAAGGGCGGGTTAAAAATCATAATTAAATAAGCCTAGAAGTGAACAAAAAGGGCAAATACACCGAGTAGTATCAGCACTATACCCGACAGTAATTTCTCATGATGATCCAGAAAGTGTGAGCGAATTGCCCTCACTCCTTTGCTGGCCAAATAAACCAGCAACAACATTCCGGCAATAGTAATGAATACATAAACGGCAGAAACCATCAGGATTCCTTTCCATCCTGCTGTAGCAGCCTGAAAGTAATAGACCTCAATTTCCATACAGGGACTTAAAAACATGGCCAGTGCCAAGGATACTATGATGGCCCATTTGGAACGATTATTTATCTTACCGGTATCAATATCGTGATTGTGTTTTGAATTTTTGAACCTGTCGATGACCACATAAACCAAACCAATTAGAATAAGCAAAGCAGGAGCTATCTTTTCCGATATTACCTCATAATTGCTGCTCAGGGTAATACCAATACTACCAATAACTATGCCAACAATGACTGTACTCAAGGTGTGCGCAAAACCGCTTATGCCTGCTACCATCAATGTTTCCTTTTGCGACCACTTCTCGGCTTTTCCAATGGCTACAACAGGCAACCAGTGATTTGGAATTGCAGCGTGAACCAAACTGAGCAGGATACTTCCAAACAGTAATTGTAGCATTGTAGTTTTTCGTCTTGGTGATGGAACAAATATAATTGTTTTTGGCTGATTTAATCCGAAACATGAGGTATTGCCATCAATGCCTGATATTCAACAACTATGCAAAACACTGAAAATATTATCAACAAAACACCTTTGGGTCAATTTAAAAATATATTTTTACTGCAGAAACAGATTAAACGTAATATATTATGAGTGAAGCGATTAAAGTTATTCTAAAACAAAAATCCATTCCTGTGCTGGTGGATTTTTGCATCGAAGAAAAAATTGAATTTAACGTTCGTCCGCAAGTATTTCCAGACACCGACTGGGAATTCAACCTTATGGTAAAAGACATAAAAACTGCTGTGACAACCGGTATGTTTCTGCGTGAAAACAGAATTGATATCGCCGGAAACGAACAACCCAAGCCCAAGAAGCCTGTTGCTTCGAAGAAAGCCAAAGAGGAGGATGAAAAACCTGCGGCTACAGGAGAAGAAGAGAAGAATCCAACAGAAAAAGCAGACAAAGGACTTTTCTAATCTATTCACCTAAAAGAAAAATTGCCGCTGACCTCAGGGTCAGCGGCAATTTTTTTCCAAAAGGGTAATCAATACGTATTCAGCCAGCGATACCTCCTGGCTGTATCTCCAAATTTCACAGCTGCCATGAATTCATGAGATCCATAGGTTTGCCTTCCCAGCTGACTGAAATTGTAATCAAATGCATAACCTACGAAATACTTGTCAAATCGGGCGCCAAAATATACAATCATGGCATCCTTGGTGCGGTAAGACAACCCGGCCCAATAGTCGTTTTTATAATATACTCTTGCGTTCAGTTCAAACTGGGCTCTCTGAGTGGAAGGAACCTTAAGCAGTACCGATGGTTCAATGGCAACACTATTGGTCAAGTCATAATAATAGCCGGCCATCAGGTTATAGTGCCTTTTCACCCTGTAATCACTGCCATTATCATCACCAAAATGAATGGAGGACTGAAATATCTGCATCACGGAAACACCACCGTATATATTGGAAGAGGTATAAAATACACCAAAATTGGCATCGGGTATATACATGGTGCCTTTCATCCCGTCAAGCAGCGGATCCGTATACTCATCACTTAATTCAACCCTGTCTTTTTTGACTTTAAATTGATAGAATAAACCCGATAACCCAAAGGATACCTGGCCTTCATCAACAGGAATGTGATAGGCGTAAGTCCCTTCCACCCCGGTGCGATTGAGCTGCCCGAAATTGTCCGTAAATACATGACCTGCCCAGCCTACTCTGCCTGATCTCGAACTCAAACGTCTTTTCTTTTTCACCGATGCATTCTTCGAAATAAAACTGTTACGCAACAGGCGTGAGTCCACTGTAACGGCATGTGTTTTAGGAGTACCTTTAAACCCCATCCACTGTTCCTTGGCTACGAGGCTGATGGTGGTATATCCATCACTTCCGGCGGTTGCAGGGTTGAGTAAAAACTTGTTAAAGGTATACTGACTGTATTCAGGAAGCTGCTGACCTGCTGCTTTCGCAAGCGGAATCAGAATCAGCACCAATATTATGAAGCTTCTGTAAAATTTCATCATAATTCAGACAATTAGCGGGTTATTGGTTATCGGATTATGTCAACCGTTCCGTTGAGCAATTCACTTCCCGGAACTTTCAAATCAATGATATAATAATAAGTGTCAACAGGTAGGTCTTTTCCGTTGGGTCCCTTACCGTCCCATTCATTACTGCTGTATGCGCCAGATGAACTAAAGACGATTCTACCCCAACGGTCAAACACCTTGATATCCGCATTGGAGAAAAGTTCAATTCCCGGAATTTCCCATGTATCATGTGACGCGTCTTCATTTGGCGTGAAAGCGTTGGGTATTTTCAGCAACATTGAACACTCCCCGATTCGTATCTCATCATATCCCTGGCAGCCATTTTCATCAGTTACGGTTACAGATATGGTTCCTACTCCTTCGCGGACATCAATGGTTTGGGTATTAGCGTTAGTTGACCAGTCGTAAGAGTCAAAATCTCCGGCGTCTAGTGTTATATAGTTTTCACCACAGAGACTTGTATCGTTTCCAAGGAATATGACCGGATTGGGATGTATAGTCAGCATCACAGCATCAGATGCATCGCATCCATAGGCATCTTCCACGCTAACCGTGATTTCTCCGGTTGTGGATGCAATAAACGTGTTTGTGCCTGAATTTCCCTGCCAGGTATAGCTCGAATATCCTTCTTCCAGCTCAAAAGTATGACTTTCTCCTTCGCAGATGGAAACATCTTCACCAAGGTCAGCAATGGGTTGGGAAACCAAAACCATTGTATCCCGAACAAGGCTTGAACAACCCTGGGCAGAAATCTTCTCCAACTCAATCGCATAATTGCCACCCGTAACATTCCATCTGATTTTAATCCGGACAGTGTCGCTAATGGTCGTATCCAGTCCATTACCACGCCAGTTGGCAATTCTCCAGTTATAAGCTCCTAATGGATCATTTACATAATAGGTCCTTTCTTCACCTACGCAAACTGCATCTACATAACCGGCCGGAGGAATACTCGGGTTTGAGGTTTGTATCTTATCGGCAAGTGGAACAGGATGTGATATGGCAAAGGCACTGTTGTCCCATGTTCCGGCACAACCGGTAACCGTATTCACAGCCCTGGCCCAAATTTGCAATGATGAAGACGCAGCTATTTCCGTAGTATATGTAAAGTCAGGTCCTGCAACATCAGTAAATACAATGTTAGTACCCAAGGCATCGGTTGCGAAATCAACCTGCTGGGCATCGGGCGTTACGGCATTAAATATAACCTCACCGGCACCGCAGCGATAAACATTCTCGAGAGAAACCGAAGGAACCTCATGAATTGTAATATAGTCGGTTCGTACCATATCATCCGTAACACCATTGCTGATGATCAAGCTCACTGTTTTTACTCCCGGCGTTGTGTAGATCACTTTATGCGGGCCAATACCAGTTTCGGTTTCCGGAACTGCTCCTTCACCAAAGTTCCATTGGTATAAAGTGGAAGAATTAACTCCCTGTGAGTTACTGGTGAATTCTATCTCTTCAGCCGGACAAGCCTCTGTTTTGTCGGCTGAGAAATCGGCAACCAATTCACAACCACTTGGTACTGCATCTATATCAATATTTTCTGTTGGCATTGAGGTGCAGCCTGCAGCATTCGTCACCGTGAAATTGTAGGTACCTGTGGCCAGATCGCTAATCGTAGTACTTACTGTGCTGCCTGTTATGGCGCCG
>CAYVBH010000058.1:5866-6347 GCA_964449015.1 uncultured Bacteroidales bacterium
GGATTAATGGTCCAGTTACCTGAGGGTAAACCACTCAGCACCACACTACCTGTTGCCAAAGCACAGGTCGGTTGTGTGATCGTTTCTACTATCGGTGCATCCGGAGTTACCGGTAGGGCATCAATCACCACGTTGGCCGAAGCCGCCGATGTGCATCCTGCAGCATTGGTTACTGTGAAATTGTAGGTACCTGTGGCCAGATCGCTTATCGTGGTACTTGCTGTGCTGCCTGTTATGGCGCCGGGATTAATGGTCCAGTTACCTGAGGGTAAACCACTCAGCACCACACTACCTGTTGATACTGCACAGGTGGGCTGGGTGATGTCTTCTACAATTGGTATTACCGGTAACGGGTTTACTGTTATGGCATAACTGGCACTTGCGGTACCGCTTCCACATGCGTTAACTCCATTTACGGTAAGGTTTCCTGATGTGGCATTGGACGCAAAAGCTATGGTAATGTTTCTTGTCGTGCCATTGG
>CAYVBH010000058.1:6447-15808 GCA_964449015.1 uncultured Bacteroidales bacterium
CCTGGCATACCGTGGCTGCTCCTGTAATGGCTCCTGCTGCATCCGGCAGCGGGTTCACACTAATGGCGTAATTTGAACTTACCGTGCCGTTGCCACAGGCATTCATTCCATATACGGTCAGATTACCTGATGTGGCATTGGACGCAAAAGCTATGGTAATGTTTCTTGTCGTGCCATTGGTTATGGTTGCACCGGTTCCGCTGTAAGTCCAGCTATAGGATGTCGCATTGCTGATAGCCGGTACACTGTAAGCTACTCCAGTCGCTCCCTGGCATACCGTGGCTGCTCCTGTAATGGCTCCTGCTGCATCCGGCAGCGGGTTTACTGTTATGGTATACGTTCCGCTTAACTCAACCTGACATCCAAACGGTGCACTTGTATAAGCCAAAATATTATAAGTTGATGTTCCTGAAGGTGTAACATTAATATCAATAGGGCCATTGTTTCCCCCCACATAGGAACCTACCGGTGTGTCATCGGCATTATTCCTGAGCTGGTAGGCCACATTATTTTCGGAGTTTTGCACAGTAATGGTTGAAGAACCGCCCGGGCAAATTGATGAAGGATTAACACTTACCGTTCGATTTGATTGCGGAACAAAACCAATGTCGACAGTTAAATTATCTGTTCCTGAAAAAGCTCCATCTGACTCGGTTATGCTAACTATCTCACTTGTTGAAGCGTCTCCCCACAAGATTGAAACACTGCTTCCTGTGCTTGATCCCTGAATAGTACCGCCAGATGTTACGGACCAACTATAAGTATGCCCCGCATGGGGAGTAACTGAATATGTCTGATTCAGATTCGCACATACGGCTGTTGGACCTGTAATATCAGGCTGTGGAGATAAGCTAATGCTAATATCTAGATTACCGGTTGCACTACAACCTTCGGTATTTGTTTTTACAACAGTAAGGGTAGAGGATCCAGCTGATGATGACCAGTCTACTGATGGAGTTCGTGTTGTTGGATTATTTACAGTTCCCAGGCCGTTGCTTAATGACCAGCTATAATTATCGGTACTGGCTGCTGTTGTTGAGTAACTGGTATTAGTATTGGTTCCTACATTAACCGGTCCTGTAATGTCATCTGCCGGAGTTGGTAAAACGGTTATGACAACTTGTGAAGGAGAACGAACAACTCCCTGAGTACCAGTATTATCCCACACATCCGTTATCTCAATTGTATAATCACCGGCTCCTCCAAGGGTTGCGCCATCAAATATCAGGCTGGATGAACTGCCCACATCATAAACATATTGTAAAGCGCCTCCGTTTATTGTATAAGTATAATCAAAAGGAGCAAATGCCGGGTCAGTAAAAATCAGATCAATGGCTGCCTGAGATCCATCATCACAGATGGAAACAGTTGTTCCACTAGTAATTCTTACTGTCGGAACAGAAGAAATTCCAATAGTGAAGACATGATTGTCGAGTCCTACGTTAGTGGTTGTTTCAACTGTGCCACTATTGATACCATTATCCACAATTGTTTGACCAACAGATGTCCATCCTGCTGGCAGATACTCTGCAACACGCAATTTTTGTCTCGATGCCGGAGTGCTTAGAACAAGCTCACTGAGGTTATCCCACCTTATCCTGACATTTGCCTGTCCGCCAGCTGGTCCGACTATATTCCAGTATTCCCCTCCGCTTACCTGTGATAATGGATCCACCCTCCGGGAAGTATCATAACCAACAAGGTGAGGATTTGAATCAAAATATTCAGCAGTCCATATCTGAACTCCTGAAGTGATGGTGTTCATTACTTCCACGTTCCCAAACCTGTTGCGGGGCAATGTTTTTCCAACCGGGAAATTGAAGGTTGAACTATTCAGTATTCTTTTTCTGAGTGGACCATTGATAAAGGATGATGTGCTTCCACCAATAACGGCAGATGTACTTGTATTGTTAAGTGTGAGGCTGTTTGCAGAGCCGGTTGTAATGTTACCCGAAGTCAGATAAAGAGATTTTGTAATATCAACATCACCTGCCCCAGTGGTTATAGAAGCCCCTGCAGAATTGTTAATTCGCAGATTGTAAAATGTTTCGATTATATTGTTTACAATGTTGACATTTTGTAATGATGACCCTTCAAGGCTCACTAAACCAAGTCCAGCTAAAAATCCCCCGGCAGCAATATTTTCATTATTCCAATCACCCAAAAGATAAATGTCCTTATTATAGAATGTATTATTAAGTACTGATCCGTTTCTGATGGTCAAGTCATTCAAAACTTTCATATTTTCAGCGCTCATCCGTTTTGTACTATTCCCGGAGAACAAAACATTCTGAAAAGGTTTATAGATATTACCTGGTTTTAAAGGCAATGAACCAGAGTTGTTTCCATAGAAATCCACAATGCTTCCTGGTGTTGACATGAATGCATCATAATAACCTCCAGGAAAAATAAAATTGTCATTTGGAATCGCGTTAGCGGCAATCCGCATGGTACCACCTCCTGAAATATGACCCAGACTGTGATACCTTGTCATGGCAATATCAATCGTACTGCCGGTATTTATAGCTACTGAATAAGCCCTGGCATTATCTATGTTCATGGTAATAGTATGTCCGGGCAGGATAACCACGGGGTTTCCCTGTGGATAAGATGGTGCGTGCCCTGAGACACAACCTCCACCAACGCAATCAGAACCATCATTGCTTAATGTCCAGGAATTGGAATTATTCCAGTTTCCTCCCGAAGTGACATTCCTGCTATAATAAACCGGTAAATCCACGAAATTTGGACTTGGCGCTATGTTAACTCCACAGGTATATTCGCCGTCTAAATAATTTACGTTGGTAATTGTAAAATTATTCGCCCCTGCATTCACAGAGCCTGTCGCTGGTACGTTCCATGAATAGGTTGGCTTGTCATACTTGCCTACAACATAATTGGTTTCATTGGGAACAGCATCAGAATTGATATACTGATAAGTATGATTTACATTCAGGCCGCTGAACCCGCTACTTGCCACATTCCAGTAATACTGAAGTTCATTCGGTAAAGCCGGGTTTTCGTAAGTTGCTGGGTGCCTGGAATTAACCGGTTTTACAGTAATAAAGCTTGTTGATGCAGCTGTATTTGCTGTGATATTATAAGTAACCGGTGTATATTTTCCGCTTACACCCAAGGGGAATGTAAAAGGAGTGGCAGTGGGACCGGGGCTAAACAACTTTTTTATACCCTGATCGCTCAATGCGCCATTTAACCTGATATATCGGGTTGCACCATGGCCTGCCATACTGAAAGACTCCCCTAATGTGAGTAGGTAATCATCTATATAAAGGATGCCATTTGAAAAAGTCAGCCTCCCGTTAATACTGCAGTTGTCAATTACATCAGCACCATTTCCGTTATTCAGATTTATATTTCCAAATACACCGCTTCCGTTTCCTGAAATTACCTGTTTCGTAGTTCCGGCAAGGATGATACCCCCTGTTATAGCAGCGCTGGTATGTGTGGCATTATTAATAATATTCTGAAGAACAGTAATATCATTTGTGTTATCAGCAAGAGAGCCGGAATTAATGGAGAGATTTCCGTTAACCCTTATATCTGAAACGGTACCGGCCAATGTTAAAGTACCTCCAGTGCTAACCGTTAAATTAGCAAAAATGGTCCTGTTGATTCCTATTCCGGTAATCGACTGGTTAGCAGTACCATTAAAAACCGTGACCTGGTTGGCGTTGATAGCCCGATAACCGCCAACGTTCAGGGCAGTACCGTTGTTTGTGTTATAATTGTATAGGTTATGCCCTATTGTTACATCATAACCGTTGGTAACAAATACTGAATTAACCCCGGTTGCATTGCCAATGGTTAGGTCATTCAGCACAACCAGTGGGGCCACCCTGAGGTTAACGGTTTTGACATTGGTATTCCCGTCAACCAGCAGGTTCCATACAGGTGATGCCAGTACAATATTGAATTGAGATACCGTGGTGGCAGCAGTGCCTAGTTGAATAGTACCTCCGGTAACATCACTGGTCCCCGGCATGATGTACAAATCATTGAAAGATGGATTATTGAAGTTCCTGATCAGGGTAAGTGTACCTCCACTCATGCGGAAAAGGCTTCCCTCGTTGAGGAGTTCAAACATCCCACGTGCATTCTGGGCATTATTACCGAAAATATTGGTATTGCCGCCGGTTTGCGTATAATTAAGGGATCCCGTTTCAATGATGGTACTCCTGCGCACCTGGCCGTATACATTCAAGGTCCCACCGCTCACAAAAATCTCGGGTACTCCGGCTGATGCATATTCAATATCATGATTATTTGTATTGTTAGCATCTGACCCAACATTAATGTTTCCCGCCAGCACTTCAAGACGGCCGTTCAGATAGAGATCCGAACCATCTGCATCAGTTGTACCTATGTTAATGGTTCCGCTGTTAACTGATAAGCATCCGGTAGTTGGAACAGTAAAAGGCCCGGTGGAAAGATTGATTGTCGCACCATTGGAAAGCCTGAACGTTCCGTTAGTAAGGGTTAATGCATTCGTAAGGGCTGTATTCAATGAGAAGTTTGTATTGTTCACAGTTACATTCAAAACAGGATTCCGGCTGGTTCCCTTATCAATGGTAATGGCATTCAGCTGAGTAAGTGCTGCATTGCCACTTAACTGAGTATTATCGCTACTCCTGAATATAATATTGCAATACCTGTTTGCAACTGGCAAGAAATTAAGTGTTCCATTATTTACTATATTACCCCATGCGGTTAACGTATTGTTATATGCTCCTCCTTCATCTGAAACATCAAAAACTGCATTATTCTCAATCGAAATATTCCCTTCGACCTCAACCTGTTGAGCACTATTATTTGAGTACCTGAATACTGAGTTTTGCTTAATTAGCAGGTCTCCCTTTATGCTTAAGGTAGTAGTTGTTGCCCCTATGTTGACCTGAGCAACCGAATTGAGGCCATTATTATCAACAGTCAGATTTTCAAATAGGATCAAATCTGTATTAGGCAGGTTGATGATTTTGTCAGGTCCGGGAGCAATAATCAGGTTTCTATAGGAAACAATATTTGTAGCAGTTCCTGATGGCAAATTGTATTGCTCAGGAATGAGTAAAGGACTGATTCCTAAAGTGTTTGTTGAATAATACTCTACGACACCACCATTTTCGCCTAAAAAGGTTCCCCAATCACCTTGAGGGAAGGTGGTGCTTGCAATTCTCAGTTTGCCTGAGCCAGCTATTTTTGATTCGGAAAAGGCTCCAAAATTGTGTCCAGTGATGTTCAAAAGATCGAGTGTCGAATTCTCCTGTATAAACAAATTACCACAGGTTGCAGCAGCTGTTGTATTCACTTTGTGTGCAGCAGTTCCGTCGCCAATGATTACAACGTTACTGGCGGATGGTATGGTGGCAGTTGCAGCTCCGTCCCATTTCAACACAGGGTCTGTTGACCAGGTGGTCGTCAGATTCCAGTTGGCTCCTGTAGCGGTAAGAATATCCGGAGCTTCGTTTCTACTGTAAAAAACTGTGGGGCCGGTAAAAGCAGTTGATGCACCACAAGTATAGTCGCCATCAATATCGCTAATGTTATTAAATAGTATTTCATTTGATCCCTCACTTACCTCAAAGGTTGTACCTGTTGTCCATGCACCACTGCTGTAACGTCCAGGCATATAGTCGGTTTCAGCTCCTACGATATCTGAATCTGAATAGTAATATTTATGAATGACGGAATTGCCTGCCAGGCCTAAAAAACCGTTTTCACTGGTTTGCCAGAAATAACTAATGGCATTATTGCTACCTTGAAGCAATAGATGACGCATGGCAACGGGTTTGACAGTAATGCTTCCCCAGATTGATGGAGCCTGTGTGACCTGTATCTCAGCCCGTGTATAATCCGCGCCTGTTCCTATAGGATAGGTAAATGCTGCAGTTGAATTGAATAATTTCGTGACGCCCCCGTCGCTTTGATTGCCTGAAGTGACAATCATTTTTGTACTGCCGAATAATGTTTGTCCTGTGCCAGTAATCGCATCATAAATATTGCTTGATGCTCCCAAAGAAAGGTTATAAACCCCTATGTTCAGTATTCCATTATTTGCCAGCCTGAGGTTGCCAGTCAATGATTGATCAGCAGTTAAGGTGACCGATCCTCCTGCTTTATTAACAGACAGATTCCCAAACACGCCGGTTCCGTCACCTCCGATTGTTTGTGCTCCGCCACCATTAATAACAATTCCACCACTAGCCTGGCTCACATGGGTTCCCGAATTCAATATATTCCCCTGCATGTTGATGGTTCTTCCCATATCCTGCAAAGAACAACTGTCATTTATAGTGAGAGTATTTCTGATAGTAAGATTTTGTGTTATACTGGTGTTAATTTTGTTGGAGATGATCATATTATAAAGCCCACCGCCATTAATGGAACCAGCATTGTTGAATACCTGGCTCAAAGTGCCATTAAAAACAGTGTTGTTATTTCCTGGTGTATAAATGGCATTCGATTCAATGGAAAAATTCCCGCCTACCCTGACCTCAACGTTATTGGCATTATTGAGAACACCTCTGTCTTGAATACTGAAATTATGAAGAACCACCAGTGGTTGAACAGTCAGATCCGGTGGGTGGCTTCCATTGCCGTCATTGTTGTATTGACTTACCGAAACATCATTATCTGTTGAAGTGCCAGTCAGGTTCAGATCCCAGAAAGGCATGGTGGAATTGATATACATATCCCTAGTGATACTGATATTAATGGTTCCTCCGGTGATGTTCAGATTCCTGGCTTCGCTGGCAACATGCAGACTGAAAAGGTTACCTGGTCCGGAACCTACCGTGTTCGGATTCAGAATATTGAGTGTTCCGCCTGAGATTTCCACCAGGTTAGTGGGATAACCAAAATCAAATGTAGCGTAGGTGTCGTCATACGTATTACCTGTAAGGGTAACAAAAGCATTGTCTCGCATAACGAAAGCGCCACGGTTGTCTGGACCGCTTGCCGAAGTGCGGATTAAGCTTGAAGTAAGGCTGGCATTGTCAAGGATTTCAACTGATGCAGATCCGCGAAGAACTATACCTCTGTAGCCAAAGTTATTAAACGTAAGGCTACCGTTCCCGGTAAGTTTCAAAGAACCGTAAACATACAATCCGCAGTTGTCGGTTCCTGGATCGGGCTGGTCAGGATAAGAAGCATCCTTAAAAACAACCTGTGCCCCGTCAATCCACAAACAGGCGGGTTCTTTAATATAGTAGAATCCGGTGGTCAGGCAAGGGATTTCTATGTTGTCGCCAAGCCGGCAAGTTCCGCTAAGGAGGCCAAGAGAATTATCATTATCATTTTCATCTGTCCAGTCAGGGGTATCAAAATTAAAACCTAACAGCTTAAAGTAGGCACTTTTTGAGGCATCAATATTCAGCACATATGTCTTATCTGTACCTTTAGATATTTCAATCCTGTAAAACTTAGTGGTATCATTACAAAGGATGTACTGGTCGGCTTTTGCATTATTAAAAACAGTATGTACATAGCCATTATCGGGATAAGCCTGATACTGAGGATTTGACAGATTTGAGAACCAAACATTTCCGCTGTTAGTAAAATTTCCTTTAATAGTAAAAATATGCCCATCCGTTGCATTTCCAAGTCCTGTTCTGATACGACCCTGGCTTCCGATTTCGAGATCGCCATCAAGGGAAATGATGAGGGGTGTGGTTAAGGTATTGCTGTTAATTTTAAAAGTACCTCTCTGTATGGCAAGATCTCCCCGGATGGTCAGGTTGTTTACTAGGGTAACTTCAATGGCTGTAGCTGTATTATTGATAACAAGGTTGTTACATGTGTTGAGTATGGTCGGTAATTCGCTGTTCCCTGAGTTGTTGAGCTCAAATGTTCCGCCATCGGCTTGAATGAAAGTTGTAAATGATGTGCCGGCAAAAGTAGTTGGCTGCGCCTCCATCCGGATGGTTCCCTTTCCGGTCACAGGTCCGAAACTATGGCCGGTTGTCGATCCCAAAACAAGGATACCGCCCTCCTTCAGTTCGAGAGAACCACTCACCCCGCTACCCGATGCTATGGTAACGGTTCTTCCGTTAAGAATAACAACATTGATGCCCGTTGCAGGTATCAGGTTTGTCGGATTTACGAACAGGGTTCCGGAAGGATCCGTTGTCCATACCGTAGATGAATTCCAGCTTCCCGACTGGTAACTATAAATGGTTTGAGCCTGAATTCCTGCTGAAAAAACCAGAAAAAACAATCCGAAAAGTAAGAACAGAATCCGGTTTGATCGAGTCTTGCGAATGAGGAATTTCAAGCTTGGATGCTTAATCGTCTTCATAATAGGTAGTAGTTATGGATTTGGGCAAGTTATTACTTCAACCTGCATATTGAAAACAAATAAGGAATTACTTATCAACTTTTTATCAATAGTCTCCGACATCATAAAGAACCTGAAATGATTATCAGCGTATTTACAACATTTTTACGAAAAACCTTTCTGAATCGTTTATATGACAGCTAATTATTTGATTATATTAAAGCATAATACTTCCACTGTTCGAATTTGGATGACCAAATAACAATATCTTGTGATGAACCTGCCGGGATTTTACATAAAAACACTTATTTTCGTGCCTTGAAACACCTGAAACGGGAAGATATTTGTTTTGAATACGTTCGGATATTTCAAATAAATTGTTAATCCCACTTTCGTGTTGAGCAAATATGTGAATTAATCGTTATTTTTAACCACAGATGAACAATACAGGCACTCAGTTGGTTAGTTGACATAATTAATTATTAATGATACAATTATTGAACCTATGAAAATCACTGTTGTCGGAGCCGGGAATGTAGGTGCTACCTGTGCGGATGTGCTTGCACACAGGAACGCAGCACATGAGATTGTGCTGCTTGATATCAAACCCGGTATTGCCGAGGGCAAAGCCCTGGATATCTGGCAAAGTGCCCCTATTGACAGGTTTGATGCCAAAACAATCGGAGTAACGAACAATTACATACCCACAGCCAATTCCAGCGTTGTTGTAATCACTTCGGGTTTGCCCCGGAAACCCGGGATGAGTCGCGATGACCTTATTGAAACCAATTCAGTAATTGTTAAACATGTTACCGAGCAGATCGTTCAGTATTCTCCGTGTGCCATCATTATTGTGGTTTCCAATCCGCTGGACGTAATGACTTATCAGGCTTATATAACCTCAAAGTTTCCCCGCACCAGGGTAATGGGTATGGCCGGTATTTTAGATACCGGAAGATACAAAGCTTTTATTGCAGACGAACTGAATGTGTCACCCAAAGACATCAGCGCACTTTTATTGGGAGGTCATGGCGATACCATGGTTCCCCTGCCCCGCTATACAACTGTTTC
>CAYVBH010000059.1:0-15762 GCA_964449015.1 uncultured Bacteroidales bacterium
CAAATAAATATCTCGTAACACTTATTCTTTTTTCAATTTTCACAATTGAAAATGCGATTCCGTGTACAAATTTTTTAATTTCACGGGGAGCTTCCCGGGATGGGTCTACAATGATTTCATATTCAGCTGATTCACATGTATTGTTCGGAGAACTCTATCATTATTCAGCAAAGGATTATCCTGCAGGAGCCATGCGCGATGTATATGAATGGGATACCGGCAGGTTTCTGGGAAAAATTTCTGAGGCCAGGCATACCTATTCGGTAACAGGCAACATGAATGAACACCAGCTTGCTATTGGAGAAACAACTTATACAGGCCGGGAGGAATTGCAGGATACGACCGGAATAATCGATTATGGAAGCCTTATCTACATAGCTTTGCAGCGTACCAAAACGGCAAGAGAAGCCATCCTGTTGATGGACCAGTTGATGTCGCAATACGGCTATTGCAGCACCGGTGAATCATTCTCCATTGCTGATCCGAATGAGGTATGGATCATGGAGCTGATTGGGAAAGGCCCCGGCAATAAGGGTGCGGTTTGGGTTGCCCGCAAAATTCCTGAAGGATATGTTTGCGGACATGCCAATCAGTCCAGAATTACTACTTTCCCTTTGAATGACCCTGAAAATTGCCTTTATGCAAAAGATGTAATTTCCTTTGCCCGAAGTAAGGGCTATTTTAATGGCCGTGACGAAGATTTCAGCTTTTCGGATGCCTATGCCCCTGTTGATTTTAGCGGAGCACGCTTTTGTGATGCCCGTGTCTGGTCGGGGTTTAGAAAAGTAGCCAATGGTATGGATGAATATACGGACTATGCCAAAGGCGAAAACTTGCACCACAGGCTACCATTGTGGGTTGAGGCCAATAAAAAGATTGGAGTTGAAGATGTGATGGATATGATGCGTGATTATTACCAGGGCACAGATCTGGATATGACGAAAGATATTGGAGCCGGTCCGAACAAAAGCATCGTACGTTGGCGTCCCATGACCTGGCAGGTGGACGGAAAATCATACCTGAACGAAAGAGCCATTTCAACACAACAAACCGGTTTCTCATTTATTACGCAGTCGCGTTCCTGGCTGCCTGATCCGGTTGGCGGTATCCTGTGGTTTGGCGTGGACGATACCTACAGCACCGTTTATACCCCTATGTATTGCGGCATGAACGCCGTGCCACCATCTTTTGCCGTAGGAAACGGATCAATGATGGAATTCAGTCCCGATGCTGCTTTCTGGGTTTTCAACCAGGTGTCAAATCTGGCCTATACCAGGTACAATTACATGATCCCCTTTATCCAGGAAAAGCAGAAAGCGCTTGAAAAAAAGTACCTTGCCGAAACCATTGAAGTGGACAAGGTAGCAGGCGCTCTTTACAAAAAGAGCCCCAAAAAGGCCACTCAGTATATCACTTCTTATTCTGTAAAATCGGGCGAAAACACCGTCGCAGAATGGAAAAAGCTCTATGCTTTCCTATTTACAAGGTATATGGATGGCAATGTAAAAACAGCAGTGCCGGGTCAGCAAAACCCTCATGTTGAACAACCCGGATACGATGAACAATGGTACCGGCAGGTTGTGGAAGATGCCGGAGACCGGCTGAAGGTTCAGGGAGGAAGCCATTAATAATCGGAAGCTGACAAAAAAGACAAAAAATTGGGCGTAGTTTGGAGAACATAGCCGTCAATTTTTCAACTTGATAAATTGACGGCTATTTCTTTTGCAGACAATGTTCAGCGCTTCTATTTATCTGTCAATGCAATGTGCTTGGCAGAGATAGAAATGAGAGAAACTAACGTTTACACTGCCATTTTAACTTTCTTCCTTTTGCCTTTTAATATTATTGAATCTTTAAAATCTATTTGGTTACATTCTCTAACCTTTTCATAACACTGAATATAAATATTGCTGCAAGTAAACAACAAACCACAAAAACACTCCATAGCATCCATAACGGAATAAAATCCCAGAGCCCTGCAGCCTGCCCCATCAGGTAATTACCTAAGGCAGTAGCAGCAAACCAGCCACCCTGCATCAAACCTTTATATTTGGGTGGTGAAACCTTCGATACAAATGAAATGCCCATTGGACTCAGAAATAATTCAGCTATTGTCAGAATCAGATAGGTAGTAATTAACCAATAAGTTGAAACCCTCGAAGGATCAGGAGCGCCTAATCCTCCAAGTGATTTTGGGCTAGGAAGTCCTATTGAAGCTAACGCTAATAGAACAAAGGCCAAGCCGGCAATGATCATTCCAATTCCTATTTTCCTTGGAGCAGAAGGTTCTTTACCTCTTTTATTGAGCCAGCTGAAAAAAGCTATAACAAGGGGAGTTAGAACCACAATGAAAAAAGGATTGAAATGCTGAAACATTTGCGGAGTAAAAGCATTTGAATCGCGGAAATTTGAGAACCGATAAATAACAAAAGCTGCAAAAACAATAAATGATACAGCTCCAATAAGCCGGATTGTGGATGAAGATTTCTTCTGAAATGCGAATATCAAACCCAGTATCGATAGAAACAGTGATAACAAAGTAAAAAGATCAAAGAATATATACGTAATTTTCCCAACACTTGTTAAAGTATAATCCCTTGCAAAATAGGTCATAGCAGCAGCGTTTTGATGAAATGCCATCCAGAAGAAGATGACGACACCAAATACAAGAGATAGAGCAACGATCCTTTCTTTTATTTGTTTTGGTGTCATTTCAACAGCCATAGTTATATCATTATTCTTATTTTTTTGCATTTCTGTTTGATCTGCATATTTATAATGCTTTCTGAATCCAATAAAGATAAGCATTGAAACAACCAGACTGATGCATGCAACACCAAACCCGTAGTGGTAAGAAGAAGATAGCTGATTTAAATAGTTTTCTGAGAAGGTTCTTAGACTTTCCATGGTTACACCGCTATCCTGTAACTGTGCTATGGAAAGGTACTCCTGAGCATTAGCAAGTTGTCCTTTAATTAATTTATGCGCCATTGCTGGAATTCTTCCATCATAGGTGTAATTATGAGCTTTAAGGATGAAATTGTTGACAGCTTCAGCGGCAGTTGGGGCAAACATAGCACCAATATTAATGCACATGTAAAATATATTGAATGCACTGTCTCTTTTAGTCCCAAATTTTGGGTCATCATATAGACATCCAACCAAGGCTTGAAGATTGCCTTTGAAAAGACCAGTTCCTAATGCTATCACACCCAAAGCAATGTAAATTGAAAACAATCCGGTACCAAACTTGGTTGGAAGGGCAAGAAGCAGATATCCAATGAACATGACAATTATCCCCAGCGTAATTGTTTTCCCGTATCCCAGAAGACGATCAGCAATAATACCGCCAAGGAGTGGTAGAAAATAGACAAATGCAATGAAGGTTGCATAGATGTGGCTTGTTCTGGCTGCATCAAAACCATATTTTGCCTGAATAAATAAAGTAAAGATGGCTACCATTGTATAAAAGCCGAATCTTTCGCCCATATTGGCAAGAGCGGCCACATAAAGCCCCTTTGGATGTCCTTTAAACATATGTTTCTTGTTTTAGTTAGTAAATCCGGTTACATCGATAAATATAGGAATCGTTTTAAACCGGAGAAATGATCTTTGCCTGCTTTTATTCTTCAAACTTCGAAAACCGTTCGCTCTTTGAAAAGAAAAAATCACTTTCGATTTCGGCATTTTCATCACTGTCGGAACCATGAACCGCGTTCCGCTCAATGTTTTCGGCGAAAAGTCTTCTGATCGTACCTTCAGCTGCTTTGGCGGGATCTGTGGCACCCATCAGTTTCCGGTAATCTGCAACGGCATTTTCTTTTTCAAGTATGCCGACTACCACCGGGCCGGATGTCATAAAGGTCACGAGGCTTTCGAAAAAAGGCTTCTGAATGTGTACCGAATAAAAATGCTCGGCATGATGCCTGTCAAGTTGAATTAATTTCAATGCAGCAATGTGAAATCCGTTGGCATTGATTTTCGCCAGAATGGGTCCGACATACTCATGACTTACAGCTCCCGGCTTGATAATGAAGAAAGTTTTTGTTCCGGCCATAACATTGAAAAGTTTGGTATTAGGCGAATATAATTAATTATTCGGCTCATTGTACACCACCTGCATGCCAAGTCAGGCATGTTGAAATTATTTAAAAACTTGATCTTTTAAATCTGCCTTTAAGAGAAGAAGTTAATTAAATTTGACCCGGGTAACATCACTATGAGAAAAGGAAATTCTAACATCATCCAGGGCGATACATCGGTTATTGCAGAATTGCTCAGGCAAAGCGGCAGGCAAATTGCCATACTCATTCATGTCAATCCTGACGGAGATGCCGTTGGATCTGCTTTGGCCCTGGTCAACCTGTTTGTCAGACTGGGGCATCGCACTACAGTTATTTCACCCAATGATTATCCTGTTTTCCTTAAATGGATGCCGGGTACCGAAGGTCTGATTATCTATAAAAAGCAGCCGGAAGCAGCGTTGGATGCCATCAAACAGGCCGATTTGATATTTGCATTGGATTTCAATGATTTGAAAAGGGTTAAGGAGCTCAATGAAGCCCACCAGGTGTCGTCAGCTTATAAAGTACTTATTGATCACCATCCCGATCCCGATGTAGCTGTTGATTACATGATCTCAGATACATCGGTCAGTTCAACGGCAGAGCTTGTTTATCGTTTCATATTGGATACCGGCATGAAGGAACACATCGACAAAGATGTGGCATCATGCATATTCACGGGTATTATGACTGATACCGGATGTTTCAGCTACAATTCGTCCAGCCGGAATACCTGGGAAACGGTTGCGGCATTGCTTGACTATGGCATTGAAAAAGACAGAATCTACAGCCAGGTTTATGACAATTTTTCCGCAAACCGGATGCGCATGCTTGGATTCTGCCTGAATGAAAATATGGAAGTTCTTCCTGAATATCGTACCGGTTTTATCTGGCTTTCACGCAGGGATTTGGACAAGTTTAAATTTGAACCCGGTGATACGGAAGGATTTGTGAACTACCCGTTGTCGATCAGGGGTATCCGCTTCTCTGCACTTTTTATCGAAAAAGAAGACCATGTCAGGGTATCCCTGCGTTCCAAAGGCGGTTTTGCAGTGAACGCTTTTTCCAGGAAGTATTTCAACGGAGGAGGGCATTTGAATGCCTCGGGTGGCGAATCATTTTCAGACCTAAGTGCTACCATCAACCGTTTTAAGAACTTGCTTCCTCTTTATAAGGATCAACTGTGCGATTATAATGAATAAAGGAATACTGATAATCATTGTTGCGACCTTTCTACTTTCATGTTCACGTAAACAGGAACAGGCCGTCAGCGAAGCTGAGATTAGGGAGACTGAAGAGGCGCTCATCGGCGCAAACCGATTGCTGGTTCAGAGAGACAAAGAGAAAATTCTTGAATATATTGAGCAACATCGGCTTAATCTTGAGGAAACATCATCAGGCTTATGGTATACGGTAACCGAAAAAGGTCGGGGAATTAAAGTCGGAGAGAACAGTCGGGTTACCATTGCCTACGAAGTCAGCTTGCTTGATGCGACCAAATGTTATGATTCCGACTCTCTTGGTCTGAAACAATTTGTTGTTGGCAAAGGCGGGGTGGAATCGGGACTTGAAGAAGGCATTCTGCTACTGCATGAAGGAAGCAAGGCATTGTTTATCATGCCGCCACATTTGGCACACGGCGTGCCGGGAGACGGCAACCGGATACCTGCCCGTTCAATCATTGTTTACAAGGTTGATTTATTAAAAGTAGAACCCTGACATTATGAAAATACGAACTCTCCTTCTGATCACGCTGGTTGCACTAATTTTTGTTTCCTGTAACCGGTTCTCAAAATATCCTGGTTTCAAAAAGGCCAAACACGGAATCTACTACCAGTTGCACACCCTGGGTGAGGATACTGTAAAAGCCCATACCGGAGATTTTATCACGGTAAATCTTACCTACATGACCATGAGCGATTCGGTTTTCTTTAAAGGGACAAGAAAGCTTCAGGTAAGTCAACCGGCATACGATGGGGCTATCGATGAGTGTTTCGGCATGCTTTCCGTGGAAGAAAGTGCCACTTTCATCATTCTGGCGGATAATTTTTTCACTGTTACACTACAAACGTCTTTGCCACGTTTTATTAAGTCCGGAGATGCCCTGAAAGTGAAGATTGACATGTTGGAGATACAAACCGAACAGGACTTTCTTCGCCAGAAAGAGGCATTTTTATCGTGGATCGAGGATTTTGGCGAATATGAAAAAGTGATCCTCAAACAGTTTATCGAACAGGAAAAGCTGGATGTAGACCCGCTACCATCAGGGCTTTATTATTTAAACCTGAAACCGGGAACCGGAAAAAAGGTGGAAATAGGAGATACGGTTACTGTAAATTATGAGGGACATTTTTTAAATGGAAAGTTCTTTGATTCAACCATCAAACGTCAGCAACCATTTCAGTTTGTTTATGGAACTGAGTGGCAGGTGATCAAGGGTTTGGAGGAAGCTATCGGTATGATGAGAGCGGGTGAAAAATCACTTTTTATAATTCCCTCGGAATTGGGCTTTGGTAACCGCGGTTCATCAAGCAACATCATACCACCCTTTACATCGCTTATTTTTGAAGTTGAAATTATAAGTGTATCTTCACCTGATAAAAGCTGACGCAACCTTTAGCGTTGTTTTTCATCTGAAAACAGAAAATAGTCAACCATTTAAAACTTTTGAATAGTGAAAACATCACATTTTTCATGGTTCAGTATAATTTTTGCCCTGATCATGCTGACATCAGGTTGTGTTGAGCCTATTGAGGATAAAGAGCGGGCTCATGAACTGGAAATAATTCAGAAGTATTTGAAAGACAATGGTATAACTGACGATTCCAAAACTGAGGGAGGTATATACTTCATCGGGGATACTAGCGGAAATGCAACATCACCTGCTGCAGGTGATTATGTAATTATCAGCTTTGAGGGCCGGTTTCTCGAAAATATGGAAATCAGGGAAACCAGTTATGATTCATTGAAAAGTCAGTGGATTGCAGCCGAAAACTACAAGAATTATTTATACGGTCCGATCATGATGCCCCTGGGCAAGAGCATTACCGGGATTAATGAAGGACTGTCAATGATGAAAGAGGGAGGCAAGGCAACACTGATTATTCCTTCGGATAAGGCATTCTATGATTACAAACCGCTGATTTATGAAATCAAGCTACATAAAGTGGTTGATAATCCACTGACCTATTCAAAATCGCTATATAAAACATACCTTTCTGAAAACGGTTTTACCTACCAACTGAAAGACAGCGTTTTTTACAAAGAAATTGTTACACCTCCTGAGGATACCATGAAACCGGTAACCGGGGATGAGGTTTCTTTCCGGTTTGCCGGATTGCTGATTGATGAATTCCGGAGCGCAGCAAATGATACTTTTGACACCAATTTCCCGATCAGCAAGGATCAGATTAAGCTCATATGGGGTAAGACAAAAATCTCCGCAGGAGAAATGATCACTCCTTCCGCGGGAATCCCTCCGGGTCTGCAGTTGGCACTTGGAGAGATGCGCAAGGGTACTCGTGCATTAGTGGCATTACCATACACTCAGGCATTCGGCAAAGACGGTCTGGTTGATTCAAGATATGGCTTTACCATTATTCCCTCGTATCAAAATGTGGTATATGACATTATCGTGGATGATATTGTTTCTCCATAATCAAGCTGTTCTGTCAGGCTTGTAGAATAAAAACCGCCGGTTGTTTTTTGAGATCCAGGGGCGGAGCGATACGCCAATCCCTGATGGCTTTGGTCTTGATCCATTCATTTGACAGCGTAATGTTTGCGGCAATACAAAGCCTTGTAGCAGGTTTGCATGTTTCCAGAAAAGCCTGGATAAGCTGATTATTGCGGTAAGGTGCTTCAATAAAAATTTGCGAGTGCTTTTCCGATTCCGATCTTTTTTCAAAATATCTGATTCGTGCAATTCTTTCATTACTTTTTACCGGAAGGTAGCCGTTGAATGCAAATTGCTGACCATTCAGGCCTGATGCCATTAAGGCCAACAGTAGTGACGATGGACCAACAAGCGGAACAACTTGTATATTTAACCTGTGAGCTTCTGCAGCAAGCATAGCTCCGGGATCGGCCACTCCGGGAGCCCCTGCTTCCGAGATCATCCCGATGTCAGAGTTGCCCGTACTGTTGAAAATTACCGGGATTTCTGAAACGGGAGTGTGTTCGTTCAATAGGAAGAATTGTATGCGGGGAAGTTCATCTTTTAATCCGCACCCGGCAAGAAACCGCCTTGCAGTTCTTTCCTCTTCAACCACAAAACAGCTAAGTGACCTGATGATTTCCAGATTATAGGCGGGTAAAACCCGTGTAAGAGCTGATTCCCCAAGCGAAGTTGGGATCAGATAGAGGTGTCTTTGAAGAGGGCTCATGGCAGTAACAATATAAAATTAAACCTAAAAATAGTGAAACAGGAATAGAATAGGAATTTCTGTCAATAAAATTGCGATTAAGGCTTAACAAATTCTGCAATTCTTCGTATAAAAATACATCTCACAAGTCATCAATGTCATTGCACCATCTAAAACTGTTTTTGTCATTTCTTCTGGGAGGTTTAGCAATTACCATTTCAGGTCAGGAATTGAAATACAGGAGTGATATGATCACTCGTGATAACGGTTTGTCGAATAGCGTTGTAACCTGCATTACAAAAGATAAGTATGGTTTTATATGGTTCGGCACCTGGAATGGATTGAACCGCTATGACGGTTACGAATTGAAAATATTCCATCACAACCCAAAAGATACCAATTCACTGAGCAATGGCAATATCAACACCATTTTTGAAGATCGTGAAGGTGATCTCTGGATTGGCACCGATAACGGGCTGAATAGCTATAACCAGATTACCGGAAATTTTAAAAGGTATACCTTTCAAACCTCTGATTTTACCATCCAGAACATCAATGAAATAATCGGAATTGTTCAGGATGTTGAAGGAAGTTTGTGGATTGGGTCAAGGGGAGTAGGTATTACCAGTTTAAATAAGAAAACAGGTGTCAGTCACCATTACAGGAACAGTTTTTCCGATCAAAGCAATAATGTAAATGCACTGCTTGCAGATAACCTGGATGACCGGTATCTGTGGATCGGAACTTCTGACGGATTATTCCGGTTTAACATTCCATCAAAAAGCTTTGAAAAGATAACAGGTGAGGATCTGAAAGAAGGAGTTTCTGTTCAGTCAATCACACAGGATGTTAACGGTAACCTGTATTTGGGAACATGGGGGAATGGGCTCATTAAACTGAACAGTGCAAACAACAGGTTCTCTTTCTTCAATACAGGTAATTCCGATCCTGAGAATTTCCGGAACAGCATTATTCAAACCATGGCCTTTCAGGACAGATATCATTTGGTTTTGAATGTATTGGGAAGAGGATTGATTCGGCTCAATATTTCCAACGGCAGTATCGATAACCTTGAAAATGAGTCCATACAGGCTGATCTGAAGAACAAGATGATCACTTCAATATATTGCGATCCCGTGGGAATCCTGTGGACAGGTACCCTTCACGAAGGAATTGTTAAAATAGTGCCCATCATTAATTCGTTCAATCACTACACTGCATCACAGGATGATCATGTATTCAGAAACGGAGGCGGAGTAGCAGCGATTCTTGAAGACTCGAAAGGATATCTCTGGCTTGGCACCCGCTTCGGTGGACTGATTTGTATTAACAGAAAAACACAGGAAAAAAAGACTTACAATCTGAACAACAGCTCGATCAGCAGTAACAGCATACTGTCATTACTTGAGACAATTGAAAACAAAGAGCAGGTTATCTGGATCGGTACTGACAGGGGGGGCTTGAACCGGTTTGAACCGGCGTCAGGAAAATTCATGATTTTTAAGAGACAGGATGAAACGGGTTCCGGACCAAGTAGCAACAGCATATCATCTATCGTACAGTACGATCGTGACCATCTGTTGTTGGGAACACGTGAAAGGGATAAAGGTGAAGGCCTCGACGTTTTCGATCTCAGAACAGGCAGGTTCGTTAACTTGAGAAATGTTTACGGAGATTCTGCTAGCCTCGGAAGTGATGATGTGAACCGGATCTTCAAGGACAAACTTGGAAAAGTATGGGTTGGTACACGAAATGGCGGACTGAATGAGTTCGTTATTAAAGACATTGATGCTGCAAAACCTGAAGATATAGGTTATTTTGTTAGATATACAAATGATCCCGATAATCCGCGTTCGTTAAACGACAACACCGTATATGCCCTGTTTGATGATGCAGAAAACAACCTGTGGGTGGGAACAAACGGAGGTGGCTTATCTAGGCTCAACAGAAAATTAAACGAATTCTCACCCGGCCCCTCCCATGAATACCTAAATGACAACATCATCTATGGAATTCTGGGCGACAATCACGGTAACCTCTGGGTAAGCACGAGTAGGGGTATCATTATTTATAATCCGGAATCCGGAAGGATTCACCGGTTTGACAAATATAAGGGCATCAAAGAGAATGCATTTATTTACGGGTCATATTTTAAATCGGCATCCGGAGAAATGTTTTTTGGGGGTATTGAAGGATGTCATTCCTTTTACCCGGACAGTATCAGAATTAATCTCCGCGTTCCGGAAATTAACATAACCTCACTTTCATTTTCAGGTAAAAAGGGAGTGAAAAGCGTTACTGAACTTACCGGAAAATCAGTTTTAGCATCCAGATTGGTACAACTTCCTTATAATCAAAATAATTTCTCGCTCACTTTTTCATCACTTGATTATAGCATGCCTGCTCAGAATATGTATAAATACATGCTGGAAGGGTATGACCAGGATTGGATTGCAACAGATGCATCACGCAGGTATGTCAATTATACCAACCTGCGCCCCGGAAAATATGTGTTCAGGGTTATCGGATCAAACAGCGACAATGTATGGAACCATGAAGGCAAGGCAGTTACTTTTATAATCAGGCCTCCTTTCTGGGGAACAAGCCTTTTCAGGATATTGATGATATTGCTAATTGCCGTCATCATCTCTTATATCTTCTTTTCTATTCTGAAAAAATACAGACTCGAAAAACTGAAAGTTGAACATGAAGCACAGGTTTCCCTGCAGGATGAACGCAAACAACTGCGAACGCTGATCGACTGCATGCCTGATTTGATTTTCATCAAAGACCGGGAAAGCAGGTTTACCGTGGCCAATAAAAAAGTAGCTCAGGTTATGGGAACTACCTCAGAGAATCTGATTGGCAAAACAGACCTTGATTTTTATGAACCTGATCTGGCACAGTCATTTTATGATGCTGAACAAAATGTCATCAGAACCGGCATACCCATGATCAATCATGAGGAAACAGCTTTTGATGAATTCGGTAACCGGACCATCATTGCCACTACCAAAGTACCCATGAAAAACAGTGAGGGTGAGATTATCGGTGTTGTAGGTATTTGCCGTGATATCACAACGCTGAAAAGAATTGAACGGGAACTCAGGAAAAAATCTGATGACCTGCAAGAAACAAATGAACTATTAGAAGGCAGACAAAAAGAAATTCTCCAACAATCGGAAGAACTTGCATCCCAAACACAGCATCTGCTTATGGTCAATACTGAGCTTGAGCACCTGAACCGGACCAAAGACAAACTCTTTTCCATAATTGCCCACGATCTCAGGAACCCGTTCAATGCCATCATGGGATTCAGCAAGTTGTTGAAGGAAGATTATGAGGAGATGGATAACCAACAGAAAAAGAATGTTCTAGACCTGATCAACGTATCCTCCCAAACGGCATTCAATCTCCTTGAAAACCTGCTTCAGTGGGCCAGATCACAAACCGATAAAATCAGCTTTCAACCCGAGAATTTCGATCTTTCCGAAACAGCATCCGCTGCAATTGAGTTACATAGTGCGCTGGCGCTCAAAAAGGGTATTACACTGAAAAATGACATTGAACAGGATACCCTGGTGCATGCCGACAAAAATATGATCAACGCTGTATTGAGAAATCTGATCAGTAATGCCATCAAATTTTCGCATCCTGACGGACAAATCATTGTTTCTGCAAATAAAACCGGTAATAATTTTGAAATAGCGGTTGCAGATGACGGTATTGGCATGGATCAGGAATGTCTGAACAAGCTCTTCAGGGCAGATACATTTTACTCTACCACCGGCACCCGAGGAGAATCCGGAACAGGTCTGGGCCTGATCCTTTGCAAGGAATTTGTTGAAAGAAACAATGGCCGGATCAAAGCCAAAAGCAAAGAGGGAAAAGGAACTACCCTGAGCTTTACCCTCAATCCTGCCAAATGCAATTGATACTACATATAATTCCCTGATTAGTCGTAATCAACAACAAACAGTTCGGGGCCCTTTTCCAGATTGGTGATTTGCGTAAAAGCCTCTGAAGAGATTAAAACAGTTCCATCTGAGCGAATTGCTATGCCTTCTGTCTGAGTGGGCATCAGGTATGGAAATTCGATACGGTTTACTTTGTTATAGGTAAGGTTATCTGAATCAAATCCTGAAAAAATGGATAGAAAGGGTGATACAATATCAGAATACCCCAACAGATAAAGAACCTGTTCATCAGCCGACCAGGCAGCCGAAGTAACCAATCCGTTCACATCCCAGTGCTTTCTCAGTTTAGCCACATGATTTCCAGGAATCAGAGGCAGAGTATACAGTCGTGTCTGCTGATTCAGCCAGTCTTTTGCAAACAGTACAACATAATCTTCAGTAGCAATAAAGGCTTCACAGTCAAATGATGTAGCGCTATTAGTCACCGGCGAGAAATCAGTTTGGTCTTCATATCGAAAATGAATGATGCCGGCAGGTATAACGGTATCTGCGGCTGGAATCAGGTCTGATTTGCTGATCATGTATATTTTCAGATCATCCCGGTTTCCCGAAGCATTGTTACCGAAATCACCAATAAACAGATACTCTTCGTTTTGGGTTATATCCTCCCAGTCCACATTACTGGAATTCCGGATGGCTACCGAACGTTCCATGGTTCTGTTGATTCGATTATATCCATATATGGCAGAGTCATTTCCGCCATCGTTGATAAACCAAATCAGTCCATCGTATTCTGTCATCCCCGAATTCTCATTCAACAGAACCGGCAGATTATTCAGCTTCTGCAGGTCAATGGTTTCCTGTGGTGGATCTTCCATGGGGAGACATGCAACTATTGAGAATAGTATACCAGTCAATAAAATCATCACTGCTTTGTTGTTTTTTATCACGGTTAACTTGGTTTAGGTTTATATCTTCTCTAGTGTAATCATCGGAATTACATTTTCGGTTTTTAACTGGCTAAGGCATCTTGCGGTTTTGAGAAAACTGGAGAACCCATGTGATCAGGGTCAGGATTGCAATTAAAGTCAGTTTTTCTGTTTGTAATGAAATCATGATGATCAAATGGTTTTACTATTTATTGGGTTCAAATTTCAGGTAAAGTTATATTTTTGCAGGGAAATGAACATTGAGCTATTATGAAAAAGTATAAGTGTATAGTTTGTGGCTATATTTATGACCCAGTTGAGGGTGATCCTGATGGCGGAATCACTCCCGGTACTTCTTTTGAAAACATCCCTGATGACTGGGTTTGTCCGGTATGCGGCGTTACCAAAGAGGATTTTGAACCGGCCGAATAATCCGGACCAGCATACATTCTGATACAATATTAAGGTTTCTTTTGTACCGGGGCATTTTTAAGCACATCGAGCAAAAGAAGCCAGAACTTTTCAGTTGTGGATATGTTGATACGTTCTGAAGGTGAATGTGGATCAACAATGGTTGGGCCAAATGAAATCATATCCAGGTAAGGATACTTTTCAAGGAAAAGTCCGCATTCCAGTCCGGCGTGTATGGCCTTGACTGCCGGTTCCACCTGAAAGAGTTTCTGATAGCATGATTTGGTAATATTCAGGATGGCTGAATCGGGATTTGGATTCCATCCCGGGTATCCTTCGGTTTGTTCAACCAAAGCACCTGCCAGTTTAAATGTGCTTTTTACTGTGTTGGCAATTTGTGTTTTTGCCGAATCAACCGAGCTGCGCTGGCTGGTGGCAATGATGATGCGGTTCATAGGCTCAAATTTAATTGACGCCAGGTTGGTTGATGTTTCAACCAGGTCGCTCATCACCCTGCTCCACGAGATAACGCCATGTGGACAGGCATAGAGTGCATTCAGCAGTTTTTCCTGTACTTTCTTTTTCATTACCTTTTCGGGTAGTGAGGCAGGTGTAAGCGTAAGATGAATACCCGGCTCATCTACCAGGTAATCGCTTTTAATGATTTTGCAATAATCGTGAAAGTAACCTGAAAACACATCATTGTATTTTTCAGGAATAACAACAATCGCATATGCTTCCCGTGGAATGGCGTTTCTCAGGTTGCCGCCTTCAAAAACAGAAAGCCGGGCTCCAAAACGGTTTCTGGATTCCCACAGAAACTGATTCAGGATTTTTATGGAATTGCCCCGGTTTTTTTGAATATCGGTGCCGGAATGGCCCCCCTGGAGTCCGTTGACTTCAATACGGAATGCTGTAGATCCTTCGGGCGTAGGCCTCATATTGTATTTCATGGTAGCCAGCGTATTCATGCCGCCTGCGCAACCAATGAACAATTCGCCCTCATCCTCGGAATCCAGGTTAAGCAATATCTCACTTTCAAAGAAACCGGTACTCAATCCTTTGGCTCCGTTCAGCCCGGTTTCTTCATCAGTGGTGAAAAGGCATTCAATGGGCCCGTGTTCGATGGCAGGATCAGCCAAAACGGCAAGCATGGCTGCAATTCCAATGCCATTGTCGGCACCTAGCGTTGTGTCAACCGCTCTTACCCAGTCACCGTCGATTACTGTTTTTATCGAATCGGTCTCAAAATTATGGTTGCTTGAGCTGTTTTTTTCGCAAACCATATCCAGATGACTCTGCAGGCAAACCGGCTTGCGATTCTCAAAACCTTTTGAAGCAGCCTTGCGGATCAGAATATTACCCTGTTCGTCCTTTTTATAATCGAGTTGATACTTTTCTGCAAAACTGATGATGAATTGGATTATTTTTTCTTCCTTTTTCGAAGGACGCGGAATGGCCAGTATTTCTTCAAAGAAACGCCATACAGCAACTGGTTTAAGCATGTTTATCTGTGTCATATCTAAAGAAACTAATCTATCATAGTGAATTTCCAAATATAGCCCATATTATTAACAGTTCAACATCCCTATGGTTTTCAAAATTCTTAATATTTCATACATTAGCGGTTACTTTGACCGATATGGATGACAACATTATTATAATCCGGATATGATTTCCTTTGATCTGTTGCTTGTTTTTGTTGTCCTGATTTTCATACTCGTATCGCTCTTCTGGAACATCATGGGGGTATCCTTTACCCTGCTGATTGGCGTTATCACACTGGGTATTTTCGGAATTCTTACACCTGCCGAAATTGTTAAGGGTTTTGGAAATGAACAGGTAGCTGTAGTCATACTTGTATTGTTGTTCAGTGATGTGATCCGCAAAACAGATATTATTGAGTTTTCTTTCGACCGGATTTTCAGGCGGGTGAAAACCTCACGTCAATTCATGAGCCGGATGACACTTGCCGTGCCGCTGTTCTCCATGTTTCTGAACAATGTGCCACTGGTTGCAGTAATGATGCCCTATGTGAACAGTTGGGCCAAAAGAAATAATCTGGCACCGTCAAAAT
>CAYVBH010000060.1:0-15659 GCA_964449015.1 uncultured Bacteroidales bacterium
CAAACGGAGTGCCTGCAGATAACGTTTATCAGTTCGACGCCTCAAAACAGTCGACACGTATCAGTGCCAATGTCAGCGGAATAGGCAGCACCATAAGAATTTCGCTGAATGACAATTTGCTGAACAAATGTAGTATGGAAGAAATAAAGGCAGTAATGGCTCACGAGATGGGGCACTATGTGCTGAACCATGTGTATAAATTGCTGATTTATATTGGTCTGGTGATCATTGTCGGTTTTGCCCTCATCAACTGGTTGATGAAGATAACCATTCGCCGGTTGGGAAACAGGTTAGGAATAGCCGGTATTGCTGATATCAAAAGTCTGCCATTGCTCATACTGTTTTTTTCAGTATACATGTTTCTGACTGCACCGGTTATGAATACCATCGTGCGTACAACTGAATCAGAGGCAGATATTTTCGGATTGAATGCCGCCGCGGAGCCCGACGGTTTTGCCTCAGTGTCCATGAAAATGTCGGAATACCGGAAAATAAGTCCGAGTAAGCTGGAAGAAATACTCTTATTTGATCACCCCAGCGGAAAAACCCGGGTGCTCATGTCAATGAAGTGGAAAGCGGAGAACCTGTACTGAAAGAAAAGGAAATCGGAGTCTTCATGATTTGAAAGGCATCAATGGAAAACCCCGCGTCACATGATAAAGACCGCGGGGTTTTTGATTCAATAGTATTCTAAAATATCAGATGCTAAATGGGTCCGAGGTAATCGGTTGAGCAAAATCCCTCAACACCCTGCTCTGATTTAATGTAGAACCATCCGTTATACATTTTCTTAATCACCTGAACAGTTGAATGGTGCGCAGCTTTGCCCACAATGTCAAAATCGGTTCCGGGACCCTTACGGATATTCAGGTTTGAAGATTTGGTAACCACCTTCATCCGGATATTCTTAGAAGTAAGGTCTTCAACCTCGAGATAGTTTTTTACATCCTTCACTCCCGGGGCTTTTTTCAGGGCAGCAATAGCCTTATCAGCCGCAGTACTGTCAGGAACAGTTCCTGAAACCGAGAGAATTCCATTTTCAAGTGAACACTTTAGATTGGGAATGCTCACTCCGGCGGCTGAAAGCAAAGATGTATAATTTGCTTTTTCGGCAGGGGTGGTAATGGACTGAGCCAGTTTATCAAATAATCCCATGACAATCAGATTTAAAGTTGGTTATTTAGGCAGTAAGGTAGTGGTAAAGTCGGGTGTTTCCAGCAACAGTCTGTCTTTTGTAACAACCGTGCTCATATTCATGCCATTTTCGGTTTTCACCACAAGGTTTCCGTTTTCCATGGCATAGGTTCCCGTTTCAATGGTTTTTCCGTCACTGACCATGGTGTACTTGTTATCCTTAAAATTCATTTCAACCTTCAGCAATTCTGCTTTGGTTGCCTGAAACAGGCTGTCGCTCAATGTACCCTTTGCGATCACGTCGGTCACTTTCCAGGTTTTGGCAATGAGTTTATCAGGACCTTTCTTGCAACTTACACATGTTACCGTCAACACCAGCAACATAAGTGGAACTAATCTGAATACTTTCATAATAGATTGGTTTGGTTATAAAAAAAGTTTTGTAATGAATTAAAATTAGTCAAAATAATTCAGTTTACTAATTCTTTCATATGTTATTTGGCCTGAATTATCTATCATAGGGCGGCCAACATAATGAATATTGTATTCAATTACAATCCGATGAAAGATCTATTTTGCCATCATGAATATCCAAAACTTTGCCGATATTTAATCACAAAAGAAAACCGCTCATGGAATTCAATGATCTGGTTCGTATACGTGAAAGCATTCGCGATTATGACCCACAGAAGCCTGTTTCAAAGGAAGTATTGGAAAGAATCCTGGAAACAGCACATATGGCTCCTTCTGCTGTGAACAAGCAACCATGGGAATTCTGGGTTATTCAGTCACCTGAAATGCTCGAAAAAGTAAGGTCTTGCTACCACCGCCCCTGGTATAAAGAAGCTCCGGTAATACTTGCCATTGTTGGTGACAGGAATAAAGCCTGGGTACGACAATATGACGGATATAATTCTATCGAAACCGACCTTGCCATTCTGATGACACATGTAATACTGGCTGCCGAAAATGAAGGTGTAGGAGCATGCTATATCGAAGCATATGATCCTGCGATGCTCCGCAAAGCACTTGGACTTAATGAAAACCAGGTGGTTTTTGGCATTGCGCCGCTCGGGTATCCGCATGACGGGGTCAGCAAGCGCGGGAATAAATCAAGGAAGGACTTGCATGAAGTTCTGAGATACCTGTAAGGGTTCCGGTTCCACTTCAAAGCCTTTGTTCCTTAATAAAGCAATCACTCCTTCACTGCCCGGCAGATGCCCCGATCCGATGGCAATGAAGACAGAATGCTTCAATATCATTGGAATGATTCTTTCACTCATGCGGTGATTCCTGATCAGGACCAGTTCATCATTCAGCATGGCGCCCGATTCTTCTTCTGTAATCAATAGTTCAATGCTGTCCAGGTCGGCATTCCGGTATGCCCTTATCAGCATTTCGAACTCCGTATTCTGTTGATTCAGGTTCATAAAGTAGTCCAGAACAAAATGGTCCGGTATTTTATCCAGAAGTGCTGCCTGCTCCTCAACTGATTCGATACCATAAGTAATTTTACCACTCTCTGCTGCTCTTTGGTACAACAACTCGTCAACGGTAGCCTCCAGATCACCCGGTTTCTTTTGTGAAAAGCAAAGTGACACCAGGGCCGGAGGTTTCAGCCGGTCAAACAAAGCCAGATCAAAACCTGAGCAGCTTTTTACTCCTTTCGCTAATACCTGGTAATCCTCTTTTGAAAATCTTTGTGTGAGCGTCTGATCCTCTGGCAGCATAAGCAACCCAGCCGCTTTCATCAGGTTAGCCATGCTGAGTTCGATTTCTCCTGCATAGACCTCACATTGTTCAAGCACCTCATATACTGAATCCTTCCATTCAAAAACACGTTGATCGGTCAGATGAATGGTTCCGTAAAGATAGGACGGATGGTTGCAGCCATTTCCTGAAATTTTCCATAGGAGAGATTGTGACTCGACCTCAGGGAATACGAAAAGGCAAATGGAAAAGAAAATCAATCTGAGGGTATGGTGTTTCATAAACCGGTATATTATTTTCTAACCTTAATGATATTCAGAATTGAAATGCATTAACCTGCAGTACGGTCTTCTGATCACTTATGTATCCGCCAACCGGATCAAACTGCCATTCCCAGCTTTCCGAAGATAATGCAACCGGGAACGGACATTTCACGTGTTCCCTGGTTCCGGTTAATATTCCACTTGCATCGAAATACTCTTCCCTGATGTCTGATATCAGCAGGGCTTTACCGGGAGATAACATTTTCAGATGCGACTGCTGCAGCAGGTATATAATCCGGTCAATATCACTTGTTTCATAAGGTATATTTTCCATAAGGTAGTCTGTGATCATCTGCCCTAATTGGCTGTATATATTCAGGGATATGACACAATCAGGTTCAATGGGGAACCGGAATGATGCATCACAAATCTGCTCAGGAGTCAGCTTCGCTCCGTTCTTTTTGTATTCCCTCACAGCCCGACAGGCATTGATTACCGCACCACCTGTAATCTCAGCCTGAACCGGTGTCACGTTGGAGTATCTTTTCAACCGGTGTAAAACCTGCGATGGATGTACCAGATCGTAAAGCCATATATGACCCGCAATGCCGGAGAGTTCTTCAAGCGGCAGATCAAGCAACCAGCCGCTTCCCAGAACAACCAGGTTATTTGGTTGATTGCCTGCCAGTGACTTCAGGATGAATTCCCGGGTGTGTTGCAGGTGACTTTCCCATGCACCATTAACGTTTATGTACCGGTCAATGATACCCTGGCTGTCGGCTTTATAGCCCATTTTTTTCAATATCCTTCGGGATACCTCCATATCAGCACTCCCCTGCTTCAGTCCGCAAACTTTCCATTTCCTTCATCATCAGCATCCTGGTATGATCCAACAAATCAGGAATATCCATCATCAGAATTTGTTGCTCCGGAATCTCATCAAGTACACTTACCATAAAAGTCTGTTTTACCCTGAACCAGAAGCCCTTGTTCGGCAGGGCTCTGCTTGCACCATCGAGTACTATAGGCAGAATGGGCACTGCATTATCCCGGGCCAGAATAAAGGCACCTTCTTTAAAGGGCCGGAGTTCACCGTTACCGGTGCGGGTTCCTTCGGGAAACATAAAAACTGATGTTCCCTCATGCAACGTTCTCTTGCAGGCCTCAGCCATTCTTACCACGCTTTCTTTATCACCTCGTCGCACAAGTATGTGGTCATTCAACCAGATGACCCATCCTACAAAGGGCACGTGTGCCAGTTCTACTTTTGAGACCCATTTGAAATTGATTCGAAGCTGAAGTAATAAAGCTATATCGATAATACTCTGATGGTTTGATATCAATACATATTTTCTCGCAGGGTCAATTCGTTGCACATTTTTCAGGCGGACCTTCCAGAATGGATTGATGGTAAGATAAAGTCGTGTCCAAAGAACCGTATAATAGTGTGTTACAAACTTGTTTTTGTCGAATGGCAGACAAATAACCCATAGCACAAAATAAAGCAGGAATAACGGCAAAATGGAGACAAGGATAAAGGTCCAGATATATATGGAAATAAGAAATGATTTCAGTGTCTTTTGCATGAATGGGCAGGTGCTAATGAATACCTCCGAAGTAGTTGAAAGATACGGGCTAAACTGTTGACAAAAATAACAGCAAAAATCAGACTAGCTGAATAATTTTAATAATTTCGGTGCAGAAAATAGCTGCCTGTGACAGCGCATCATGATTGTTCTGAATGACAGCAATTTGTATTCCGACAAGAAACAGGTTGCCAGTTATAAAAGAATTGGTATTTTTGTATCTTTGAATAAATGACGATTGAACCTTCGACTTAATAGCTTGTAATATAAAACATTATAAGCTTTTTTTAAGACAGTTGGCAATCATGGCATAAACTTTGCAATATTCGTGAATAATAAAAGTCTGAAAGAAGAAATGAAAAGGCTAACCATCGGCATTCTGTTCACTACCATCACGGTTATTGCATTTGCACAGCCGGCGCCGCCTGTTTCGGTACCCCACGATACGATATTCAAGCTGAACGGGTCCATTATTCCAGTGGATGTCACCACGGTGACGCCCACCTATGTCAGTTTCGTCTTTCCCGGCAAGCCGGAGGAATTCACCATCGAGCGCAAGGAAGTTCATAAGATTATTTATAAGAACGGGAAAATTGACATTCTGAACCAGGCTGCCTTTACCGTGCTGGATGAAAGTTCATGGGAGGCCGTTTGGATGACCGAAGATAAAAAGGAAATCGGTGACTTGTATTTCCTGGGCGATATCGAGTCAAAATCACCTTCGAGTGCCCGCAGCGCTTCTGCAGCCAAAAAGGGAGCCATCATCAAAATAAAAAAGAAAGCTGCCAACATGAAGGCAACCCTTATTCTGGTTACCCGGAAACAGGCAACAGGTGGATATGGCGAGTACCCGGGTTACTTTATCAAGGGCAAGGCATATGGGCCTGAACCTCCTGAAGAAGGCCTTGTTCCGGGAACTGAAGGAACATCTGTAAAAGATGCAGGCATGTAGTTTCCGGTAATGGCTGTTCTTAAAAAAAAGCCATTACCAAATCATTCAAATCAAAATCAGGTATTATCTGTATTAATTCTGAAGAACTCAGAATGGATGTAATTTGGTTTTCCTCATGTGGAATACCCGTGAGCCGATCCTGAATTCCATCCAGAATTTGCCGTGAAATACCTGAAGATTTCAGCTCGCACCAGCGGATACAGCCCCTGTGTGTTTTCAGATGTATGCTGATTTGGGCTTTGCCCCTTTGCCATTCATTCTCAAACTCATAATCGGGAGACCAGCCGTAAATCCATTCCCAGGTTTTGTATTTTTCGAGAATCAGCTGCCCTATTTCTGCCTGGTAGTGATTATCCATCTTGATCAGGTGACCATCATAGTTTAAGATAATATAATCCAGGAAAACCTGTATCAACTGCTTGATATTCATTTCCCGGGGCAGACAATCCTTCAGATTAACCACACGGCTTCGGTTCGATTGAACAGCTTTGTCGATGAATTTCCCGGAATTCCGGCTGATTGCCGAGTTAAGGATTTCCAGATCGCTGCTGAATAGAAGCGTGCCATGGTGCAGGACACGGTTTTTGTGAACATGTTCCGCATTCCCGGAGATTTTCTTACCCTCAACCAAAATTTCGTTTTTAGGTCCCTGAACAGCATCAACACCAAGAGATTTCAGAAAGCCCGTTACCGGTTTGATGTATTTTCCGAAATCAACCAGCTTTCCGGGTTCACCGGTTCGGATGAAGGTGAAGTTGATGTTGCCCGCATCGTGGTATACCGTTCCTCCTCCCGTGAGCCGGCGTGCTACCCGGATTCCGTTATCCCTTACAAACCGGTAATTCATTTCGGCCAGCACATTCTGATGTTTTCCCACCACAACAGCAGGCTCACTTTGCCACAGAACAAAAAAGTCATTCGTGAATTTCTTCAGCAGGTGCTCCTCCAGGGCAAGGTTATAATAAGGATTTGTATTCAGCGAATGCATGCACAACATGATATAAATATAGCTGCTTGATACTTGATTCACAAAAAAAGTGCGGCCAATTTACCCAATATCAAAGCCTATTGGAATTTTTACTATATTAACCTTGTCAATCAATGCAAACAGTATGGAAAAACTTACCGAACGATTCATCCGTTATGTGCAGGTCAACACACGATCCGATGAAAATTCAAAAACCTGCCCTTCAACCCCCGGCCAAATGACATTGGCCAACATGCTGGCAACTGAACTTACTGAAATGGGACTTCAGGATGTGTCGGTTGATGAAAACGGATATGTGATGGCTACCCTGCCGGCCAATATTGACAAAGATGTCCCCGTTATCGGCTTCCTGGCGCACCTGGACACATCCCCCGACATGAAATCCGAAAATGTGAATCCCCGGATCGTTGAACATACGGGAAAAGCTATTAAACTCAACAGCAATGAGAACATCGTATTGTCGCCACTTGAGTTTCCGGTAATGAACAATTACATCGGGCAGAAACTCATTGTTACTGACGGCACCACGCTTCTTGGTTCAGATGACAAGGCCGGCATCGCAGAAATAATGACTGCCATGGAATATCTGATTGCGCACCCCGAAATCAAACATGGAACAGTGCGTGTGGGTTTTACACCCGATGAAGAAATTGGCAGGGGAGCGGATCGTTTTGATGTGAAAAAATTCAACGCATCCTTTGCCTATACCCTGGATGGAGGAGCATTGGGAGAACTGGAATATGAAAATTTCAATGCAGCCAGGGCAAAAATTACCATTCAGGGACTCAATGTACACCCGGGTTATGCCAAGAACAAAATGAAAAATTCCATGCTGATTGCCATGGAGCTGAACAACATGTTGCCCTCGTTTGAAGTACCCGAACATACCGAAGGCTATGAAGGCTTCTTCCATCTCACCGACTTCACGGGAACAGTTGAAAACACAACCATTACTTATATTATCAGGGATCACGACCGGAAACAATTCGACAAAAAGAAAGATCTGCTCATCAAGATCGTCGACCACATCAACCTGAAGTACGGAGTCCGCACCGTGAAACTCTCCATGATCGACCAGTATTATAACATGAAGGAAAAAATTGAACCTGTATTTCATGTGGTGGAACTGGCGCGCAAGGCCATAACCGGCACCGGGATCACACCCAAAACCATACCGGTGCGCGGAGGAACCGACGGATCGAGGCTTTCATTTATGGGACTTCCCTGCCCCAACCTGTTCACCGGCGGCCATAATTTCCACAGCCGGTTTGAATTTATTCCGGTTAGATCCATGGAAAAAGCGGTGGAAACCATTGTAAAAATAGTGGAGATTCATGCAGCAGGGTGCTGAATCACCATAGCGGCAGCCATAACAAGCTGCTTTGAAAGTTCTGTTACATATATTTAATTCATGCCTGTATGAAAAATTATGTTGTGACTGCTCTGTTGCTTATGAGTTCTCTCATAACAGAGGCTCAGCAGACAAAAGTGTACCAACTGAAGTCACCTGACGGCACCGTTTCGGTTAACGTGGAAACCGGTATCCGGCTGCAGTGGTCGGTAAATTGCGACGGAAGACAAATTATCGCTCCTTCTGTCATCTCATTGCAACTGCAAAATGGCGAGGTACTTGGTGACAATGCGAAAGTGCAATCCGCCAAAATCATCCCCGTCCATACTTCTTTCAGTGCTGTCAACTATCGGAGGAATGTGGTCAAAGACCTATGCAACGAACTAACCATCACCTGCAAGGGAGGATACGGTGTTATCTTCAGGGTTTATGATGATGCCGTAGCCTACCGGTTCTTTGTCCGGAGAAAGGAGGAAGTGATCATCCTGAATGAGACAGCCAACTTCAATTTCACCGGAGATCATCAGGCATTCATGCCCATTCAGTGGGATTACCGGGAAGGTCAAATGTTCAATTCATCATTTGAAGCACTTTACAGGGAAATCAATCTGTCTCTGTTTCCCAAGGACTCCCTGGCCTTCCTTCCGGTATTGGTTGACGTGGGACAGGGCATGAAAGCAGAAATTATTGAAGCAGATCTGGAAGACTACCCCGGAATGTACCTGGATTTGAACAGTACCGGTAAGGGATTTAAGGGTGTTTTTGCACCTTACCCGCTTGAGACAAAGCTGGGTGGATATAACAACATTAATGTCATTCCGATCAAAAGAGCTGATTATATAGCCAAAACCACCGGTAACCGGAATCTTCCCTGGCGGGCCGTGGTCATCAGCCGAAACGACAAGGATCTGCTGAACTGTGACATTGTGCAGAAGCTGGCTTCACCGAACCGTATTGCGGATATTTCCTGGATCAAACCAGGGCAGGTGGCATGGGACTGGTGGAACGACTGGAACATTTCACAGGTGGATTTTCGTGCAGGAATTAACACCCCTACTTACAAGTACTATATTGATTTTGCTTCCGCTTATAAGATCCCTTACATCATTCTGGATGATGGTTGGACGACTGAAGATGACCTTACTATGCCTATTCCGGAAATAGACCTTAAAGATCTTGTGGACTATGGAAAACAAAAAAATGTGGGCCTGATTCTTTGGGCGTCGTGGCATTCCGTAACCCAACAGAAAGCCAAAGCCTTCCCGTTCTTTGAGAACCTAGGAATCAAGGGTTTAAAAATCGATTTCATCGATCGCGACGACCAGCTGGCTGTGGCATCACTATACGAAATCGCCAAAGAGGCTGCCGGGCATCACTTATTAGTAGATTATCACGGTGTTTTTAAACCCACAGGATTGCAACGGACCTTTCCCAATGTGGTGGGAATTGAAGGTGTGAAAGGAATGGAAAATGTGAAATGGGCCAATGAAGATGTTCCCCGGTATGACGTGACCCTGCCGTTTATCAGAAACCTGGCGGGCCCGATGGATTACACGCCGGGAGCCATGAGAAATGCAACACAGACTAATTTCAAACCCAGCAATTCGATGCCCATGAGCAAGGGCACACGTGTTCACCAGTTGGCCATGTATGTGATATTTGAGGTGCCCCTGCAGATGTTGTCAGACAATCCCTCCGCCTATATGAAAGAGCAGGAATGTACCGATTTTATTACAAAAATCCCCACAACCTTTGATGAAACCATACCGCTCGACAGTAAAGTTGCAGAATACGTATCGGTTGCCCGCAGAAAGGGGGATACCTGGTTTGCAGGCGCCATGACCAACTGGACTCCCCGGGAGCTGATCATTGACTTCTCCTTCCTGCCCGAAGGCAGTTATCAGGCGGAAATATTCAGGGACGGCGTGAATGCCGACCGCGATGCCACCGATTACAAAAAGGAATTAATAACCATCAAAGGAAGTGATAAAATGCCGGTGAAGCTGATGAACGGCGGCGGGTGGGTAGCACGGATTGAAAGGGTAAATTCTTCTTCACAATCAAATGGTCTGGTTGAAAAATCAGAACCCTGGGATCGCATCAGTCATGGTGAGTTTCTGACTGAAAATGTTACCTGGAATGTGCAGGCTGCTAAAAGCCCGTGGACTGAAACCATATTTTGCGATACCCTACATGGCGCCATGGGATGGCGGTGGGATTTTTCAAAAGAAACGGACAAGCCTGAAAATTTCACTGTTAAATCGTTTCCTGAGATCATTTACGGGCAAAAACCCTACAAGGGCTATTCATCAACCACATCACGATTACCTGCTGCACTAACCTCATCAGAATTCATACTTGAATATGAATATGTCGCTCATGCAACCGGAATATACAATACTTCAACGGACATCTCCTTTACCGACAGCAAAAATCCCGATGAATCGAACATCAGGGCAAAACTCATGATCTGGTTTGATCAGAAAAATATGCCCTTTTACAGTCCCGAAAAACTGAAGCAAGTTGTGATTGATGAAATTTCATATAAAATATATATCGACACCACGCACAACGGGCCGGAAGGGAAATGGAACCTCATCGCCCTGTTGCCGGATCATTTCCAATCAGCAGGTACAATAAACCTTCATAAATACATCAACTTTCTTCTTGATTCAGGTGCACTCCAACCCGGATGGTACTTGTCCAGCATCGAAGCCGGGAGTGAAATTGCGTCAGGAAAAGGAGAAGTGGTATTTAAAAAGTTTGCTGTTCATGCGAATTCAATTGGCAGCTTACCTAACGCAAAAACAAACTGACTAAAAACTCATGCCAGAACCATTTTGGGAATTCAATAAGAACAGTACATTCCTTTACTGGAAAGGATTCTGCAACAAAGACCGGAATGAACGCATCATTCTGTTTAACATCACCTTTACTCAGGCCACCGGTGACATGAAAATAGAAGTGCCTGCAGTTCCCGGTTAGAAGAATATCTATGATGTTATAATGCCCTTTGCCCCCGTTGTAATTGTAATAATCAATTTTTCTCACTATATTGTATTGGCCAACAGTTTCTTGATGTTATCCTTAAAGTAAACTGCACCGGATTATTACTCCTTTTTTGTGAAATTAATACCCTTCATCATGAAAAAAAAGGTGTTGTTCTCATTAGGAACTATAGCTCTGCTTTTTGCAGTATACTTTATTTACTGTAATTCCTATAGATTTTATCACATATCAGAAGATACGGGATGCGCCACAATCTTAATCAACACAAACGACACCATTATGGTAGGCCATAACCTGGATGACTACATTGAAGTGCCTGGTGCAATTTATATTAACAAACGCGGGGTAAAAAAAGAGAATATCGGGTGGACTGACTTTACCTGTTTGTGTGCCAAAAAGGAAAAGAATGAAAGAATTCAGTGGATCTCAAAATATGGTTCTGTTACTTACAATACCTGGGGAAAGGATTTTATTGACGGGGGGATGAACGAGGAAGGGCTATATATTGGTGAAATGACTCTGATGGGAACAACCTGGATCAAATCTGAAAAACCTGCATTTCATCACCATTTCTTCATGCAGTATGTGCTCGATAATTTTTCCGCAACAGAGGAGGTGGTTAGCATGATGGACCAGATCAGAATCGACGGCCATTGTCAATGGCATTACTTCGTAGCAGACGGAAGCGGGAAAACTGCCGTAATTGAGTTCGTCAACGGGAAAATGACAATTTTTCAGGGAGAACAAATGCCCTATAAAATTCTGTGCAACAGGGCATACGAAAAAGAAGTGAAGATGATTCCCGGCAGTGACAGTGCATATAACAGGATGCTGGCAAACGAATATATTTCCAAAGATCTGCGCTTCATGTTTGGTGCCAAAAAATTGAATGAATACAATGCCGCTACCGACTCATCATTATCCACCTTTGTATTTTCAATACTTAAAGGCATGGATATGGGAAATAACAAATGGTCAGTAGTGTATGACTTGATAAATCTGAAAATGTATTTCAGGACCAGCAAAGGGCCGGGCATTAAGTATTTTGATTTCGAATCATTTGATCTCAGCTGCCACACTCCGGTCAAAGTATTCGACATCAATTCGGATACTTCCGGAAATGTGAGCAGAAGTTTCATTGTATACTCGGAAGAGCTGAATCATGAATTCATCCGGAAAAACTTTGATCAGATCAATTTTGGATTCTTCGGAAATCTGTTCATCAAGGGTAGGTATCAGAAAAAAATCAACAGTTATGCCAATTCATTTTACTGTGCCGAAAGTCAAACAAGCTCAACTAATCCCTGATCATAACAAATTGAAGTAACCATTCTGGAAGTTTCCTTTTTTTAAATGACAATCTATCTGTTCAGCCACATGACCGCTGCTTGAGAAATCAGATACCAAAGTTTTTGAAACTAAACCGATGTAAATATACTGTGGCGTCATTTTCAATAATTCAGTATTTTAGTCGAAATATTGAATAACATGAAAAGATTATTGTTTTTGCTCTTAGCTATTACCACAATTACCGGTTGCACCAAAGAAAAAACCAAGCTGGCAGATTACCCGATCATGCCAGTGAATATTAAAGATGTGGTGATCAACGATAATTTCTGGCTGCCTAAAATTAAGGTAATCCAGGATACCACCATTCAATATGCCTTTAAAAAATGTGATGAGGAAGGCCGTATGGAGAACTTCCTGATTGCCGGGGGTAAGAAACGGGGCTCCGTAAAGGGTAAGATGCCTTTTGATGATACTGATTTATATAAAATTATTGAAGGGGCTTCCTATACGCTGATCAGTAAACCCAATCCGGCGCTTGATGCCTATCTGGATTCGATTATATCAATCATAAAAATTGGCCAGGAGCCCGACGGGTACATTACCACCTGGTTTACCATTGATAAACAACATCCTCCTGCAAGTTGGGCCCATGCTTCAGAAAAGCGCTGGGAATTCGAAGACAGCAATCACGAACTGTACAACAGCGGACACCTTTTTGAGGCTGCTGCAGCCCATTACCAGGCTACCGGGAAAAGAAACTTCCTGGACATTGCCCTGAAAAATGCCGATTTGCTGGTGGCCCAATTCGGACCAGGCAAATTACAGATACCACCCGGGCACCAGATCGTGGAAACCGGATTGATCAAGCTATACCACATTACAGGCAGAACCGATTATCTTGAATTAGCCAAAGATTTTCTGGAATGGCGGGGCGATTCAACCACCCACAAGTTGTATGGCGATTACAGTCAGGATCATGTCGCGGTTTTGCAGCAATCCGAAGCAGTTGGCCACGCCGTGAGGGCAGAATACATGTATGCCGGTATGACCGATATTGCGGCCATCTATGGTGATAAAGCATATTATAATGCGGTAATGAAAATATGGGATAACGTAGTGAACAATAAAATGTACATTACCGGTGGTGTAGGCTCAAAGCATGGCCGGGAAGCATTTGGTGACAATTACGAACTCCCGAATCTTACGGCCTACAACGAGACCTGCGCAGCCATTGGCAGTGTGTATTGGAACCAACGATTATTCCAACTCACCGGCGATTCAAAATATTATGACATTATTGAACGCACGCTTTATAACGGTTTAATATCCGGCATATCGCTTGACGGCAAGAATTTCTTTTATCCGAACCCGCTGGAATCCGACGGTAAATTCACGTTCAACATGGGAGCCTGCACCCGTTCGCCGTGGTTCGACTGCTCGTGCTGCCCCACCAACATGATCCGTTTTTTGCCTTCGATCCCCGGTCTGATCTATGCCACCAATCGCGATACTCTTTATGTCAATCTGTTTGTATCGAACCATGCGCAGGTTCAGGTTGGTTCAAATCAGGCAGAGATTATACAGCGCACAGATTATCCCTGGAAAGGAAGTGTTTCACTGGAAGTGAATCCTGTCCAAACCGCATCGTTTACCATCAGGCTACGGATACCGGGCTGGTTACAGAACCAGGCTGTACCGGGGAATTTATATGCCTATGCTGACAGCAATCCTGAAAAAGCAGTGCTATTGGTTAACGGAAACGAAGTGAAAACAGAACTGAAAAAAGGCTATGCAGAGATTTCCAGGGAATGGAGCAAAGGCGACAAGATAGAACTAAAAATGCCCATGGCTGTGCGCAAAGTAGTCACAAGTGACAAGGTACCTGAAAATGCAGGCATGGTGGCCATTGAATACGGCCCGCTGGTTTATTGTGCCGAAGAGGCCGACAACCTCAATTTAGACAAATTGACCATTCCGAAAGACGCTATTTTTAAAACCAAAGATAGAACGGTGCTTACAGAAAAGATCAATGCCATCAAAGCCGGCTCCGGAAAAACAGAGGTCAGCCTGATACCCTATTATTTGTGGTCGAACCGGGGCACCGGCAAGATGAAGGTTTGGTTGCCGGTAGCAAATTGAGAAAACACAAGCTTTTAGCCATTAGCTGCTAGATCTTGGATCTTGGATCTTGGATCTTGGATCTTAGATCTTGGCTCTTGGCTCTTGGTTCTTGGCTCTTTTGAACTACTTCCTCACGCACCATATGCATCACCGGGCGCAGCAAGAACGCACCGATACCCACCAAAGTTATGGCTGTGCCGGAGATAACAAAAGCGTTGGTAATCCCTATGAAATCGGCAATAAAACCGGTTGCCAGCAATCCGATCATGGAAGGCAGCAAGGTCACACTTCCGTAAAGGGAAAAAACCCTGCCCTGGGCAGCCGGTTCCACCATAGTCTGCATCACTACGGTGAATGCACCGGAGTATATGGCCATGGAAATTCCTCCGAATCCGGTGATGATGGCAAAGTAAATAAAACCGGAAGCCGGAAGGATTCCTGAAAAAACAAACGTCAGTCCAAGCAACAGGTACATCAGGTTGATCAAGACCACCTTATAATTCTTTAGACCACGGTGCCCCATAATGAATCCGCCAGCCAGCATGCCAACTCCCCAGGCAATTTCAACTATGCTCATGTGGTATGTATTTCCTGAAAAGTGGTCCAGGGTCATCAGCGGAAACAGGGCAGCCACCGGCATGATGAAGAAGGTTGCCACAACCGCCAATACAAACAACCACAACAAACCGGGTCGGCCATAAATTTCCTTCATCCCCTCGTGCAATTCCCTGATGATGTGAGGTTCAACATGATTCTTCTTTTCAGGATTGGGAATATGGATGAAAACCAGTGATATACTGGCTATTGCAGCACCGGCCACGTCAATCAGCAACACCCAGGTCATATCAAGCAGACTTATAAGTAATGCGGCAAGAGCAGGGGTTGCTATTACACCAACCGATTGAATCATATTGTTTACACCGGCTATTCGCATCAGTTTATCTTCAGGTGCCAGTAGGGGTATGGACGCCTGCATGGCCGGAACATGAAATGCGGCTCCAGCTGAACGCAGCGCCAACAGAATATAGAAATAAAAAAGCCTTACTTCCTGAATATAAAACAGGAACGCTATGGCCAGGGTGCAGATGGCAATGAAGAGATCGGCTACGATCATGGTCACTTTCCGGTTCCAGCGGTCGACATATACCCCGGTGAACAAACCCAGTACCATTTGAGGCAGAAGTGATGCAATGGTGGCATAAGCCAGCACCTCGGCCGACTTGGTTTCAATGCTCAGCCAGAACATCACGGCATA
>CAYVBH010000061.1:0-7517 GCA_964449015.1 uncultured Bacteroidales bacterium
GCCGTCGATTAATTCAACAAGCCCGTCGGTATAACAAATGATCTTGGTGGGTTCTTCAATGGTTACGGATCCCTTACGGATCAGAGGAATTTCATCGATCATGCCGATTCCCACGCAACCTTTGCTGAGTAGCGACAATTCCTTTTTGGTTCTCTGATACATCATGGGTTGGTTATGCCCTGCGTTGATGTATTGCAATTCGCGTGTTTTATAGTTGAATTTGCCTATGAAAATGGTGATAAACTTCTCTCCGTTGGCGGAATGAAGAACTCTTTCATTGAGTTTCTCAATCAATGCATCCAGCGAAATGTCATAAGTGAAAAGGGCTCTTAAGTTGGCCTGGAAATTCGACATGAGCAGTGCTGCTGAAATTCCTTTTCCGGAAACATCGGCAATGCAAAAGCCAAATTCAGTTTTACTGAGCTGAATGTAGTCGTAATAATCCCCACCAACATCAAAGTGAGGCAAATAAAAAGCCGTCATGCAGATTTTGTCGTTCCTCGGCAGGATAGATGAGCTGGGAATCAGCATGTTCTGCATTTTTGATGCCAGTTCCATCTCTTTTTTAAGAGCTTCCTGGCGAAGGCTTTCCTTAAAAAAGCGCATATTTTCAATGGCAACAACAATAATATTGGTAAGAGTCTGAATGAAGTTCAGGTGTTTGATGATAGGGCTCACGCCTTCGCCTTCTTCAATATCGCCGATAATAACATAGGCAACAGGTTTGCCCTTATTGATAACCGGAATTACAATATCAAATGCATTCAATGTTTTATTCGGAGACGAGGTTATGAATGAGATATCCTGTATGGGAATAAGGTCTCTCTCAACATGAATTGAGGCATATGATTCACCCACATCTCCTGATCTCAGCAAACATTCCCAGGTATCTTCATGCATGAATATCAGAATCTTACCAATATTGAGGTCCTTGGTAAGCAGGTGTTTGTATATTTCAAGCAATTCCTCCCGGGTGAGATTCTCATTGATAGCCTGAGTAATATTCAACAGGGATTGGAGCTTAAAAGTGGTCAGTTGCAACCTGTTGATGGATGCCTTGTCGTTTCTGCTTTCTTTCACGCTTCTTAACAATTTGAATCATACAAGTTGGTAAGATACATAAAAAAAACAAAGAGGGGAAATAAAAAGTTAAAAACTCTGAGTTAAGAGTTTAATGCGGAGTCAGATAAGCTCAATTGAATACGATTGGATATTTTAAACTCGAATATTCATCGATATCCATGCGAAGCGATCCGACAAGAAGGTCAAACCTAACCTTGATGGGAATTACATTTTTATCGTCGGAGAGCCATATCTGCATATCATCTTCTGAGGCAAACATCCTGCCAGGTTCAACAACCGGGTCAAAGCGATGGCAACGGATCTTTCCGAACTTGGTTTTAACGTGTTCCTTTCCTTTATAACGAATATCAAAAGGGAAGATTTCATCATCAAAGAGGGTCACCGATTTAATCACATCGCCGGGTTTGAGATGCATATAATCGATTCTTCTGATATAATAGATCAGCGAAACCATATCCAGAATATCAGGCGGCACAATGATGGTGCTGTCTTCACGCTGACTGTATGCTGTTCTGTTGGCATGGTCAAAAAAGGCTTCCTGATGCCGCTTATAATTGCCTTCTTTTATGTCGCGCACCGATTTATACGGAAGCCCGTTAGTAATATCAAAATAGCTCTCGAAAATATCCTTGACGCTGTATAAAACTTCGGCCAGCCCGACCGTTTTTCCCTGCGCAACTGAATGAAAGACCTGCTTGCTGTTGTAATTGGTTTGTTTTAAAACGAGAGATGCTGTTCCACCTGTGATCGGACCAAACTTCACGGAATAAACAAGTTTTTCTCCGGCTTTATATGGATTTTCATCAACAAGAACATGCTTCATCTGACCAGAAAGGGTCACTGAAAACAGGAACAAACATATAACAACTGCGGGCATTTTCATTTGAACCGTTTTTTAGCTTGTTAGGCAATCATATAAACGCAAAATTGAGAAACCAGGTTATACCTTCAATCCTTTTTTCGAAGTGGTTGCTACGAAGTCCTTCAGGTAAAAGGGCTCAAAATAGGCAATATTTTCAAACAGATTCCCTGTATATTTTTCTTCTGCAAGGAGGGCCAGAGATGACGCATGGGGGTGAATATCCGGAATAAAAACAGCATTGGGATGCGACAGCACCTCCCTGCACTTCTCCATACCGGATCCGAAAAAAACCATCACCTTGTTGTCCAGGAATTGTTTGAATGTTTCATGCCCAACAACAACAGCCTGAACAGGCTGAATTTCCTCTCCCTGAATATTATAAAGGCACGTAAAAACCTCCATTCTTCTTGCATCGATCATCGGGCACAATATGATTTCAGAATGTACAGGCAAACTTTGTACCAAACCTGCATGATGCGTCATGACATGCCTGACCATGATGCTTAAAGTGTTTACTCCGATCAACGGCAATCCGCTCCCATAGCACAAGCCTTTGGCTGTGGAAACGCCAATTCTTAAGCCGGTGTACGAACCCGGTCCCTTGCCAACGGCAACTGCATCCAGGTCAGCAACAGACATATTTGCCTCTTTCAACACTTCTTCAATGAAAACAGTGAGCTTTGCCGCATGAGATTTTTCTTCAAAGGTTTCCCGGGCGGCAATTACTTCACCATTTCGGGCCAGTACTAATGAGCATAAGTGGGTTGCAGTTTCAATATTCAGAGTAAAGGCCATAAAAACACGAAACTATTTATCATTCAACTTCTCTTTGGATACCTTTTTAATTTCTGTACCGTCCTTCAGCTTCTTGGTAATCACATTGTATGGTGCAGTTACGACTTCGGTTCCTGCTGCCAGACCTGAGCGAATTTCAATATAATCATTGTCCTGTATCCCGGTTTTAACAATTGCTGTTTTAGCAACACCTTTGTCGTATATGAATACTAATTCCCTGGAATCCTTATCTGCAGGAACAACCCCTGCTGAATCTGCTTTAATCAGGGAATCTGCCATAAGGGTAACTGATTGCAAAGGAACCGAAAGAACATTGGTTTTGTGTTCAGTCCTGATATCAACAGAAGCAGACATACCCGGGCGGAAAGGCTGGGTTTTACCATCGCCCAGCAAATCGAGATACGTTTCTTTAAGCAGCAGTATTTTCACCTCAAAATTAGTGACCTGGTCGGTTGTCATACCTGTAGTTGTTGCAGAATTGGCGATTTCGGAAACAATGCCTTTAAATTTACGGTCGGGGAAAGCATCTACTTCAATAATTGCAGAATCGTTCAACGCTACCCTGACAATATCATTTTCATTTACTTCCGTAAGAATCTCCATTCTGCTCAGATCAGCCACACGCAGCATTTCGGTTCCGTTCATGAGTTCGGTTCCCACCACTCTTTCGCCTTTTTCAACCTGAAGCAGGGTAACCACACCATCCATGGGAGCATATATTGCTGTTTTTACCAGATTTTCATTGGCTTCTTTAAGACTAGCCTCAGCACTGTGTATAGAAAATTCAGCTGAAGAAACACTTTGCTGGGAGGCACTCACCTCTGCTTTTGCCACGTTATACGATGATTGAGCAGATTCCCATTCAGCTTGTGAAATGGTCCGGTCTTCCCAAAGTTTCTTGCTTCGTTCGTAAGAGAGACGTGCCTGTTCATACCTGGCTTCAACCTGCAGCAACATGGCTTTGGCGTTGGCCAGGTTTGCCTTTGAAGCATTGAGCGAGGCAAGCACCCTGTCGCGGGCCGATATGTAATTGTCGGGTTTGATTTTCAACAAAAACTGGCCCTTTTTTACAATGTCTCCATCCTTAACGGCAAGCTCCACAATCTCACCCGATACATCCGGAGTAATTTTCACTTCTGTTTCAGGTTGAATTTTGCCGTTGGCTGTGATCACCTCGGTAATATTCCGCAATGCAACCTGCTCTGTAGTAACTTCATAAACGTTCGACTTGCCAAACCAACCTGCTTTTTTTCCTGTTAAAGCAAGAACTATCAGTGCAAATGCAATGATTGACAGATAAATTAAAAGTTTTCGGGAGTTCATAAAATTTACTTGAATGGAGGTTAAAAATTTGTCATGTAAATTTAGAATTTGCCACTGACAATTAGCAAAAAGAGTGTATTTTTTGCAAAAATTTGATGCGATGAAGGAGGAGGAATCGATAAGAATTGTCGATTACAAGGAGATAGGTGCAGTTAGCTTTATCAAAAAGCCATCGGTGCGTAACCTGAAAATTACCATCAGACCTGTAAAGGGGGTCCAGGTATCGGTTCCGCGGTTCCTGTCGTTCGAAAGCGCCTACAGGTTTGTGGAAGAGAAGAAACCCTGGATCAGGAAAAGCCTGCTGAAACTGGCAAAAATTAAGAATGGCATTTCCGTTTTTGACTATAATACTCATTTTCAGACAAAAGATCACAAACTGATGCTTGAAAAACACGCCAAGGCCACAATAAAAACTGTGATCGGCCATGGTCGTATTACGGTTATTTATCCCGATTTCGCTGATGTGTCGGATCACCGGGTTCAAAAAGCTATTCGAAAAGGCATACTTCAGGCCTGGAGGTTGGAAGCAGCAAAATATCTCCCCGGCCTGGTCAGGCAACTTGCTGATAAAAACCATCTCAAATTCAGCAGGTTGACTTTCAGGGATAACAAAACACGCTGGGGTAGCTGTTCACGCGATAACAAAATCAGTTTGAACATTCACCTCATGCGACTGCCCGATCATCTTTGCGAATATGTGATTCTTCATGAACTGGCGCATACCATTTACAAACACCATCAGAAAGCTTTCTGGCAGTATCTGGATCAACTGACAAGAGGCCGGGCCCGGATTCTTGACAAGGAGCTCAACGGGTTCAGTCCGGAAGTCTGGTAGCTTTCTTCATTCAGATTTCTTAACTTTACTAAAAAGATAGGCCATGAAGAAAGTACTGATCCATTTCGCTGACGGTTTCGAGGAAATCGAAGCGATCACTCCCATTGATGTATTACGCAGGGCTGGGTGCGAAGTGGTTACCGTATCGGTTACCGGGAATAGTGAGGTAACCAGCACGCGCGGGGTTACCCTTGTGGCAGATACCCATTTTGTGGAAGCGGATTATGATCATGCTGATATGATTGTATTGCCCGGAGGCCAGCCGGGTGCAAATAATCTGAATAAGCATGAGGGCTTAAAGAAAGAAATTCAGGAATTCTTCCGGCAGGGAAAGTTTGTGGCAGCTATTTGCGCTGCTCCTCTGGTGCTGGGGAGCACTGGCATACTCAAGGGGAAAAGGGCCACCTGCTACCCCGGGACCGAACCACAACTTACCGGCGCCACCTGCACCGGAAACGGTGTTGAAAGAGACGGCCACATCATCACCGGAAAAGGGCCCGCTTTTGCACTGGATTTTGCCCTGTTGCTTGCTGAGGTGCTAACCGGTAAAGATAAAGCCAACGAGGTACGAAAGGCCATGCTGATTGGGTAAGTTTCAACCAGTCAATTTCTTGTTTTTATACCAATGGCATTGAGAAGGACATACCACAGTCCTTCCTGGCATTATTGTGCCTTAATGGGTGATTTTGCCAATTAAACACCTGATTATCTATAACATTTTGCCTTTTTTTTCGTAAAAAAAATATCTATGAAGGTAAGATGTTAATAAAAATTGTATTACCGACGTAGCGGGTGTTGTTATAATTTTGAAATTGAGCGGTTTTATCACATTGAATTAAACCAAATCCAATAAACCAACTAGTTCAGGGGATATCCTCCCGGGCCATTGCATGAAAAATACCGTTTCACATAGCTCAATCCATTTATTTTCAGGCTTAAGAGGCTTATTTATCCTATTTGTTTATATTTTATTAATCAGCACTGATCTCAATGCTCAAGTAGGTTATGTCCCGATTAGTTCAGGAAATTGGAGCAATTCTTCTATTTGGAATCCAAATGGAATACCTGGGATCATTGATGATGTGAATATCAATAACATGTTCACCATCAACCTTACTGCTGATGCAGCTTGTGATGAAATGGTCCTTGATGGTACATTTAACATCGGAGCACATTCATTTATCCTCAACAACAATTTCATAATAAATAGTGGCACTATAAATGTGACCACTGGTACCATTTATTTCAGAGATTTTGAACCATCTGGGACCGGGGTATTCAACTGGGGGTCGGGTACCGTGGTATTTGACCGGCCAGGCAATCAACGTATACCGCCCACCCCGTACTATAATGTTAGGCTTGGGGGTAGTGGAACAAAAACTCTTGTTTGGACTACCAATGTTAATGGAAGCTTCACTATCGATAATAACGTTAGTTTTAATGGGAATGGTCAAACCTTGAATTTAGGTGGCAATTGGACAAACAATAACACCGCTGACCGGTTTGCTGAAAATACCTGCACTGTTGTAATGAATGGCGCTGGAACACAAATTATTAGTAATGCCCAGGGAACTGAAAGATTTGGTAATTTGATAATTGAAAATACCACCGGTGTTGTTCAATTGAACTGTGATGTGGTAGTAGTTAATTTAACACTTAGGGATGGTTGTTGCATTGATCTGAATGGTCATACCTTGACTAAAACAACGTTCACCCAGGATACACCTCCGGTTGCTGTTTGTAAACCTACATATACAGCTTATCTGGAAGCCGACGGAAATGTAATACTGGATCCTGCTGCAATAAATAACGGGTCCACGGTTGATTGCGGCAGTCCTATTCTCACGCTGGATCAGACATCATTTACCTGTACTGATATTGGAGATCATACAATAACACTTACTGTTAAAGATATATACGGGTCACAGGCTTCTTGTACATCGACGGTTACGATAAGTGACAATCAAGCCCCGACCCTGGCGGGCACAGCCTATACAGGCACGACAGGAACAGATGCATGCATGGCTAATGCAGTCACCGCTGCACCATTCAGTGCAACAGATGCCGCTCAGGGATATACAGACAACTGCGCAGGTGCAGTAACAGCGACACTAACAGGCACCAATGTGACTGGCACAGACTGTGCATGGACAGTCACCTATACATTTAAGGTGTCAGATGTGTATGGTAATGAGCTCACGGGACTGACATATTTCAATACAGGCAGCGATCAGACAGCCCCCACGCTAGTGGGTGTAATCCCCGGAGGAGCACAGGGCAATGTATGCATGGATGCTGCACCGACAGCACCAGCTGTAGCTGATATTGCAGCACTATACACGGATAACTGCGGTGTGGTTACAGCCACCCTTCTCAGTTCAACCGTGACGGGAGATGATTGTGCATGGACTGCTACCTATACTTATAAAATTGAAGATGAGTGTGGCAACACTGCTGCCAATGCCGTAGTGGTTTACACGGGAGGTGACACAGAAGCACCGACATTGGTTGGTGTAATCCCCGGAGGAGCACAGGGCAATGTATGCATGGATGCTGCACCAACGGCACCAGCTGTAGCTGATATTGCAGCACTATACACGGATAACTGCGGTGTGGTTA
>CAYVBH010000061.1:7617-15496 GCA_964449015.1 uncultured Bacteroidales bacterium
TGCTACCTATACTTATAAAATTGAAGATGAGTGTGGCAACACTGCTGCCAATGCCATAGTGGTTTACACGGGAGGTGACACAGAAGCCCCAACTTTTACTGTACCGGGAAGTATCACTATTTATAAAGATGCAAGTTGCAATTATGATGCTTCCACAGGGATAACCGGTGATGTAACGGATGAGGCGGATAACTGCGATACATCCCTTGATGCCACATACGGCGATGTAGTAACAAACGGCAGTTGTGAAGGAGAGGAGATCATAACCAGGACGTGGAGTCTGACAGATGATTGTGGAAACATCACTCAGAAAGTCCAGATCATTACCATCAGTGATACGATCAATCCGACCTTTACCGTTCCTGTCACAGATACCATTTGCCGGGATCTGCTGTGCAATTACAACATTGATCCTTCCATAACCGGAGATGTGACTGATGAAGCTGATAATTGTAGTACAGGCCTGAATGCTACTTATAGCGATAATTTTGATAATCTGACCAGTTGCGACATAGCAGGTTATATATTACGTACCTGGTCATTACTGGATAAATGTGGCAACATTACCGTGAAGTATCAGATCATCTGGGTAGAACCCACGACAACACTTTCTGCCACCCCGGCAAGTGATACTTTATGTTCTGGTGAGTCAACAACCATTCAGTTGAACAGCATCAGCAGTCCTACATTACCCGTTTTGTTCAGGTATGAAACCAGGCTTCCCTATGGAGTTTCGGCAAATCCGGGTTTTGGAACTGCACTGCCTAATGGATCAGGAATTGCTGATATCGTTGTCAATTCCACAGACACAGCAAAAAGAATTCTCTTTATTTTTACACCTTACACACAGGATGGGTCTGGGTTAGAGAAATGCCCCGGAATTTCTGATACTACTGAGATCTGGGTTGAACCGGTTCCGAAAATCAGTCTTGATCCGGTAATCGACACGATTTGCACTTCATTGCGGCCAAAGATTAATTCAGGAAGCGTTACCCGTTCGCTGCAGCCTGTAAGATTCATCTATGAAGCTGAATACAGCTTTGCCGACGTGGAAGTATTCTATGCCCAGGATACTTTTGATCTGGTACCAGGTAGTGCCACCATCATTGATTCAATAGTAAATCATTCCGACGTTCCGCAGCGGGTTTCCTTTATAGCCTATCCATACCTGAAAGCTTTGTGTGGCGCTCACAAATGCAGTGGAATACCCGATACCAGTTATGTTTGGGTAGCACCTTCCTTAAAGATCATTGTAGATACCATTTCTACCTACATTGGAGGTCGCAATATAAGATGTTACGGACTGAATGATGGTTTCATCAGGTTACTACCTTCAGGAGGTATTACAGCATTTCCGGGATACGACGATAGTGACCTGAATTATTCCTGGAACACCGGATGGAGAACCACACGGGACATTACAAACCTGAACGCCGGATTATATGCGATTACCATAAATGATAAGCTGTTTTGTGCTGACGATTCCTCATTTACGATCACACAACCGGATGTACTGGAATCTCAGATTGCTGATGTTCATGAATTAAGCTGCTATGGCAATGATGGTATTATTGCACCATCTACCGAGGGTGGAACAGAGGAATATTCATATACCTGGGTGCCTCCTATTGATTATTACCTTTATCCTTCAACCAATAAGGATACTCTTGATAAGATCATCCCTGGGTATTATTATCTTTCCGTGACGGATGCAAACGGGTGTCATTATGAAACAAACAGGCTGATCAATCCTCCCGGCGCTGTTAAGATTGTTGCACAACCTACTAAGTATTACGATGACTATGAAATCAAATGTTACGGTGATAATTCCGGTGAGGTGGGATCATACAACAAATATATGGAAACGCTGACCTATCAATGGTGGAGCACCAATGGGTTTGATACTACTTTTAAAAACAATAACCAGTATAATTATCTGTACAATTTGTATGCAGGTCAGTATACCCTTACCTATATTGATGAGTCCAACGGTTGTTCGGGATTTGTCGTAATGGATCTGGATCAACCCGATCCGATTCGCATAAACCAGGCAACCGTTTCAACCTATCCCGGAGGATTTAATGTAACATGTTACGAATCAGAAGACGGCAGTATTCAATTGAATAACATATCCGGAGGACATGTGAACACCTATGAGTATCTTTGGAGAACCTTATCGGGAACGGAGATTTTCGATCCAACATCCAGGAACCAGGGAAATCTGTCAGCCGGAGTATATGAGATAACCGTCGCGGACGCCTTCGCATGTGCTGTTACAGACACATTTGAATTAATACAGCCATCAGATATTACCATTAATGGTGAAGTTTCCTTATCCGATAATGGAGGATATAATATAAACTGTAACGGTGAAAGTACAGGTTACATCAAACTTCAGGTATCGGGAGGTGGTTCGGGAGTGTATAATTATCAATGGGAACAGAAGCCTGAAACATCCAATGAGCTCCATAATCTGCAAGCAGGAGATTATTTTGTTACAGTCACCGATGGATTGGGATGTTTGAAGAAGGATACTTTCAAGTTGACTCAACCTGCGCCATTTCGCATAGATGCTGCCGATTTGTCAAATCATCAAGGGTATGAATTAAGCTGTTTTGGCGGATCAGACGGATCGATTAAAATCTGGCCTTCCGGAGGAGCATTGCAATACCATTATGATTGGGCACACAATGGTACTTCTCTTAGCCTTGATACAAGTTATATCAATAATCTGCAGGAGGGAATATATAGTCTTATGATGCAGGATGCCAATGGTTGTCAGGTTTTCTGGCAGGATACCCTGAAACAGCCTGCTGCCTTAATGCTTACCATTGAAAGTCATAATATAAATTGTACAGGCACCATATTGGGCTCTGCACACGCCTTTGTATCCGGAGGTATTCCTGACTATGATTATAATTGGGATAATGGAGCAACTACCCCTGAAATTAGCGGGCTTAACGCAGGTGCTTATGAATTAACGGTAACAGATGGAAACCTATGTATGGCAAAAAATACTGCCATCATTGAGCAAAACACGGAAGTACAGGTTGAAATTAAAGTGCTTAACCCGATATCATGTCATAAAGGCTCGGATGGCGTATTGGAAGCAGTGGCCACTGATGGAGTAGGCGCATACGGATATGAGTGGCAGGATGGATCTGCTGAACGAACCCTATCCGATGTACCTGAAGGTACTTATTCAGTAACTGTTACAGATGAAGGTGGTTGTGTGGGAAATACAACAATCGACCTTACAGATCCGGAATCATTGATTCCCGTTGTTTCCGTTACTGATGCCAGTTGCTTTGGCTACAATGATGGTTTGGTTGAACTGGGTGCTGTGGGCGGAACCCCCGGTTATGGTTACCGATGGGATTACAGCACTGTTAATGGGAATGAGGTTGGCAACCTGAAGGCAGGAGCTTATACCCTCATTGTTACTGATGCTGAAAATTGCGAAACAGATACCCTGGTGGTTATCGGACAACCTGCAAGACTCACTATTAAATGGGACGAAAACAACAGTGTAATTCCCTATTGTTCGGAATGGCATAATGGAGTGGTTGCCTTAACAGTAACCGGGGGCACGAGGGATTATGAGTTTGAATGGACTGATTTCAGTGAAGAAGGAGATTCAATACTTGAGAATATAACAGAAGGAAAGTATACAGTAGCTGTAACGGATGCCCAGGGTTGCTATACAGATACTACTATAATGCTGAAATCACAGAGCAATACCTGCCTGGTAGTTCCTACTGCTTTTACCCCGAATCCGGAGCTCGACAATGCCAATAATACCTGGGATGTCACGTACATTTCCGAGGACGGTAGTGAGGAGCCTTTCAGTGCAAGATACCCTGGCGGAACCATGAAGATTTTTGACCGGTTGGGAAACCTTGTTTACAGTTGTTCTGGAGGATGTCCTGAACCCTGGGACGGAGAGGATAATAAGGGAGCCCGCCTTCCTGTTGATACCTATTATTATGTTATTGATCCCGGTCATGGAGCTTCATCCCTGCGGGGTATTGTTACCATAATACGTTAAACCTCCTGATTTTCAGATAACCTGTTCAATTATAATGCTTTCCTGCAAACCTTTTGGGTTTTCCTACGTATTAATATCGATCACAAAATTAAAAACCTGAAATTTGTCCAAACCTTTTCAGATATCGTTCTGTTTGAGTAAGATTTCGTTTGGGTTGTGTTTTATACTTTTTGGTGTTGTGTTGCCCTTTTCAGGATATTCGCAGCAACTTCCAAGGTTCAGCCAGTATACTGACAACGAATTTCTCTTTAATCCTTCTGTGGCTGGTTATGACGGCAGAACTGTCGCCAACCTGTCAGCCAGAAAGCAATGGATGGGCTTTGCCAACTTTACGCCAAGTTCATACATAGTCAGCGTGCAGGGAAGGATTCTGAAAAGTGGCTATAAGATCAGATCGGGTGCCGGACACACGGCATTTCGCAAGCCCAGCAAAGGAAGGGTCGGATTGGGGGGTATTCTTTACCACGATCTGAATGGCGCCATTGAGCGCACCGGAGGGCAATTCAGTTATGCCTATCATGTTTTTATCCGGAATTCGCAGCTTTCATTCGGACTCACCGGAAACGTTTTCCAGTACAGGATCAGCAGGGACCGTGCACAGTTGAAAAACCCTGAAATGGATCCATTGGATGGATTAATTGGCAAATCTACCCTGGTTCCCGATGCAGGTATTGGTATCAATTACATGACGGCTAATTATCATGTAGGATTTTCAGTTGCTAATATTTTTCAGTCAAAGCTAAAGCTGGGCAATGCTGCTGATTTTAAAAGTACAGAAGAGACCCGTATTTTAAGGCATTATATCCTGGTGGCAGATTACAGAGTGAACGCAACAAGAAAAACCGATTGGGAGTATGAGCCTTCAGCCTTGTTACTGTTCAATGAATACCTGCACGTTCAGGCCCAGGTGACTATGAAAGCTTTTTATAAGCGACAATATTGGTTTGGTCTTTCAGGCCGGACTACAGGTGATATTATCGCCATGGCGGGGTTGAAGTTTGGCAAATATTACTTCGGATATTCCTATGATTACGGGTTTAGCGGCATTTCTCGCTATACTTTTGGTTCTCATGAGATATGCATCAGTGCCAAGTTTGGTGATACCGCACGCAGATACCGCTGGCTCGACAGATACTAGAAAATTTTCTTAAGCCGCAGGAGCACCCTGTTCACAACAATCAGCTGTCATTCTTTCTCAGCCGAAATCCTCTTCCATTCCCTGTATCCCATACCGGCAAGCAGCAAAACCAGCAATATGGAACTTGCCAGGGAAATTTTTTCACCTATAAAATAACTTTTCGGATGGAAACGGAATTCAATGGTATGACTGCCTGCAGGAATCACCATGGCTCGTAACAGGTAATCAGCCCTGAAGTGTGGTGTAGCTTTACCATCTATAAATGCCTCCCAGCCCTTGTCGTAATAAATTTCAGAGAATACAGCAAGTTGGTCAGTTTGTGACGTGCTCGAATACTTCAGATAATTTGCCCGGTATTCAGTCAACGAAATTTTAGCGGTACTGTCATATACCGGTTTGAAATCCTTCAGTAATGACGAAAACCGTTGATCAACCACTGCCTGTTCCGAAGGTTGGAAGGTCGCAATGGCAGCAATTTCAGCATCGGCATTGGGAACTGTCTCGAATTCCTTAACAAACCAGGCATTTCCCAGTTCATATTTATTCACAAGTGGCGGAGCATCAGGGTTGTAAATAATGTAGCGGGTGTTGAGCATATTCATGGCATTCAGGGTTGCCATGGTGCTGTCCACAGCCTCGGGAACAGGCCTTTTCTGCAATGTATTGAAGATGCTCATCATTTCATTCTGGATGTTGTGGTCGAAGAGTTCCTGGTACCTGCGCATTTTGGCCCCGTGATAACCACCCAGCGATTTGTGAAAATACGAGGTGCTGGCATCCTGCAAGGGGCTGAGCGACATATTTAATACCTTGAAGTTGGGATCTCTGTCCTTCAGAATCAACAAATCAGCGGTAGATGGCGTGAACGGATTCTTGTCTTCTTTCTTGGTTACAAAGTCCTTGCTGTTCAGATATCTTTTATTTACCGGCCACAAATCAACAAGAACCAGTAATGACAGGAGAATTACAAATGTACTGAATTTGACCTTTTTCAGAAATGCGAAATAAACAAAAACGGCAGTTAAAGCAATAAAAATCAGGGAACGGAAGGCATCCCCACGCAACATACTGAGCCGGTCCTTCTGAATGGCATCCACAATTTCGCCCATACCTTGTGAGCGGAACTGGTCATCATACTGTGAGGTCATGTCGAATGATCCTGCTATGGCCATAATCACCAATATGATTCCGCCCAAACCAATCGCAGAAAATTTCAACGCCTTCATAAATTCCTTTTTGGAGATTTCACCGGTCAAAATCTCTTTAACTGTTAATATGGCCAGCAAGGGCATCGCAAATTCAGCCATGATGAGTGTCATAGACACACTTCGGAATTTATTGTAGCCCGGAAAATAGTCAAACATGAGGCTGGTCAGTGCATTGAAATTATGACCCCACGAAAGCATGATCGAAAAAACGGTAACAGCAAAAAGCCACCATTTCACAGGGCCTTTGATCAGAAACATGCCCATTACAAACAGGAACACAATTACCGCACCGATATATACCGGACCATTGGTGGTGGGTTGTTTCCCCCAGTAAAGCGGAACATTGGCGCAGAAATTTTTAGCTTCAGAATTCCCGTAGCGGCTTTTAATGAGGTCATAGGTGTTGGAACCGGCTTTCAATTCACCTGTTGAACTGCCTCCGTTGATATTGGGTATGAGCAAACTGAAGGTTTCACCAATCCCATAGCTCCACTGGGTGGCATAATCCTTATCGAGCCCGGTTGTTTTGTTTTCAGCATTCACCGACAGCTCAGATTTTCCGCGGATAGAGTATTTACCGTATTCGTATGTGGTATATAAACTGCTGAAATTGGCACCGACAGCCAAAGTAATAAAAAGGGCCAGCCAGGCAACAGGTTTCAGGAATTCTTTATAGTTTTTTGTTTTAAGTGTATTTACCAGTTCAAAAATGCCCAGGATCAGGATGATGAGCAAGGTGTAATAGGTGATTTGCACGTGGTTGACAATGATCTGTAAGCCAAGAAAAAGACCGGCAATCAGGCTTCCGAGCAAAACCCTCCCCCTGAAAGCGGCATATACCCCTGCAATAACCGGGGGCATATATCCGAGAGCAAAGACTTTGGAAACATGCCCTGCCTCAATAATGATTAAGAAATATGTTGAAAATGCATAAGCAATGGCCCCTGCCATGCTCAGCCATGGATTGACGCCAAAAAGAAGAAATGCTACAAAAGCACCTATCAGGTACAAGAAAACAAAACTTACAGGCCTTAAATTATAAGGAGCCAACAGGTTGTGAATCTTTTTGAGCAAATTGCTTTTGTATTCTGTTGAAACCAGGTATGCAGGCATGCCGCCAAACATACTGTTGGTCCAAAGAGGTTCCTCTCCGTATTTTTCGCGATGATCAACCACTTCTTTTGACATGCCTTTGAATTGAACAATGTCGTGCTGCTGAATTTTTTTTCCTTCGAGTACATCGGGTGCAAAATACAGCAGGGAAATCAGAAAAAAGATTGCCAGGGCCGACACATAAGGAATAATTCTTTGTTTCATTATCGCGGGTATTACTTTTCAAAATTAAATTACCAATGCAAATTAAAGTTATTTTTGTGATAACTATTAAAATATCTGAATTTTGTAATTCGAAAAGTTATTCAAATGAAGGTTCTGATGATTCTTGAGCGGGACTTCCCGGCTGATGACAGGGTGGAAAAAGAAGCA
>CAYVBH010000062.1:0-15439 GCA_964449015.1 uncultured Bacteroidales bacterium
CCAATCATGTTGTAGGCCTCGTGATTTCCCGGCGTCGGGAAGAAACGATTCACCTGGTCTTCAAATGCTTTCCCCTGGCATTGATACTGCAATGGGGCATCAAAATTGTAGATATAATCGCCATAGTACTGAACGATGTTTTCCTTCAGGGTAGTCCATGTTCCTTTTAAATAGTTATTGTCGCCGGCAGTAATAATAAAATCGGGATTCCAGCTTTTCACCATGTCCGCCACCTGCTTCTCAGGGTCGCCTGAATAGCCGTAATCGCCAATCACAGCGAAAACAACCGAATCAGTTTCAACGTTTACCTCAAGTTCTGTGCTATCTGGACTATCATTCTCGGTGCAGGAAAGCAAAGCCAAAACTACCGAAAGGAACATCTGAAATTTGAGAATTCTCATACTGTAAAGTTCGGAATAAATTGAATTCCAAGTTAATTTTTTCATAAAAAGTGCTTTCAACAATACGTGGATCTGTCATCAGCTAGGAAAGTGTTAATAACCATGAACTATCATGATTATATTGAGAAGTAAATATGTTGTGATAAGGCGAGTAAATCTTAAGTAAATAAAATTTGAATCATCATGTGATTATATTATACCCTATCTTTACCTTATGCTATCATTCTCCCATGAACGTCTATCAGAAAGAATACATTCATCGCATCAACAAGGTAATTGATTATATCGAGCAACATATTGACCAGGAACTTTCTCTTGAAATTCTGTCGGATGTAGCCAGTTTCTCTCCTTTTCATTTTCACCGAATCTTTGCAGCTTTTGTTGGCGAAACACTTTATGAATTCATCAAACGCATCCGCATTGAAAAAGCTGCCAGCATGCTCCTCAACAATCCCGCAACACCTGTATCAGAAATAGCCGTTAACTTTGGATACAACAGCACTTCGGTATTCTGCCGAAATTTCAAAGCCCGGTTTGGAATAAGTGCTAACGAGTTCCGCAAAAACCAGGATGAAAACAGCAAGAATCGTCAATTGCTCAGCAAGAACAGTAAATTGTCTGAAACCAACATGGACTACGTTTGTGAAAACAATTCATTAAAACTTAACACCATGATGAAAGACAATTTTGAAATCAAGGACATGCCTGCTATGGACGTTGTTTATTGCAGGCATACCGGTCGTTTCGACCAGATTGGAACAGCGTATGACAAGCTTTTCAAATGGGCAGGCCCCAGGGGGCTATTGCAATTCCCCGAGGCACAGGGTATTACCTATTATCACGACGATCCAAAAGTTACCGACCCTGAGAAAATCAGGCAAAGTGCCTGCATTACCGTGAAAGGCGATGTGAAAACCGAAGGTGAGATTGGCAAAATGAAGATTCCCGGTGGAAAATTCGTAGTAGGGCATTTCGAAATTCACACCCACGAATTCCAACAGGCCTGGGATTCTACATGCCTGTGGCTGTCGCAAAGCGGTTATGAACCGGCCGACGCCAGTCCCTACGAAATTTATTATAACAACGGCGAACTCGATGCCTCCAGGAAGTTCAGGGTAGACATCTGTATTCCGGTTAAACCCATGTAGTCAAAATCAAATTGACTCAAAAGGGTTGCACTTCGTCATTGCGAGGGATGCACGACCGAAGCAATCTATTCATCTGCAATAGATTGCTTCACTTCGTTCGCAATGACGTTCCTACCTCAACATCCTTTTGAGACGGCCTCATATTATGACTTTTTGCACTTTCTCTTTTTCTCAATTCGATTAAATTGTTTTTCGCAGATGCTTAAAAGATATTAGTTTTGCAACGCATTTTTAAGGTCATGCTGTCGGTTAAAATATTCTTTCAACGTCGCAAATACTTTGCCCCTGCTTTTTTGTACTCATGCTTCAGCCTGGTATTCAGCACCTGGATAACTTATATTCCTTTTGTTGCGGATAAACTAAATATAACCGAAGGAAAAATAGGCGGCGCGCTTTTCTTCACTTCACTCGGATCACTTACCATGTTGCCTTTGAGTAACTGGCTGGTTGACAGGTTGGGAGTGGGTCGGCAGGCTTATATTGGTTTTGTTTCATATGCCCTATCCCTTCACGGCATGTTCCTGGCTCCAACCTATGTGACACTCTGTATAGCGCTTTACTGCTTCGGACTGACGAGCTCGGTTTTTGCCATATCTCTGAATTCGCTTACTGCCACTATTGAAAAACTGGAAGGCAGGAATATCATGACGGGAAGTCATGGTTTTTGGAGCATCGGCGGCTTCATCGGGTCGGCAACCGGCAGTTTCTTAGCAGGACTGCTGAAGATGCCCCTGGTACACATCACCGTGCTCGTTTCCATTCTTATTGGATTGCAATTCTGGCTGAAACAGGAATATTTTCACATTCGCAGTGAACCTATCGAAAAATCAAAACGCGGGAAGTTTCCTATTAAGCCCCTGCTTGCCATTGTTTCGATCAGCCTGATTCTGATGGTTTCAGAAGGCGCTATCGCTGACTGGAGCGCACTTTATTTGAAAAAAATAGTCCTTGTGAAAGGTCATTTTCTGGGACTTGGTTATGCCCTGTTCTCGGTGGGCATGATGCTCGGCCGCTTTACCGGCGACGCTTTGAGCCACCGGTTTGGATCATGGAAACTGCTTCGAATGGCCATCGGAACCAGCCTCATAGGCTTTTTACTGGTATTGCTGGCGCTACCTGCAACTACATTTGTCGGATTTTTCACCATTGGGATCGGGTTTTCAGTAGTTGTTCCTGAAGTTTACCGGCTGGCTTCACGCATTAAGGGCATCAGAACAGCTGACGGAGTATCGTTTATTTCAGCCACAGCTAATATCGGATTCCTCACAGGCCCAGTTTTACTGGGTTTTATTGCCGAATGGAAGAATTTACGGGTGAGTTTCCTGGTGCTTATGGTGTGTATCTTCTTATCCTTCATGCTGTCATTCCGGAGACGATAACGCACTTCAAATTAATCCGCACAATCAGAATTCCACCACAATGCCCAGCGTAGGCAACACGGTGCCTGATTTGGTAGTGATCGATTTGAGCACATAACGGTTCGGATCTTCCGGATCAATTACCGGGTTGCCGCTTGCATCGCGCTGTAGCAATAGTATACCGGTTTCTTTTGATTGAAAATTATACAGGTTTTGCACGTCAACATAAATATCCAGCGACCATTTGTTGAAAAAATATTCCTTGTCAATTCTCAGGTCAAGCTGATGGAAATTACCGAGTCGCTCTGTATTGTACCTGGAGAAATCCAGGTAACCCTGTCCCCGGGCATCCCAGGCTTCAATCAGCGATGAGCGGTTGTAATCATAAGGTGTATAAGGCCCACCGCCAACAAAACGCCATTTCATACCCACATTCCAGTTCCGGTTGAAACCGGTCGAGGCCGAAACGTTCAGGATGTGCCGGTTATCCCATGCCGAGGGTATTAATAGCCCGTTTTTATCCTCGAACTCCGAACGTACCAGTGTATAGGAAAGAATCACATTAACCTTGTCAAGCACCTGATCGCGGTAATACAATTCAGCACCATAAGCTTTTCCTGAAGATATTGGGGTAGCCGGCTCATCGCCATAGGTGCCGTAATTGGCTCCTTTGCTGGCAATGGATACGGAATCATTAACCGAAAAAGGATAGTGGTCGTACCATTTGATGAATCCCTCAATGCTCAGCCGGGCATTGGTATTGCGGCGGAATTCAACTCCGGCTACCAGGTGATCAGAACGAATGTACCTGATGCCGTTGGCTTTGTTTACTAAATCGCCTGCTGCATCCCGATATCCGAGTGTAGTGTATGAAGGCAACTGGAAATACCTGCCCAGGTTGGCATTAAGCGACACCTTTTTGTTGAGAGCATAAGAAAATGAAGCCCGCGGGGAAATCTGGCGCAACGGGTTGCTTGTTTCACCGGAGTAGGAAGCACCGTCAGCGCGAACTCCTGCCGAAAGAGTCAGTTTATCCGCAAGAAAACTCCTGCTCGCCTGAACAAAAGCGTTATACTTGAAAAAATCGAGATAGGAGTTGTAATCTATCGAAGTAAGGGTATCATCGGCTCTCGGGATGAATACACGCTGAAAGGTATTGTTGGAATACTTTGCAAATTCGGCTCCTGCACCGCTGATGATCTTATATTCACCCAGCCTTGCATTGTTCTCGTACCTGAACTTGTTTTCAATTTCGCGTGAAACATAGTTCAGGGTGAGATTGCCGTCTTCATCATTGTTTTCGTATTTTCTTGATTCGTTATTCAACATGTTGCGGCTGAGTACCCAGGTATCGTAAGAACGATCCCTGTAATGCCGGTATACAGCACCAATGGCATAAGTCCACTGGTCATACTCAGGCAGGTAGCTCAGGATGTATAATTGTTCTTCATCAGGATCCTTGAGCGAGGTGTTCAGCACGCTGTTATCAAGTGATCCGATACTCAGCAGGGTCAGCTCGTTTTTGAGGTTGAATCGGGTTTTTACTTTAACTGTGTAATCGTTGAACGTGGGCAGAAAAGGCAGTCCCAGTGCATTAAACAGCAACTGGAGGTAGGAACGGCGTGCCGAAACCAGGAGTGTGGTTTTTTCACCCAGCGGTCCGGAAGCACTGGCCGCCACTTCACTGGCACCAAGAGCCGCACGGTAAACCATTTTGTCGGGATTGCCGTCAATGAGCTTCATTTCCAGCACCGAACTCAGCACATTGCCGCGGTTTGCCGGAAAAGCACCGGTGAATAGGTCAGCCTCACGCAAAAAATCGCTGTTGATGATGCCAACCGATCCGCCGCTGGCGCCTTGTGTGCCAAAATGGTTGAGGTTGGGAATCTCAATACCATCCACCAGAAAGCGGTTCTCCGAAGGTCCTCCGCCACGCACAATCAAATCGTTCCGGTATGACAATCCCGAGGCTACCCCGGGTAATGCCTGTATGACCTTGGATATGTCACGGTTGGCGCCGGGACTTCTTTCAATTTCAGCAATACCAATTGATTTCAGCGAAACCGGACTTTCCTCAGCACGTTTGAAAGCAGTAGCCTTGACCACCACCTGGTCAAGCTCGGTAGGTTTTTCGACCATGTTAATATCAACGTAAGTTACCCGGGCATTGGTAATATGGAATTCCTCACTTAAAGCATTTTCAAAACCTACGGCGAGAGCTGACAGACTATAATACCCCGGATTCACGCCGCTAATTTCAAAATGTCCTGTTGTATCACTCAGAGCATAGGTATTGGTGCCTGTAATTACTACGTTGGCAAAGGCCACGGGCTGATTGCTGGATGCATTGAAAACACGGCCTTTAATAGTACCGGTTTGTCCAAAAGAACCCGTTGCAAAAGAAATTAATATTAAGGCCATTAAAGCCTTGTTCATCATAGGTATGTTGTTGAAGAAAACAAGATATTTCATTGTTGTTTAATAAATCTGTTTGAATATTCAACAAACAAAAACAACTCTTGTTCACCATGAATGTCTAGCCAAAAGTAGGGTTATTTCCGGAAGCAATATTTACTCTTTTGAATACCTGTAATGCCCGATGATTTCAAAATCAAACAAACAGTCTTCCATCACCTGTCCGCCTCCGATATTATGCACAATCAGGTATCTTTTACCATCGCGCGATTTCCTGTTTACAACAATACCGATATGGGTTACAGCCCCGCCCAGATTCCAGCAGACAATATCTCCGGGCTGGTAGTCGCCAGGGTTGCCGCTAATTGGTTTTACGATGCCGTGTCGCTCAAAAAACACCATCAGGTTGGGCACCCTGCGGTGGTCAATATTCTTATCAGTTTTAGATAGTCCCCATATCTTGGGATATTTCCCAAAATTAAGCTTCATATCTTCATGAACTTCCTTTTGCAAATCAATATCCATTTTTCTGTATGCTCTGATGATCACATCTGTACATACGCCCTTGTCAGCGGGGATGTCGCCATTGGGATAGCTAATTATAAAATAAGCCGGATCGTATTTAACTATTTGCCTGGTCAGCTCAATAGCTGATTCCGACAGCCTGATGAAAAAGCTTTCCTGTGCATTCAGGTTGAAAGTAACCATCAGAAAAAATACAATGGTCAGAATGCGCGTTATGACCAGTTTTGTGAGGCTAAAATTCAAAAATTTCATTTTTTAATTCTAAATATAGAATTCTGATTATTTCAACCTTTCTTGCATCCATTAATCTAATGAAAACAAAAAGCTTGCCAACTTGAAATCCACGAAGGCGTTTTATTACTCTAACATAGTTGATGTTATACATGGATTTTTTTGAAAAAATGCTCAAAAGCAATTACAAATATGATATATATGTAAGTTTCAAAAAGTATTTTATCTTTATCGCTATTAAAGAACCTATATGAGCTTGCCGTAAAATCATTTTTTATGATCGACCTGTATCACGATGTTACTTTTAAGATAAGTAAAATTGTCACCCGCAGTTACAGCACCTCATTCTCAATCGCTGTAAGTTTTCTGAATCCGGAAGCACGTAAGTCTGTTTACAGCATCTATGCATTTGTCAGGTTTGCCGACGAAATTGTAGATACTTTTCATGAATACGACAAGGCCAAATTATTAAGTGACTTTGAAAATGACTATTATAAGGCTCTTCAGGAAGGCATCAGCCTGAATCCTGTGTTGCAATCCTTCCAACATACAGTTAAAAAATACGGCATACCTGATCAGCTTGTTCAGGCCTTCCTGAAAAGCATGAAAGTGGATCTGGTTAAACTGGGTTCCTATAATAAATCTGAAATTAGTGAATATATCCATGGTTCAGCCGAAGTAGTCGGATTGATGTGCTTGTGCGTGTTTGTCAGGGGCGACAAATCGCTTTATGAAGAACTCAAACTGCCGGCCATGAAACTGGGCGCTGCATTTCAAAAAGTAAACTTTCTGCGCGACCTGAAATCTGATACCCAGGAACTGGGCAGAAACTATTTCCCCGAATTAAACGGTGTTGCTTTGAACCAGGAAACCAAAGAGTTGATCATTAGTGAAATTGAAGCCGACTTTGCAGCCTCTATGCAGGGTATCCGGAAGCTACCCAAAGATGCTAAAATACCTGTGCTAGTTGCCTACTATTACTACCTGAGCTTATTGCGTAAGATTCGCAGAACCCCTTTTACGGATTTGATTAATAAAAGAATCCGGATTCACAATTTCAGAAAATACCTTTTGTTGAACAAAGCTTATTTGGTTGCCAAATTGGGACTGGTTTAGCTGAAATTTCTCATATAAAAGTTTGCATGATGGAAACGCTCGTTGTATTAGTGGATGAAAAGGACAATCAAACCGGACTCATGGAAAAGATGGAGGCCCACCAGAAGGCCATGCTCCATCGGGCTGTGTCAGTTTTCATTATTGATTCAAAAGGTGAATGGATTTTACAGAAACGCGCTCCGCATAAATACCACTCTAAAGGACTTTGGACCAACGCCTGCTGTACGCATCCGCTTCCGGGTGAATCTGAAACAGAATCGGCCAGCCGGCGGCTTATGGAAGAAATGGGCATTCAATGCAAACTTAAAAAGCTTTTTTCTTTCATTTATAAGGAAACCCTGGATGATGGCCTTACTGAATATGAATATGACCATGTTTTTTTGGGAATCTCCAATGATATACCAGCAATTAATGCCGATGAGGTGGAATCATGGATGAAGATTTCATTTGAAAAGCTTCACCAGAGCGTAAATGAAAATCCCGACCTTTACACATACTGGTTTAAAAAAATTTATCAGAAAGTGAATTCACATATCCTGAATAGCAAAAATGATTTTTAACCTGCCGGCTGTGCAACAAAACATGCATGCCATGAATTATCCTGTTTTCCTAAAGTGTTAAAATGAATACTGATGTCATTGTATCTGTCGATTTTGATTTTTTCAGCTGCCTTTCCCATCCTGTTGAGCTTCGATAAAAAAGTACATTTTTACCGGACCTGGAAAGTCCTTTTCCCTTCCATGATCGTTGCCGGGTCAATCTACCTGGCAGCAGACATTATTTTCGCCAAACAGGGTATTTGGGGATTCAATCCTTCCAATCATTCAGGAATTTTGCTTTTGGGCCTGCCTCTTGAGGAATGGCTCTTTTTCATCGTTATTCCCTATGCTTCTGTGTTTATCCATTATGTGGTGGTTTACTATTTCCCAAAGCTGGTGGCCGGTAATAAGTTCATAAGGATTTTTTCAGCGATATTGATCCTGCTTTTAATATTGGTGGTGGTGTTGAATTATGAAAAAGCCTATACGGTTTTTAATTTCAGCCTGTTCATTGTGGTGCTGATCGTCGCCCTTTTCGATAATTCCGGGTTATTGAACCGGTATATTTTCTCTTTTCTGTTCATACTGATCCCGTTTTTTATTGTCAATGGCATTCTGACCGGCACATGCATACCGGGTGAGGTAGTCTGGTACAACCCCCGGGCCATACTGGGGATCCGGGTATTTACAGTTCCCATTGAGGATGTTGGTTATGCCTTCAGCCTGATATTGATGAATTTGTTAATCATCAATAAGCTTCAGAAGCTATCGTTTTTTAAGGATTAATTTGAAGTCATGGGAATATCTAAAAGTCATCTGACCCACTATTTGTCCATTCACAAGCGTTATGTGATTGCCTTTTTTGTTATTTTTTATGTGGTGGGAATTATTGGAATGACACTGCCCGTGTCACAACCACTGTTCATAAAACTGGTCCCGGTTGCCCTTTTGCTCAGTCTTGTTGCCATATTGCTCTTTCACCAACCGGCTTTTGATAACCGGGCTATACTGGTTTTTGCAATCATTGCCGTTTCCGGTTTTTTTATTGAAGTAATCGGTGTAAATACCGGACTGATTTTTGGCCGCTATGAATATGGTAATGCCCTGGGCATAAAGATTATTGACACTCCCCTGCTGATCGGCCTCAACTGGCTGATGCTCATGTATACCGGCCATTCTTTTACCGAAAAGATAAAACTGAGCGAATGGCTTTCAATCCTCATCGTTTCAATGCTCATCCTGCTTTATGATTTGGTTCTTGAAAAAATTGCCCCCGCTATTGACATGTGGCAATGGGAAAACGGGATTGTCCCCTTGCAAAACTATATTGCCTGGTTCCTGATAACCTTTTTATTTCAGCTACTACTGAAGGTAACCAGGGTAAAAACCACAAATTCCATGGCATTTCCTATCGTATTGATGCAGGTTGCTTTCTTTTTATTGTTGCTGGTCGTCTTTAATTTTGCGAAACAATGATAAAAGCAAAACACAATCCGGTTGTATATAACTTCTTTAGATTCTATGTCCCTTTGATGATCCGAAGGAATTTTCATAAAGTGCATGTAACGGGACATTATCAGGAGAAAAATAAACCTGTTCTTGTAATTGCAAACCACATCAGCTGGTGGGATGGTTTCTGGACTGTTCATCTGATCCTCAAATTATTTCATCGCAGATTTCATTTCATGATGCTGGAAGATCAGCTCCGTAAGGCAAGGATCTTAAATCTGGCCGGTGGCTTTTCTATTCAAAAAAAATCGAGAAGCATACTGGAATCATTAAAATATGCAATTGAGTTGCTATCTGACAACAGAAACCTGGTTCTTGTGTTTCCCCAGGGTAAGTTTACTTCACTATACGATCCGTCATTTCAATTTGAAAAGGGCCTTGAACGCATAGTTAAAGAAGTCAACGGTAAAGCACAAATATTCTTTCAGGCGAACCTCATCGACTATTTCTCGCATAAGAAGCCTTCCTTATTCATTTATCTGAAGGAATGCGAAGAGTTAAAACCCGACATAGGCAGCATTCAGGACTTGTATAATGCTTTCTATGCCTCATGTGTTGCTGAGAACATTAAAAAAGCGGAGGTCTGATGCTGTATATCGCCTGGTTTGTTTTCATTTTTACCCTGATGCAGTTGCTGATTGCCCTTGTAAACCTGCTGTTTGTTTCAAAACTGCCCGCAGGAAACAGAAGCGAAAAACCCCTGGTTTCTGTTTTAATCCCTGCCAGAAATGAAGAAGAAAATATAGGCCATGTGTTGGACGATTTGCTGAACCAGGATTATTCCCATGTTGAGGTGATTGTTCTTAACGATATGTCTGACGACGCTACGGCGGAAATAGTAGCCTCATTTGCCAAACGCGACAATCGCATCCGTTTGATCAATGCCGACCGGTTACCCGAAGGATGGCTGGGTAAAACCCGGGCATGCCATGTTTTATCGCAACACGCAGGGGGCGATTATTTTTTGTTTCTCGACGCCGATGTGCGGGTGGGCAATAATTTAATTCACAATGCCATATCGTTTATGCACCGCTTTGGTTTGTCATTGGTTTCCATTTTTCCGAAACAAATCATGCTGACCCGGGGGGAAAAGATAACGATTCCGGTTATGAACCATATCCTGCTTACCTTGTTACCGCTTATACTTGTGAGAAAATCAAGATTCTCTTCATTGGCAGCTGCCAACGGACAGTTTATGCTTTTTGATTCCACTGTTTACAAGTCATTGCACCCTCATGAAAGAATGAAAAACAACCTGGTTGAAGATATTGAGATTGCACGCTTTTTGAAAAAAGAACATCATAAAATTGCCTGCCTCACAGGTGACAATTCCATACAGTGCCGGATGTATTCCGGAGCAAAAGATGCCGTCAGGGGATTCTCAAAGAATGTTTCGGCTTTTTTCGGAAATTCAATCCTACTGGCTTTTGTATTTTGGCTGATATCTTCGTTTGGTTTTATAATTGTTTTATTCGGGTTGTCATTGCCGTTATTTCTTAGTTACATTCTCTTTTACCTGTTAACCCGGATCATCGTATCGGTTGTCAGCGAACAAAATACGGCCGATAACTTAATGTTGCTGATTCCACAACAGATCTCGTTTGGGTTATTTATTTATCACGCATTGATCAATAAGAAAAACAAAACATACTATTGGAAAGGTCGCGAAATAAAATCTTAGCAATAATGCTGATGGTGTTCCTGAGTACCAGCGCCAGGGCCGGTAATAAATCAGAAATTTATGCTTGCTATGTAAACAACAATATGGCAAACTGGAAAAATATCATCGACAAAATGCATGGCGTAAAACAAAAGAGCCCTGATTACATACTCGAATTGGTTAATTACCAGTATGGTTATATTGCCTGGTGTGTTGGTAATCATAGACCTGATGAGGCAAGAAAATACCTGGCACAGGCTGAAAATTACCTTTCTGTATTGGAAAAGAACCCTAAAAACCTTTCAATGGTTAACGCCTACAAATCGGCATTTTACGGATACAAATTGGGGTTGAACAAATTGCTTGCTCCTACCCTGGGCCGAAAAAGCGTTGACTGTGCAAATCTGGCCATTGAACAGGATAAAGAAAATCCTTACGGATACATTCAGTGGGGTAATATCCAGTTTTACATGCCGTCGGTTTTCGGAGGCTCAAAAAAAGAAGCCTTAAACCATTACCTGAAAGCCATGAAAATCATGGAAAAGGATGCCGCCGGTATCTCTGAGAATTGGAATTATTTGAATCTGCTGACAAGTATAGCTCAGTCTTATTATTACCTGGGCGATTACATGACATCAAAATACTATCTCGACAAAATTCTGAAGATAGAACCGGATTTTAAATATGTAAGAAATGATCTTTATCCACAGTTAATTAAGAAAATGAAGAGTAATCCATGAAAAAAGGTGTGCTAATTGTTGGGGCAGGACTTGGCGGGCTGGCAACAGCTTTGAGGCTTGCAAAAAAAGGCTATCAGGTTCAGATACTTGAAAAGAACAGTCAGGCAGGGGGCAGGCTGAACCAGCTCAAAAAAGACGGGTTTACTTTCGACACCGGTCCCAGTTTTTTCAGCATGTCTTACGAATTCACTGATTTTGCAAGGGAATGCAACATAACCCTTCCGTTCAGCTATTTCAGTCTGGACCCTTTATATACAGTGAATTTTCGGGGAAATCCCAAAACCTATTATTTATATAAGGATCTCCATAAACTGGCTGCTCAGTTCAGCGAGGTGGAACCTGATTTCGAGCAGAAAATAACCCGGTATCTCGAGAAAGGCAAACACCTTTTCCATGATACCGTGGATGTTGCCATTAAAAAGAACTTTGATTCCTTACTCGACTATGCTATTAAGCTGCTCAGCGTTAATCCGGTACACATGCCTGTGCTGTTCCGGAATTTCTGGCAACAGGTTTCAAAATATCTTAAGTCAGAAGATGCGGTTCAGATTTTGTCATTGGTTGCATTTTTCCTGGGCAGAACACCTTTCGACACCTCGGCGGTTTATACATTGCTTTCGTACACTGAATTCATGCACGACGGCTATTTTAATGTGGAAGGCGGAATGTATAAAATAGTCGAAGGCCTGTTGAAAGAACTTGAAAAAGAAAACGTAACAATCACTTACAATACCGAAATTAAAGACTTCCTTGCTGAGAACGGGCAACTGACTGCCCTGGTTGACCAACATAACAGAAAATGGATCTCCGATATTGTGGTTATCAACTCGGATGCGGCTGTATTCAGGGGTTCCGTGTTTAAAAGAAAAGCCTATTCACAGGAAAAACTGGACAAAAAATCATGGACCATGGGATCCCTGACCATATACCTGGGCATCAAGTGCAAGCTGCCTATGGTGGACCATCACAACTATTACCTAGGGGACAATTTCAGGGAATATGCAGATAAGGTCTTCAAAAGCCCCGATTCGCTGCAAAAACCCTATTACTATGTAAATGTGCTTTCGAAGCACAACCCAGACTGCGCACCGGACAATTCCGAGAGTTTGTTTGTGGTATGCCCCGTGCCGGACCTCCGGCGTAAGCCCGACTGGAGTGACCGGGATGTAATAGTTGACAGCATTATTGATGATTTTTCGGGCAGAATCGGAAAAGACATCAGGCCCGAGATTGTTTCAAGAACAGTGTACACGCCTGAAGACTGGCAGAACCAGTTTAATCTGCATCGCGGGAGCGGTTTGGGATTATCACACGACATGCTGCAGATTGGAGGTTTTCGTCCCAAAAACTTTGATGAGGAGTTCAAAAATGTATTTTACGTGGGCGCGTCCACCATTCCGGGAACCGGCTTGCCCATGGTGCTGATCAGCTCCAAACTGGTGTGTGAAAGGATTGAGAAATTCAGCGGCAACCGTTAAATCAGGGAGGCTGTTGTTATAAGTTTAGTATAGGGACAGGTCGTAACCTGTCCCTATTGAATCAATGAAATGACGATTCTATTTTCCGGATTCCTTAAACAGGTTATTTACAAGTGCTGCCAGGTAGATATAACCGGCACAGCCATCGACTACAACCTCATTTTCATACCAGATAAAAGGCCAATCTTCCTTGTTTTCGTAAAAATCAGGTTTTATCAGGTAATTTCCGGGGACCATGCCACCTGGTATGTAGGTGAAATCTGCCCGGTTATTGCCATAGGTCACTTTTTTGGAATTAACCCCTACTCCGGAAACAAAAGATATGCTTGATGCCGGATGGCAGCCAAGAATGTAGTTCAACCCTCTGATGGCATATTCTCTGCTAATTACATCAGGAAAATGCTGATGTAGTTTTGCATTGGTGAGCGACCAATCTACAATGGAAAAGTTGCTTCCGGGGCCATAGAAACCTCCCTGGCCAAGAGGCACACCATAGGGATTTGTTTTGCTGATCGAGTCGAGTTGCTTATTTATATCCAGGGCCAATGCATGGATATCGTTTTTGAATGACTCATCCATAAAAGGAATTGCTTTTAGCAGGGTTCTTACCGGGCTGGCGCCGAACGACCATTTCTGACCTTTTCCAATAATTCTGTCTTTAGCATTTGGCCATACCCTGGCAAGATAATCGGCGTATTTTTTATCGCCGGTGGCAACAAGCAATTCAATGGTTAAATTGACTTTCTGGCCTGTTGACATTAAATTCTCAAAAAACGCAAATCCATCTGCCATATCCGAAGGGGGAAGTGAAGGTGAACCGGAAGGTTGTTCCATTTGCTGAGCCACATATTTCTCCCACACTTTTTTGGCTATTTCAAGACATTCGGTTGACAGGCTGTCATTATAATTTTTTAAAGCTCTGCCGGCTGCTGCCAGTGCAGTAGCTGATCCAATATCCTGCATAGGACTGTTAGTGGTAAATGCCCACCTGTCGTCCATGGTTCCGGATGTGAATCCGTCACTCTCGAAAGGCTTCAGGTTAGGATTATAAATACGTCCGTCTGTTAAATTACTGGCATCACCAATCATGTTGTATTGCCATAAATGGGGCTGAACAATCCCCCTGATGGAATGGCCAAAAGCCCGGTACTGAGCTACCAGTGCAAGCGTACCATGTTCAATCTGCTGCAACAAATCCGGCACTCCGTCGGGGTGATGAATGGCCACGTACTTACGGTCTTTGTCAATCATGGTTTCATCGCGCATAATGTTCAGATCCTCCCAGATACTTACCAGATATCCTACTGTTGTATTGTGAGAACCTGTTTGGATGTCAAAATCACCGGCATCAAACCAACCACCAATATTAAGTCCCGGAATATGCTCGTAAGGTTTATATTTCGTACCTGTGGTACTGCCCATCCGGTAACCATCGTGGATAACCGTATCAGGGGGTGCCTGAAGTGCGTCATCCTGGTGCGGATTTCCATGCCATACCCGGTACGCTTCTTTTACAAACATGTGATCCATTTGCACCGGGAACCAGGTGTCGAGCGTCGGATGCCAGATATTTTCATAAACACTGTTCCCGATCGGGAAAGCTTCCGTTACTGCATTGCCGTATTGAATTTTGTAAATGCCCGGCTCATTAACGGCTGAAAAATCGAATTTCAGGTAATTGTAACGCAGGAATTTGCCCCAGCTGGTTAATTGGCCGTCAAGCACTTTGACCTGTTTTCCGTCTTCGCCCATGCGAAACAGGCTTGCAGTAGCCAAAGCTTTGTCCTTTGCATCGAGTTCGATGACGGCTACTTTTTGCTGGTTGGGGTGGTAACCTGCCTGTGAATGAGAAATCACAGGTTCCCTTACCCAATTGGGTACACCGTTTGGAGTAAACATCCATTGAATCACCGTCCCGGTTTTCCCAGCAGGGATTATTTCCTGAACCACCAGCCATCCGTTTGACGCCAAATTGCGACCGTCGATGAGACCGATAGAACCAGTTAAAGACTGTAAGGTTACCAACAACATGGGATCATCGGGCGATAATATGAGTTTTTTACCCGAAGCAAATGGCGTGGCTTTGGCATAGGTATCTCCGAATCTTTCACTGGTAAGCATGTTATTAGCTTGCGGGATCTTGTCGGAAAATGCATCACTAACCATTGGCCCTGTTGGCGCAAGCGGGCATATGCCCACCTGATCATCCATCATAAAGGTTTTTTTAAAGTAGGCGGATGGCAGAAACTCAATATTCATGCCTGCTTTACCCTCTAATTTTTTGGGAACAGGGTTGTCAAGAATTACAGAAATAAGACA
>CAYVBH010000063.1:0-15404 GCA_964449015.1 uncultured Bacteroidales bacterium
AAATCCCAGTTGTAATCCAGGCTGGTACCCATGGAATTGTCGGTAAACTGCACCGGGAAAGGCGGGCAATCAACCGCCAGCGGGAAGTTGAAATCGGCCAGCGGTTTGGGATGTATGACCACAGTGCCTGAAATGGTGCTGTCGCAGCCATATTCCGAGGTGGTTGTAAGGCTGACATTGAAGGTTCTGTCATCCGTACGGCTGAAATTCTTATATGCATGAACAGGATCCTTGTTTACGGAACTTGAACCATCACCAAAATTCCAGTAATAGGTAAGGGGCACAGCAGGCTCTGACAGATTGGTGAAGCTTGTTGACAGCGGATAACAGGCTTCCTGGTTGTCAATATTGAATTTGGCTCTTACTTCGGGGTGAACCGCAATGATTTCTGTCCATGACGTATCGCATCCCTCCGCATTGGTTACAGTGAGCCTGATGTGCGGATTGATATCAGTTGTTCCCGTGTTGGAATAGGTATAGGTAAATTCGGGAGTTGTCTTATCTTCCTCAGGGGTTCCATCGTCATAATCCCAGTAATAGTGGTTGATGGCACCTGCCGAACCACTTCTGTTAATGGTGAAGAGCTCATCTGAACAAATGGCAGGCCGGTCAATGCCGAATTTGGCATAGATATAAGGATATACTTCGACAGTAATAGAGGTGTCATCAAAACACCCATATTGTGTAGTGGCCTGGAGCAGCATGTTATGGACTTTGCTTGTATTGGTCAGGTTGTTGTACATATGATCAACTGGTTCGGTAAGGTTGGAATACTTGCCATCGCCGAAGTTCCAGAAGAATGAGGTCCCCGGGATGATATTCGAATTGTTATCCAGTCCGATTACCAGTGGTTGGCAACCTGCCAGCACATCAGCATGGAAATCGGCATGCATTTCGGGGAATACGGTAATCGTATCGCTCTTGATAGCCGGACATCCGTGGCTGTTTTGGGTTCTCAGCTCAATGGGATACCTGACGGGCAAAAGGGTTTGGTTCCGATATATCGGTATATCGGGATCGGAAAAGTCATAAAGAATTTTGGAATCTACATCGGTATACTTCCAGATGAATTCGGTAATACCACCTGAAGAGAAATTATCAATCCTGATTTTAAATGGTGAGCAACTGTCAACGCGCTCAATGGCAAAATCAGCGGTCACTTTAGAGTATACTTCAACTGTTTTGGTGATGCTGCTGTCACATCCGGCCAGGTTCATCACTGTGAGGTTTACATAATAGGTGGTGTCTTTGGCTGTGGCATTCTGGTATAATCTTGGAGGAGGATTCTGACTTGTTGAAAAGGTATTGTCGCCAAAATCCCATTGGTAGTTCAGGTTGATACCTTTAGAACTATTCTGAAATGATACATTCAGTGGATTGCAACCTTCGTTTGGACTGGTAAAGTCGAAGTTTGCTGCTACCTGTGGAAAAAGGTAAACAGAACGTTGTATGGAATCGGAACATCCCGGGATGTTGGTGGCTTTCAGCCAAATGTAATATGTTGTATCGTTATCGGAATAGTTTTCATAAACATGATGGAGGGTTTCCGGTATAAATGTGTCGTATTGATAATTGTCGCCAAAATCCCATTCAAATAATGCGCCTCCCCTGGAAGTGTTGATAAACTCAACGCTCAAGGGTGAACAGTTATTGCTGAAGTCAATAGCAAAATTGGCATCAACAAAGGGATAAACAATTAGCGGGAGGCTAAAGGTGTCTTTGCAATAATAATCTGATGTAGTGGTAAGTTTTATAGTATAGGTGGTGTCGTCATCCGAACGGTTAAGGTAATTACGGATTATGGGGTCCGAAGAAGTGTTGGTAATGGAGGTGCCGTTTCCAAAGTCCCATTCATACTGAAGATTATACCCGGTGGAATGGTTTGTGAATAGAACATCAACTGAATCGCAAATTTTATTCTTGTCCATGTCAAATTCAGCATGAACACCAGGATATACCACAACCGGGCGTGTTGTGGCTGTGTCGGTGCATCCGAACCGGTTTATGGCATTCATGGCAAAATAAATGGTATCGGGTACGACACGTGGGTTGTTGTGGTTTAAAACTACAGGAGATTTATCAAGCCGTGAAAACGCGTCGTCAATGATTGTTTTGTTTCTGTCTGAGATGGTCCAGTGGAAAGTGTCAACGCCAACGGAAACAGCAGGGTCTGCAAGCAATTCTGCCGGAGAACACCTGAGTGCTGTATCAATGGCAAACGATGCATATATATAAGGAAATACCCTGATGTCAAGGATATCGGATGTGTCTTTACATCCATATGGTGAGGTAGCTATCAGATTTACCTTATACGTAGTATCGTTCTTTCCGATATTGTTAAAGGTGTGTGTGACCAGGTCGTCAATGTCAGATGAACCATCGCCGAAATTCCAGAGATATTTATCCGTATGGCCTGTTGAAGTGTTCTTGATGATCACATCGGTTGCGTGACAAACAGCAGTGTCTTTTTGTTCAACCAGTTCAAAACTTGAATTGACCTCGGGAAAAACCCTGATGGTATCGGTGAAGTAGTCATTACATCCGTCTTCACTTTTAACCGTATAACCGATCTCATAGTCTACAATGGTATCTATATTGTTCGGGTAATTGTGAGTGAGGTTTATGGGTGTTGTAGAAAAGATGGGCGGGGTGCCATCACCAAGACTTAGTATATAGGAACTGGCACCATCAGATGCATCCTTCATTTTAATATCGATTGGGGCACATCCGCTGGTTTTGTTTACGGCAAGGAAAGCATTTGGGCTTTTGGGTACTATGACCCAAACATTCAGTGAAACAAATCCTTTACAGGGCTGTTCTATATCTACTTTAAAAACCTGATCAAATCCACCGTAGGGAGGTCTTAATATCGGGTTTTGCACATTGGGATCATCAAGATACTCAGTAGGGCTCCAGTGATAAGAAATCCCTCCTTTTGCCTTGAGTTGTATTGAATCAGTTCCGCATACCTGAAACACAGTGCCCTGGTCTTCCACGTTTGCAGATGCTTCAAGTTCGTTATAGTCCGAAAAGTATCCATATACACAACCACCGCCTGTTGTTACACCATTGAAATAGCCGAGGTGAAACACATTTCTGGTATTGTATATGCGGGTAACAACACCTGCCGGAATCATGGCATTGCTGATTTCTTTAACAGCATCTTTAAGTACATACCAATCAGAGGTTCCGGCTTGTTCAAAATCACTTGCGGAAAGAAATGGAACCGGTGCTGCTCCGTTTACGGAGATATAGAAATTGTCTATGGCATTCGCCTGTGTCATTAAATTCAGGTAGAAAGGTTGATCTTTTGACCTTACGAAACTAACTGATAGTGAGCCGGTACATCCATCAATTGTAGGTAATATGGCATTTCCCATTTCATGACCAAAGCCGGCAAGGTGCATAACATAAACAGGTTGTGTTGCAGATATATGAACATAAAAATCATTGTTAACGCCAAGTATATCTATAGCTAATTGGTGACCTGCCGGGTATGGTCCATAAGTTGTTACAGTGCCATTCCGGCGCGTTACGGTAATAGAAGTGTTATTTTTTGTAGTTAAAACATAAGCCTTTTCATTACTGCCACTTGGTAGATCAGTGATTTTACCCTTCATCACCACATATTCATATCCAATAACGGGCTTGTTTTGAGCATTTCTTATAGGTATATGCTGATCACCCATGTAATCGTATGCAGTTGATTTTTCCACTGAATCATCTCCTAGTGTTACGGCAATGGGCCGGTTTGAAGTAATGTGAGTGCCAATAAGTCTGTCTGCTGCCAAAATACTTGGCTCATTGTTATCTGCAGTGTTAGCTCTGGGAACGAACATGTATGTTTGTCCTTTATCCAGTACTATCGTGTGGTCAACATTTGCCGCATACCCAAAAGCAGGTTTTTGAAACCTGATAGTAACCGTAGTGTTGTCCTGTGTGGCAACTATACAGATTTGACTGAAAGCAGGGTCCCCGCCGGGTGCATCCCAGTCATGGTTATCCCACCTGTCCTGAAAAGGGGTCCAGAAGTCCTGGCCTAATGCGTTTTTTCCTTTAAGAGCAAAGATAGCAGGATTATTCCTTGTTCTGTGAATCTCATAGTACGCTGTAATTTCCCGGTTGGCCCGGATAAGCAGGGCGCTGTTACTTTTGCTGTTGTAAAGGTTATTCGAGAACTTAAGTATGTCTGCTTGTGAAAAAGTGATGTTGTGAGTAAGTGAAACTGCCGGGTCAATTTGAACAGTTATGGGAGTAAATTGTGGGTTATAGGGTTGTGAAATGGTAACTGTGGTGATATTTATCTCATCAGTAGCGCTTAGTGTCAGATTGGCAGTAAGAGGGCCATCATGACTTAACGATGCATAGGGTACAGCAAACCAGAAAAGCGTGTCGGTTTGGCTAAAAACGTTCAGCGTCAATGCAAGTAGCAAGATCAGCAGGATTCGGGCTTTCATGTAGCTTAACTATTTTACTTTTTTACGTTAAATCCATAAAAAAGTTTATTTGTGCTTTAAAACTGTTACCAAATAAGGCTATGTGTCTATGCAAAAGAAGTATAAAATCTGTTGGTGCTTTTCTGTTTTTTTCAACAAAATTCATCAGGCTTGCAACCAAAGTCAACGTAATTCGTAGAATTTGTAATGGATAACTTATTTGTTATGAGAAACATTATCATCTATAGCTGGCTGCTTTTGTTTGCATTGACGGCACAAACCCGGGCACAGATTGTTATTTTTTCCGAGGATTTTGAGTCGGAAGAGATACCTCTTGACTGGAAGGAACAATTCATGAACGGGTCAATCAGCTGGCGATATGAAAACGGGGGTTATTCGCTTGATCCTGAGATCCCATATACTCGTCTGCCTATTGAGGCCTACAGTGGACAGTTTAACGCCATGTTTCAATATCAGAGTGCCAACAACGAAGCTACAAAACTTATTACCAAAAGAATAGGATCTCTTGAATTTGCCATTAAACCCGAATTACATTTCTACCATGCCCAGATGGCGTGGAAACATGGAAGTGATTATTATAACGATTATTTAAGGGTTTATTACCGTACCAGCGCTACCGGAACATGGAAATTACTTAGGGAATACACGGAAGCTACCACAGATTGGATAGAGCGAATCATTGTTCTGCCTGATAATGATCTTTCGGCCGACTATTACCTGGCATTTGAGGGTGAAACACATTGGGGATGGGGTTCGTGTGTTGATGATATTAAAATATATGAAACCGGTATTCTGCAGAAGTATCTTGATAACATTACCATTGAACAAGCTTCTGATGTTTCCGTTGCTTCCGGCACGGATAATAATCCCATTCTTAAATTCAAACTGAAGGTTATGGGAAATGCCGGCACTTGTCCGGTTAATTCCCTTACCCTGACTTCGCTTAACACCTCCGATGCAGATATAAAAACAGGAGGGGTAAAACTCTATTTCACCCAGGATGCCGATTTCGATACCAAAAATCAGGTTGGAAGCGGAGTGAGTTTTGCTTCAGGCAAGGCCGTTTTCACAAACCTGAATTTTGATTTACCAACAGGGTATTCCTATTTGTGGGTAGTGTATGATATTGCAGCAGATGCCGGACACCGGCATTCAGTTGATGGTATGTTGGAGAGCGGAGCTTTAAATATTAACGGGCAAACTTACTTTACTTCGCAGCAATCACCTGCCGGTTCCAGAACGATTCTTCAAACCATCCATTCCGATGATTTTGATTCGGGATTGAATTGGAGCCTATCAGGTGAGTTTGAATATGGAAGCCCTCAAGGATTAGGCGGTTCGCAGTCAAATCCTGATCCCTCTGCAGCCTTCAGCGGAGAATCAATTATTGGCACCGATCTTTCGGGATTGGGAGAATACCTGGGGGATTATGAGAAAGACCTGGGTTTTGCATCTTATAGTGCCATTTCCGACATCTTTGATCTGACTTATTACAACGATTTGGTTATCCGGTATATGCGATATTTAAATATAGGTGTCAATGATGAAGCCAATATTGATATCAGTGATGATGGTGGTACAACATGGAAAACAGCATGGAAGAATACCAGCATGATACTTGACAACCAATGGAAATTGCATGAAATTGATATAAGCCAGCTTGCTTCCCGCAAAAAGGAGGTATTGGTACGTTATTCCATTGGTACAACCAATGATTACTGGCAGCTTTCGGGATGGAACATTGATGATTTCCAGTTAACCGGACGTTTTGTGTCAAAAGATGTTGGTGTAAGCAGCATGGTATCGCCGGTACAGGGTTGCGGAAACACAGCAGAGGAAACAGTTTCAGTATATGTTAAAAACTATGGTGCGACTGATTCATACGGCGTTATACCCTTGCAATACTCGTTCGATGGTGGAACAACCATTACAAAAGACACACTGAAGCAGGTAATCCCTTTTGGGGATAGCGTGCTGTTTACCTTTAAAAAAAAAGCAGACCTCTCCAGGCCTGATTTGTACAATTTAGTGGTAAAGTCTACCATGGATGGTGATGAAGATGCATTCAACGATGCAATCACCAAAGCTTTTTATGCCCAGCCTACCCAAAATGAAGACCATACTGAAACATTTGAAAGTAAAGGAGGGTTATGGATTCCTCCGACCTCTGCCAATTCAAATTGGGAATGGGGCACTCCGGGATACGGCATTATTCCTCCTTCGGGCGACAAACTGTGGGCAACACGTCTGATAAGTACTTACACTCCTGACGATTCCTCTTTTGTTGAAAGTGTATGCTATTCCAATAGCAATCACAAGCGAAAAATCCTACAGTTGAAATACTGGATAAGCAGCGAAGCTGCAAAAGACGGTGCACTTGTGCAATATTCCATTGACAATGGCTCTAAATGGGTATTACTGGATACATTAATTACCGGTTCCAACTGGTACAATGGTACGGTGGAATCTCTTAATTCCGCGGGCTGGTCAGGCACATCCGAAGGCTGGAAAACTGCAAAGCAAGTTTTGCCTGTGGCCATAACCAATGCGCCTGTAATGAAATTCAGGGTAGTCTTTGGCAGTGATCCCGGCATTACCGATATTGGTTTTGCTTTTGATGATTTTCAGGTGTTTGAAATGCCTATGGATATTGGTGTTACAGCAATTGATGACTTTGCAGATGCCTGTCAGGATATTAATCCCGATGAGCTTACTGTAACGATTAAAAACTTTGGTCCCAATCCTTTGATACAGGATGATACCCTATTCGTGGGTTACAGTCTCAATAAAATTCAAAGGGAAATTGACACTATAAGGCTATCAGCCAATGTAGCCCCTGGGCAAACAATAACCCATACTTTTGCTACGATAGTAGATGTTAGTTCGCCAGGAGATTACAGTCTGGCAGCTTATACGTTAGGTGAAATTGACCCCATGTTTTATGGCCCAAACAACGATACCCTCACTGTTAGTTTTGAGGTTTATCCCGGACCTATTACTACTCTGCTGGATACAATACAAACACATCTTCCTGATACCGTTATACTGAAAACCTATTATCATGCAGATTACGATTACTGGTGGAACGGAATAAGCGGAAATAATACTTATGATGTTGATGATGGGGGTTGGCAACGCCTGAAGGTTACTGCCACAAGAGGCAATGGTTGTTCATCATACGACTCCACCAACGTGGAACTGCTGTTCTATGACCTGGGGGCTTCAGAAATGGTTCATCCAACCGATAACTGCGGCTTTGGCAAACACGAGTTCCCGGTGGTTACCGTTCGTAATTACGGAACCGACAGCATAGCAGCAGGCCAAAAGATTGCAGTCAGCTACAGCATGAACTCAGGACCGGTGGTTTCAGATACCCTGAAACTCATAAATACCCTGTATTCCGGGAAAACAGTAGACTTTACCTTTACCAAAGGGGCCTTGGATTTGTCACTGAAAGGCACCTATGTGTTTGATCTGAAAACTGCCTATGCAGGAGATACCGTTGTGTCAAATGACGGAGTTACCCGGAGTGCGGAAATTCTCGGAAGGCCTGCCATAAGCCTCGGGCCCGACCTTATCGTTCAGGCACTATCACATACGCTTGATGCAGGTAGCGGATTTGAAAGTTACCTGTGGGATGATGGTACAACCCTGCAAACTCGTGAAATCAACGAAAGTGGCTCATACTGGGCTAAGGTATACGATGAGAATCTATGTGACAATTCCGATACAGTGAACATCTGGCTGAAGATCCGTGATGTCAGTCCCGATGGATTTGCCAGTCCCCGATCTGACTGCAGCTTCAGCTCAACTGAACCGGTTTCACTGCGAATCCTGAATTCGGGAACGGATACCATCCCGGCGGGTACCGGTATATCAGTCAGCTATCGCTTCCAGGGAGGAACACTTGTTACCGCATCGTTCAATCTTTCGGGTCAGCTTCTTCCCGGTGCCTATATAACTCATAATTTTGCTGAAATCCTCGATTTAAGCACCCCGGGCAACTATTTGTTTGAGGCTACCGCTGCTACAGCAGGCGATTTGAAAAAGTACAATGATGCATCTGAAGTTACTGTATACCGTTATGCCCGGCCGGTGGTTGATTTCGGACTGCCAAGTTCGGTAACGATCCAGGATGTTTCTTATGAGATAGATGCCGGTTATGATCCGAATTATTCCTACCTCTGGCAGGACGGTTTTACAGAGCACCTGTATACTGCTACCCAAAGCGGACTCTGTCATGTAATTGCTACCGACAACCGGACTTCATGCTATGACCGCGATACAGTAATGGTTTTCCTGGCATACCCGGATGTGGGGGTTGTCTGGACAGATATGCCTGTAAACGGTTGTACCGGCGAATTTGAAGGTGTTAAAGTTCGCGTTCAAAGCCTGGGTACCTCAAACATAGGTAGTTCTACTCCGATTTACATAGCATGTGACGTAAATGGTGCAAGAGCAACAGTTGAAACACTTGTCAGAAGCGCGAACCTTAGTCCCGGCGCCAGCCTGGAGCTCACCCTCTCGGGAAAAATAACAGTTACCAACAGTGGTACCAGTGAGTTGAGATTTTATACGGTTATGCCTATAGATAAGAAGAATACAAATGATACACTGGTGGCAACCTTTGATGCGTTGCCTGCACCAGTGATTGACTTTGGTGATGATAACGGTGTGTTGAATACCGACCTTCCGCATTTACTGGATGCTGGTGCCGGGCATAAGGCTTACCTGTGGCAGGATGCTTCAGCCGGTCAGACCTTCAATGTGGTTCAGAAGGGCGTTTACAGTGTAACTGTTACCGGACAGAATGACTGCCAGACAACAAAGACCGTTAGCGTTAATATGTACGACGCAATCGAAGGTTTGTCAAACAATCCAAAAGAAGTGATCATCTTCCCCAATCCCAACAACGGGTTGTTCAATATCAAAATTGAGACAGAAAAAACAGGTGAACTGGAAGTGACTATTTTTGATGGACAAGGCAAGGTAGTTTACATTCAGCAATTTGATACAGAAGAGCTGGAAAGGGAACAGATTGACATACAACACCTGCCCCGTGGCCTGTATCATATTTTAATCCGGCATGGAGCAGAACTCCATCAGGGTAAGGTAGTCATTCAGTGATCATCCTGTATGATATGATATATCTCATATTCTGGGATTCCTGTCTATGATAATTGTCCTGTTTTACGCCTTCAAATCAGTGTAATTTTAACACTGATTTGAAGGCGTTTTTTCTTCTATAACAGGATTAAAAAATGATAAACAAGCTGATTGTTGCATTACTTCCTTACCTGCCCAAAGGTCTCGTTTGGATTTTTGGGAAAAGGTATATTGCAGGTAAGGAATTGAAAGATGCAGTTGAGGTTACTGCAAAACTCAACAGCAAAAAAATCAAGGCCACCATGGACCTATTGGGGGAATTTCAAACCCGTGCAGAGAAAATTGAGTACTATAAAAATGAGTATTTGAGGCTCATTGAGGAATCGGTTGCCAAAAACCTCGATAATTCATTCTCAGTGAAACCTACTATGTTTGGCTTATTGCTCGATGAAGACACTTGTTATAAAAACCTGCATGAGATTGTTGCCAAGGCAGCATCCCTGGGCAGGTTTGTAAGAATTGACATGGAGGATACCCAGTGCACCGACAGAGAACTTAACCTGTACAAGCAACTTCTGAATGAATTTCCCGGACATGTGGGTATTGTATTACAGGCTTACCTAAAACGTACGTTGAATGATATAAAAGGCCTTGTTGAATTCGATCAGGGGAGGGGGCTTATCAATGTGCGTCTTTGCAAGGGAATTTATAATGAACCGGCTGAACTGGCCTATAAAAATAAACATGAAATCAACCAGAACTATTTGATAGATCTGGATTTCATGTTCCAAAATAACATTTACCCGGCAATTGCAACACACGACAAAAAACTGATCAGCGGTGCCTTCGAGCTGATCAGTAAGTATAAGGTAAAACCCAGCCAATATGAATTTCAGATGTTGTATGGTGTAAGACCTGCTTTGCGGGGTTCTATTGTTGAAAAGGGGAATACCATGCGGGTATATGTACCCTATGGAAACGACTGGTACAATTATTCCACACGCAGGTTAAAGGAAAATCCCCATATGGCCTGGCATATTGTCAAGGCGTTGGTATACCAGGGATAATCAGTTACGGGGCATAGTCTGCGCCTTGTTCTGCCGGAGGTTTTCAAGTAACCACTTCTTGAATTCAAGCTCCACAATAAAGATTCGCATTACTTTTTTTGCAGGAAGAAATTCCCTAAACTTTGCCGTATAGGATTCAAGAAGCCGTGTTTCTTCCTGCTGGAAGACAATGTATTTTTCTATGATCTCTCTGGCTTCGGTTTCAGACATGTTGACCTTGTTGGCTTCATAATATTGCAGCAAGGTATTCCTGTCTTTGGTTATTTTGTCGCGCCGGTTTTGGTAATCATTATATACCGGCCAGAATTTGGCGGACTCAACCGGAGTTAACTGAAGCTTTTCGTTAAAAAAAGCTGTCTTTTGTTGCTGCAGATTGTCTGATCGACCTGCACTTCTTACCTGCGCCTGCAAACCTGTACCGGAGATCAGTACAAGAAGCAACAGGCATCTGAATTTATATGGATTTATTATCATACAGACTGGATCTTTCAGTAACGATTAGAAAATGTCGAACAATTCATCCTCCGCAATATCCTCATTCAGCAGATAGTCCAAAGCTTCATTGGTCGTGGCGTCTGAATTTTGATCTGAACCAGTTAAATCTGATTCCATGAATTCCCATATTGTTTCCTCGGAAATGGAATACAATTCTTCATCTACTGTTTTGGTTATTTCGGCTTGCAAACGAAGTGCTGATTGTTGTCGGGTGAAATCTAACACAAACTTTCCTCCAACAAGGGCAATTACAATCAATATGGCTGCTGCCAGATAGGGTTCCCATACAATCGGTGACCTGGTGGGCTTGGATTTCAGGTTTTCAGTAAGGATTTTTTCATTGAGCCGGGATGGGAAGCTTTCGAAATATCCGTCCGGAACGCGGAAAGGATTATCCTTAATAGCTTTTTCCAGGTTTGGCTGTATGTGATCCGGTTTGTTCATGTCGTGGTTTTTCACCATTCTTTTGATGGTTAAAAGTATAAAAGGTTTAATGTTCCGTGATGAATTTTTCGATTTTTTTCATGGCATGGTGGAATGAAGCTTTAAGGGCACCGACTGAAGTATTGAGGATTTCTGCCATATCCTCGTATTTCATTTCATCGAAATACTTCATGTTAAAAACCACACGCTGTTTTTCGGGCAGCGTAAGCAGGGCTTTTTGAAACTGAAGCTGCAATTCATCCCCGTTAAAGTAATCATCTTTTTCCAGCATGTTGGCCAATTGCTTTTCAACATCCACAAGCGGAATCAGTAAGCGGCGTTTTTTGCTGTTCAGGAATGACAATGCTTCGTTGGTGGCAATCCGGTAAAGCCAGGTATACAGACTGGCATCTTCCCTGAAATTGTCGAGCGCACCCCATACCTTAATAAAAGTGTTCTGCAACAGGTCATCCGCATCATCATGGCTGATAACCAGTTTACGGATGTGCCAGTAAAGTTTTTCCTGGTATTTCTCTACAATCAGGTTAAATGCACGTTCCCGGCTTTCCGGTCTCCGGAAAACTTCCAGTAATTCTTTATCGCTTTGAACGACTGATCTATCGGTCATACCTGATGATGCCAGGAAAGGTTGTTAACGGTTAGACAGGAAAACAGGTAGAAGGTTTAAATGACTATCCTGTTTATTAATGATGTTAATATAATTGCACCACTTCCGAACCTCCCGGGCGTATCTCGAAAACCTTGTTCACGGTATACAAGGTTTGCTTAGCATTCAGTGCCCTGAATACAACCCTGTATTTGCCCGGTTGCAACTGAAGCGATTCATTTTTAACCGTGTTGTCGAGGTTATAAATCCATTCCTCTTCCTTGTTGCTTTTGCGCAGATAAATGCTTCCAAACCCTACAGAAGAACGAATGAGTGTTACCATTCCCGGACGGGGAATTTCAACCGTGGTGGTATGACTTTGACTAATGTCTATGTTATAAAGGTAAATGCGCGGCAATACCGGTATCTCAGCGTCATACTTACCTACCAGGTATTTTTCTTCGTTGTACATTTTCTGAATATTCAGGGTTTTCATATCCCCGGATTTTCGGACTATGAACTCCACGCCCCTGTACTGAATTGGATCTGCAGATTTCAGTACAAGTGTTCCCTGGGGAACATCAGCTGCTATGATGGTATGTTTTCCGGGCAACAGCTTGATGTTATTCACGTCAACCGGAGGTAACGTATGCACGCGCATGCGGTAGGTGGGGAGATGATCCAGGGTAAGCGTGTCAGGTAACCCGCGATGATTCAGGGTATGTATGTAATTATACATGATTTTTCCCGAAAAGCTGTCATAGAATGTGCAGTTGACGTTAGTCTCTGTAGGATGTCCACCCTGGTCGAGCAGGTTGATCTGGGCAGTGGTAGCATTCAAGGCCTGGCTGATCACCACATCCATTACCTCGCTGAGTTTCTCTTCATAGGCTGCATTATAGTAATTACCGATGCAATTGAAGGTTTGTTCAAAGTTTTCATCAATGCCGATACCGATAACAAATGGTTTCAGAACAATTCCTTTTCGCTGAAGATCCTGGGATACAGCGCAGGCATCTCCATCACAGGCTTCAATACCATCGGTAATGAGTATAATGATGTTGCGGCAGTTTTCCACGTCGGAAGGGAAATCGCTGCCTCCAAGCTCCAGAGAATGTGCAATGGGGGTGGTACCTTTGGGAACAACAAACCTGAGTTTTTGCCGGATCAGCGGGGCGTTACCTTTTGCAAAAGGCACTTCAAGCCGGGTATCGTCACAGTTTTGTGGAGGGACTGGGCTCTGATGCCCGTATAAGCGAAGAGCCATTTTAACATTGGGTAGCTGTTCCAGGCTGTCAATGATGTGGATTAGCACTTTACGGGCAATAGCGATTTTGGTTTCTTTCTGCCAGGTTCCGGCCATGCTTTGTGAAGCATCGAAAATGAAAAGAATGCGCGTTTCAGGCGGCTGGTATTTTGGCGGATTCTGCTGCCCTTGAATCAGTGATTCCTGAAATGTGAATATAAGCGCAACCATGAAGCAAACACGGAAGCAACTGATTATGTTATTAAGCGTCATGGCCTCTACCTGTAATATCGTTAAAATTACGAATAATAAACGATACGTGATCCCGCAAAGTATGTTTCAGCCAACCTCTTTCACTTGCCGGTGGTTCGTTTATACAACTTCACCAACTCCATGGCCCACAAAGGAAATGATGAGATAATCAGCACTATAGTCCAGTCGAACAAGCCCAGGGGCTGTGTTTTGAAAATAGTCTGAAGAAACGGAACATATACCACAGCCATCTGCAAGAGAAATGATATCAGTGTGGCATAAACCAGCTTGATATTGGTCAGGAATCCCAGGGAGAAAATGGATTCCCGTGAACTTCTGCAGTTAAAGGAATGGAACAACTGACTGCAGGCCAGAACAATAAAACTGGCTGTGCGGGCTCTTTCGATTCCTTCTTTTTCAACAAAATATACAAGCGAGAAAGCAAGTAAGCTGCAAAAAGCGATGAAAGCACCCTGCATAATGATTATTCCTCCCATATGACGTGTAAGAACCGATTCATTGATATTTCGGGGAAGGCGATTCATTATTTTCTTGTCGGTTGGATCAACACCAAGCGCCAAAGCCGGAAGGCCATCCGTTACCAGGTTAACCCATAAAATATGAATTGGCAAAAGCGGAACGGGCAGGCGTACAAGAGAGGCAATAAACATGACCATGATTTCACCTACGTTACACGACAGCAGGTAATGGATGAACTTACGGATGTTGTCATAAATGCCGCGTCCTTCTTCAACTGCATTTACAATAGAAGCAAAATTGTCGTCGGTAATCACCATTTCTGAAACTTCCTTGGTAACATCGGTGCCTGTAATGCCCATGGCTACCCCAATATCCGCTTCCTTCACAGCCGGGGCATCATTCACTCCATCCCCCGTCATTGCTACAATATGTTCTTTTTCACGCCATGCCTTTACGATCATGAGTTTGTGTTCGGGAGAAACACGTGCATAGACAGCCGTCTTTTCGATATTTTTTTTGAATTCTTCCTGCGTCATCCGGTCGAGTTCTTCACCTGTGAAAGCCAGGGAATCCGGACTGTAAAAACCCAGCTCACGGGCAATGGCCACAGCGGTATTTTTGTGGTCACCTGTGATCATAACAGATCTGATACCTGCTGTGCGGCAGTTCTGCATGGCCAGTTTCACTTCAGGACGGGGCGGATCGATCATGGCTATCAGCCCGAGAAGGGTAAGCTCTTTTTCAACTGTTGCAGCATCCATGCTTTCCGGCAATGTATCAAACTCCCTGTATGCTACTGCCAGCACCCTCATGGCCCGGTCAGCAAGTTCTGAATTGGCCTGTAAAATTTCTTCTTTTTTCAATTGATCAAGGGCTAACGCCTGCCCGTTTTCTTCCAGCTTTGTGCAGTTGGATAACATAATATCAGGAGCTCCCTTTACGAAAGCCACAAATTTCTGGTTGTGCCGGCGAATGATGGTCATCTGCTTCCGTTCGGAATCAAAAGGAATTTCTTCCACAAAGGAATATGCGGCTTCCAGGTCTTTTTTTGTCATACCGGCTTTACCGGCCATAGTCAGCAAGGCGCCTTCAGTAGGGTCGCCAACAATTTTGTAAATGCTGCCTTCGTTTACCAGTTGAGCCCCATTACACAATACAGATCCGGTAATGAGTTTAGTCAGTCCCGGAAAATTTTTGGGTGCAATACCTTGCCCATCCTTAAGGAATTCACCGTTGGGAGTATAACCGATTCCCGAAATTTCAAAAAATAC
>CAYVBH010000064.1:0-15351 GCA_964449015.1 uncultured Bacteroidales bacterium
ACCTGTTCAGCCTGATGCACCTGAGCGGCAATTACCGGATTATATTGCCTCAATAATAGGAACAGAAAAAGGCTGCCTGATTTCAGACAGCCTTTTTTTATCAGGCCTGCCCGACGAAACCTGTGTAATGTCAAGGTCTGAGTCAGGGCAGGAAGATTACACCCTTTATCAGCAAATATCAGGGAACTATCAGAATGTCAAAGAAGCAAATATTCCCCAGTGCTTTTCACCTAAAACAACCGGCGATATTGTCAGATTGTTTTTCTTTACAAATGGGCGGGTAAATATGTAACTACTTCCAACGCCAATAGCGGCTCCGGCAAGCACATCCCAGCAGTCATGTCTTTTGGCATATACACGACCCCACGCCACATAACCCGAAACGAGATAGGCCGGTATTGCATATTTCCATCCATATCTAAGATGAATAAAAGAGGCTCCCTGAAATGCCATTGCTGTATGGTTGGATGGAAAAGAATGACAATCACTGCCATCAGGACGTTCCTTTTGTATGCTGTATTTCAATAGATAGGAACTGGCCACGCTGGTTGCCCCACCAAGAATTAGCTCTTTGGTACCTTTATAGTCACCAATAGCAAACGTAGTTACTAAACCGGCAAAAGGAGTTGCGAACATTAAAATGTCTGTAGAAGTTTTTACCGTTTCACGAGTCTGTGCCTTTGCAATATCCACTGTGGAACAACAGAACAGCAAAATAAAGATCAAGATTCGATTCATATAATTTCTAAATTATACCTAATACCAATAATAATAAAAGAATTGTTACCACAACACTACGATAACGAGAAAGTCTTTATTCGCTTCGCTCATTATGATCTTTATTTATTTGCGCAACTAAATTACATTTTCACTTGCTTTAAAAAATAAAGCCCTCCTGTAAAACGGGAAGGCTTTTTCATTTGTCGGGGCGTCCCGACGCGGCGGGGCGAACTTCCGACCCCTTGCACCCCATGCAAAAGCCTTCCATTTTTACCGATTTTCTCATATTTTCAAAAAGTACTAAATAGTATTGTAAATCAACAGCTAAGATAAATATTATTTTTCTTTTCCTGTCATTTATTTGCAGAAATTTGATATATTTGTATGCAAATAGTATGTACGAGTGAAAATTTGCATACAAATAGAAAACAAAACTCCCAAAAGAGAACAGCGCAAGGCTTTATTTGAGTTTAAACAAAGCGGGGTGACCATTTTGGCAATACTTGATAAGCGCCGGCCAAAGGGCGAAAAGTATCCAGTGAAGTTTGTTGTAAGTTATGAAAGGAAACAGGTGTACTATTCAGCTGGCACCGATCTCACAGTATCAGAATGGGATTCAATAAACGGTCATACAAAAAAATCTGATCTCATTGAGAAACGGAACTTTATTAAAAAGGAATTTGAACGTATTGAGGACATTGTAAAAGATCTGATCAAGAATATCGGATTTTCAATTGAAGCTTTGAATAAAAGATTAAGCCGGGGTCGAAAGAACAGACTTGAAGACGGTTTTAACGCAAAGATTGAAAAACTAAAAGCAGGTAGCAAGTTAGGAACAGCCGACTGGTACTACTATAGCCTAAACAGTATCAAAATATACTCTGAAAAGAAAGATCTGAAATATTCAGACATAACTGAGAAATGGTTACGTGAATACGAAAGGTGGTTGCTAGACCAGGAAAAGTCTTATACAACAATTTCCATGTATATGAGAGCTTTGCAAGCCATTATTAAAGAAGCTCAAACGGAGGGGATCCTTACTGCCACACAATACCCATTTGGATCCACAAAATACAAGATTCCAAAGGGTAAAGGTCGAAAAACAGCGTTGACCCTGTTAGAAATCGGTAAAATACTGAATTACCAACCTGAAAGCAAATACGTAGAACGATGCCGTGACCTTTGGATGTTTTCATATTTCTGCAATGGAATTAACATGAACGATCTTCTGAGATTGAGGTTTAAAAATATATCGGAAGGCGAAGTCCATTTTTTCAGAGGTAAAACCATTGATAATACAACAGAAAAAAGGGAAGTAGTTGCTCCATTATTGCCTGAAATGGCTGAAATAATTGAACGTTGGGGAAACAGAGATCAAAGTCCGGACAATTATATTTTTCCATTCCTTGAGCCAGGTATGAATGTGGAAACTGAAAGGCGGATCATTAAAAATGTTACCCGGTTGACCAACAAAAAAATGAATGATATGGGCAATTCGCTTGGAATTGGTAAGATTAGTACATACACGGCCCGGCATAGCTTTGCAACCGTCTTGAAACGATCCGGGGCAAATATTGCTTTCATATCGGAATCACTTGGCCATACTGATCTCAAAACGACTGAGAATTATCTTGCTTCTTTTGAGAAAGAAGAAAGGGTGAAACTGGCTCAGCACTTAAGGCCTTCAAATCCGGCGCCTTTAAAGATTGCGAAATGATATGAGTGAAAGAGAAAAAATGAAATTGCATTTTGCCGTTAATTGGCATAAATACAAATAATTGGTTAGATAGAACCCATGTTTTTAACATGGGTTTTTTTTTGCATTGACTTTCAAAACACCACTAACTTTTAAGTAAACGTACACAACTTCATATTGAAATATACTGACCGTATGCGCATCAAACATACATTTGTAATGGTCTATGGCACACACATTCATCTTTATCACATATCATACTAAATAACAGAAAATGGAAAAATCAAAAATTTACACGCGCAAAGAAGTACTCGAAATGCTTCGAGTTTGTGAAAGAACCCTTATAAGTTGGGAAAAGCGAAAAGTTCTTATACCAACCAGGTTAGGAAGACGAATATATTATACCGAGGAACAACTTACAAGAGCTTTAGAACGTGGTTCTACAGGCCTTATAAGAATAAGATCATTAATCCAAAGTAACTGAAAATGGATAATCCTTTTGTTGAACTTGCGGAGCACTTGGCAAGAATTGAAAAGAAACTTGACCGCCTTGCTCAAATTCCGGCTCCAGTCGAATTGCCTGACAGAATGAGTTTTGATGAGGCCAAGGCATTATTAAATGTGAGTAGCTCCAAGCTTTACAAGCTAACTCATACTGGAAAAATACCACATGGAAGCTTTGGGGGGCGTAGAGGCCGGTTAATCTTTTCCCGGAAGGAACTGACTGCCTGGTTAGAAGAAAACATTTATAAAAATGATCAGGATAAACAGGCTGCTGGCACCCTGGCAAAAGCTGCAAGGAGGAAAAGATAATGTCAATACCAGGTGGATATTATCTAAAATCACGATTTAATTATAAAACCATGCTGAAATATCCTCCATGTGTAAGAGAATTGATGGAGTACTTTTATTCTCATGCATCCCATAAGGACAGGATGATTTCTGGTCGAACTGTCTTGCGTGGTCAGATTTATACCTCAATTGCTGAAATAATTGATGCATTAAGCTGGCAAATTGGCTATCGGCGTGGCTCCTACACAATCGATCAGATGAAGACCTCTTTGAAAACCTTACGAACACTCTCAATGATTACACTAACGAAAGCACCAGGCGGAATGATTGTAACTGTCTGTAATTACGATTATTACCAAGATCCGAAAAACTACGAAGCCACCAATGAAGCCACTAATGAAGCCACCAACGAAGCCACCAGCAATCCTCTGAAATCCGCACCGTTACAAGCGTTAAACCCTGTCGTAATGAATTATAATGAATTGAATGAATTAAATAAAAATAACCCCCTTACCCCCTTGGGGGAATTTCCCGTTGAAAAAATTTCATTAAACAATAAAGAAAAAGACAAAATCCCCCCGGTTCCGGCGCCCCCCCTTTATGATTGGTCAATTGTACCAGAGGTATTGATGCCGGCCGTTAAGCTATGGATTGAATATAAGAAAGAACGCAAAGAAAAAAAGTATGGACAGACCGCCTTCAAGACAATGGTCAGTAAACTTAATGAACTATCAGGGGGAAGCGGGGAAATAGCTGTAAAAGTTGTAGAGCAAAGTATTGCAAATAATTGGAGTGGTTTCTTTGAGTTTAGAAATCAAAGAGGAATTATCAAGGCGACAAAATATGATAACAAACAAACTGACTGGGCAAAGGAGGAAAAAGAATTTAACGAAAAGGTTAAAAATGAAGACTTTAGCAGAAATTACACAGTCCGGAAGCCTGTTGTCCAATAAGTCTGTATTTAGGGTATCAATACCCCTGGATAGCATGGAGAATGCAATTGATTTTTGGAAAAAGTTTGGCGAAAACCTCTTGGAAGGAGGTAAATATCACATTACACCCAAAAACAACCCTGTTGTAAAAGAGTTGATAAAGTACTCTGTCGGCAGTCAGGATTTTATGGGATCACTGGAGAAAGGTCTTTTTATTTACGGACCGACTGGAACCGGCAAAACGTTACTGTTTAGTATCCTTCAAGAGATAATTAAACTTGATGAAGTGTTTTATTACAGATACGGTCGGCCCCGGAAATTTCAATTCAAAACGGTAACAGCACGAGAATTGTGCTCACAATATGCCAGTAAGGGTTTCGATGCAATGGATTGGTTTGCCGGGTATAATATCTTATTCATTGACGACATTGGCACAGAGCAAGAGAAAACAAAGTTCTACGGGACTGAACTTGATGTAATTGCTTACATTGTTGAGGAAAGGTCAAGACAGAAGAGAATAACTCACTACACGAGTAACCTGACCCCGGAACAAATTACAGATCGATATGGCTCACGAGTAAGCAGTCGCATCAAGGGTGAGTGTAATTTGATACTGCTTAACGATCTGGATTATAGAGCTAACAACTGAATGTATGGAAAAGATACAGAAACTTAGTATTGAAGCTTTGACCAAAGCAATCCGATTACATACCCATTGGAGTGCAATTCCTTTGAGTGAAAACATGATTAGCATAAACGGAACTGTCTTTACATTCACTGGTAAGCTTGCTAAATCAAGCCTTGCAAGTGTCAGGTTTGAGAAAATAACTGATTTCTTTTATTCAATGCAACTGGAAAGAGGGTTTTACCTAAATGCAAAGCAAATTTATGGCATATGCAAATCATACGAACAGTTGAAAAAAACAATAGATAACAATGGCATTCAAGAAAGGAAAATCCGGAAACCCCAACGGACGGCCTAAAGGATCAACGTCAAAGTTATCCAGGGAAACCAGGGAGTTGATCCATGATATTGTTCAGAATGGACTGGAACGGCTTGAAACCGATCTAAAGCAGCTTTCGGCTCCTGCCAGGGTAAGAGTATTGATTGACTTGTTACCGTATGATATTCCCCGGTTGCAAAACACAACACTCAAAAACGATATCGAGAAGCTTACCCCTGAACAATTGGAGCAGCTGGCTGACACAATAATTCAAAAAATGTAACCATGGAAACGTTTGTTATATTGATCATTAAGGTTCTTGAACAGGTAGACCGGTCATTTAAAAACAAATCGGATCGAACCGACAGCAATCTTAATGAGGAGATCAGGAAGCGCCTCAAAAATGAATTGGTGCTAAGGTTAGCAGGCCAGGACTATGAAACAGCCAAACTATTGAGCAGATTCATAAAACTTGGTATGGAATTCAAATATTACACTTATTTAGAGGCTTTGAAGGACATAGCGGGCGTACAAGTTGAAAACGTCTTTTATGTGCTTGAATCAGAATCACAAGATTTTTTTAACAGACTTCCTGGTGTAAAACTCGCACGAGAGAAATTCATTCGAGAAGAGATCAATTCAATAAATCTATAATATTATGAAAAACAAATCATTATTTGAGTTTCTGCAGTCAGCCCATGAGAAGGGATTGGACCTGCCAAGTCTGATCAAGATCACTGAAAAAGACGCAAGATTTAACCCTTCATTTGATATGCCGGATGTTGAAGAAACCTCCGCTGTTATCGCTCAACTAACAGACGATGAAATAAGATGTTTTGCGAAACGAATGAATGGGGAGAATTTACCCGGCAATATTGGACGTAAAGAATTTTAACCATGGAAAAGCAACTAATTTATTTCGATGAAAAGGTAGCACTGGAAGAGATAGAGCGCCGTAAACAATTGACCGAAGCAATTAAAGAGCTTCGTGTTGCGTATGAACAACTTAAAATTCAGGAGAAATTTTCCAAGGATGTGTATATAGGCCTGGTGGAAGGTGGAAAAATCTATCTATTCGAGTTGGTTGTTAAAAATTATCCTAAGACATTGGGGATTCCCAAAGGTCTTCCAAGTTCCTTCAGTATTGATGAGTATTTTGAGATCATAGGCAATCCATTGACCAAGGTGAAACATATTCTTAGGTATTCAAGTGAACAGAACAGAATAGAGCCGTATGTTGTCAATTTTAACGGCTCTGATCCGGCTTTTACGAAAGCTGAGGAGGAGGCCATAAAGGAGAAACACCGGTATTATGCTGAAACAACTGAAGAAAATGAATTGATGCAACTCGTGCAAGACTATTGCATGACTATCAATAAGCTTGATAAGTATCTGAAAGACCATAATGGTCCCAATATACCCAGTATTATTGAGGGCTCTTATTCAACTGAAACATTGACATATGTTGATTTTCGAGATGAAGGCCAGGTCGTTTCTCTTGTTCCTAATCCGTTAATGTTTGAGAATATAAGAAGGATTAACAAAGTAAATCATTTATAATGAGCGATTACAACAAGGTACTAGATAAACTGAAAAAAGGCCAAACGGTTTATGTTCTGAACGATTTCAGGGATATTGTAGTGAAAATTGTACCCCCGGGAGACAAGACACGGTTTTTTGCAAAAACAAAAGGGGGCAAACCATATTCTATTGAGCCCTCCGGTGACCTGGCATGTGAGTCCTTATTGGATGCAGTTGAGATCACAGAACAAGAATTCAATGATTTTTAGGCTGAACCGTACTTCATAATGGACAATCCTGAAATTAAAAGCATCATTGAAACAATTAATTAAAACAAACTAAAAACGTAAATCAATGTTAATTAACATTTATAGGGTGGGCAGAAGGGTTACTTATGTTTGTTCATTTGGTTATCTTTCGGGTAACACGACAAGTGAGCGCTCTGAAACGGCAACTGTGCATACCGGTGAACGTATATGCTTAAGCTTGACGAACTTTAAGTGCATAATTGTCTTTATTTGATTGATAAACATTAAAATGTTATTTTAATAATGGTCAATCATTTAATTTTTTACTTTTTAAGCTTATATTGCAATATTTTAAATAAGTGATTAACTTAACGCAATGATATTAAGTATCAAGAATTTAGGAATAATTAGTTCCGCAGAGATTGAAATAAAGGGACTTACTGTACTCGCTGGACTAAATGATACAGGAAAATCCTTTATAAGCAAAATGTTATATGCTCTTATAAAAACAACAAAAGATGCTAATATCCAAGATCTAAATAGAAGATCTGTTCAGCTCGATGGAAAATGGATAAGTATCCGCAATTTATTGAATACAACAAAACGACAAGATATAACTTCCCTGTTTGAACGAATAATTATGCCTTTAAGAGGAGAAGTATTAAACGATTTATTAAATAATATACCTTCTGATCATACAGTTATTAAGATACAATCTATAAAATCTAAACTTTTTAATGATGTTAGTATTCCGTTAAATATTAAACAGCAACTAGAAAGCCAATTTAGCGCTATTATTGATTTTATATCAGTCAAAAAGAGGGAGGAAGAAAAATATATAAGTTACTTTAATCAAGTTATAATTCAACAACTATTTAGAAGTCAAATAAACTCTATAAATAAGGAGGAAATATTGGAGATAATTTGCAAGGAAGGTGATACGCAAGTTATAAAGTTAGAAGTTTCCAATAACTCAATTAGTAAATTTGAAATTAATAACACATTTTCAAGTCTCCTGCATTTGCAGGATGCTACGATAATTGATAGTCCTGTGATAAGTCAATTAACAAACCTAATTTTAAAGAATAGGTTGGAAATTAATCGAGGTCAAGATTTTACTATGCCTATTTACTATCCTGATTTGATTAGTAAGTTTATTCCTCTCGGAAATCCAATCCCAAGTGATATAAATAGAATTATTAAAGAGGAAATTATCGAAGGTACTGTGGTATTTGAAGAAAAGACCAGCAAAATTGTATATCAAAAAAATAGTGGACAACAAATTGAAAATTATAATATTGCAAATGGAATTAAAGCTTTTGGAATAATTCAATTACTATTAAACTCAGGTACAATAAACAAAAATTCTTTATTAATAATAGATGAACCAGAAGTACATCTCCATCCGGCTTGGCAGGTGAAATTTGCCCAGATTATTGCTGTATTAGCGAAAGAAGGAATTCCTATTTTAATAAGTTCTCATTCTCCTTATCTTTTGAGAGCAATTACGATATTTACAAAGCAATATGATATTGCTAATATTACGAAAATATATTTTGGTGAAAAGTCACCTGAGAAATCTACTTCTCGTTTTCGTGATGTTACAGATGATCTTGATCCAGTATTTAAGGCCTTTGCGGATCCATTTCAAAATCTATTTTTAATTAGTTAGGTAATGATAGAAAAATTTCAAATCCTGTTTAAAACAAAATTCAAATCACACGAAAAAGAGATCAAAGACATACCTCTTACTTGCTGTGCAAATTCAAATTTGATGGTATTTTCTTATGATGAAATAAAATCAGAATTTTGCAGATCCATAGGGATCTCAGAAAATAATATGCTCAAATCTGTAGATGCTATATATTTTTCTATAAAAACTGAAGAGCTTTATTTAATTGAAATGAAGGGATTTGGAAAGGCTGGGCATGCATCAGTTACTGATTGCAAAAAGTTTATTAAAAAGCACTTTAGACCGTTTGGTATACCAAATAAGATAATTGATAGTATTTTTTTATTTAACTCAATAATGGGTTTTTATAATATTGACAAGGATTGTTACAAATATTTTGTTGATCAAAGTGGTATAAAAATTAAAACAGTATTATTATCAAATTTTTCAAATCAAGAAATTCTGGATTTGACATTGTTAAGTCTTCACAAACAAAAAATTACTTTGACAAAAAGAATCGATGGTGAGATTGGTATATTAAACTGTGATACTTTCGCTAATTACCTTAGAAGTATAGCCTAATTAATGTTTAGTTTTCTTTGTTAATTTGTTCAAATGCGTCAAAGCATGACAGCTGGTATATGTTATAGCTGGCGACGGGTTTTCAATTGTTTAATCACTTGGTTAAGTACTATCAACTCGACCACAAAGCGCTCTGAATCTGCAACTACGTATACCGGTGAACGTTATTATTTGCACTCATAGCTTTTGTTCCAAGTTATGTCCAGCGACTTGTTACTGATTGTGGCAGCAAAAAAAAGGCCCGTTATTTGAGCCTTAAAGAGAATTTCAAACGAGGTTTCCTTTCTATCAATCATTTCTATTGAGCATTTCCCGGATTTTTCGGTAATGAAATCCTATTTCTTGCCATTCATCGGGTGAGGTCAATTCCTCCCCGCATCTTGGGGAACTTAACCAGCCTTGAAACATTAATCCAGGTTAATTTCTCTCAAAAGGAAGACATTAATCGTGTGTCAGTGAATTAATACCATTGTAAAATCCTTTAAAGCATAATTGGTGTTTGATTATTGTTGAGTTTAAAATAGATAAATAGCTTTTATTATATTTGAGTGAGAATAAACTCCTTTTAAGCAATGAATAAACTATTCATAATAGGCAATGGATTTGATCTTGCACATGGATTAGATACAAGATATTCAGACTTTCTTTTATGGTACCTAAAAGATGTATTAAATGAATTATCATTCAATCAGCATTTTTCTGATGATTTAATTGAATTAAATTATAAGGGACAGCTTAAAGATTTTAAAATCAATAAAATTCGTGATTTTATACAAATGCAAAGGCCTTATTTAGTTAATGGAGTAGTACATAATCCTGTATTAAATGTAAAATATAAAAGCGGTTTTTTCAAAGATATCATCGAAACACAAATTGATTACAAATGGGTTGATATTGAATGCCTTTATTATAAACATCTTTTAGAATTGTACAAAAAGTCTGCTGATCGTTTGCAATCGAAGATCCATACAAATAGAGAAAATGTAATTAGCCTTAATGAATGTCTAAATTCAATAAAATGCAAATTAGTTAAATACTTAAAAAGTCTTGATACCGCTCAACCTAATGCAGAACTTCATAGTATCTTACGTGAAGAGATTTCAAAAACATACAATAACGCAAAATCTAATACTAAGCCATATCATGAAATTCAGTTCTTGGTTTTTAACTATACATCTACAGTAGAAATTTATAATTGTACGGATATAGTTCCTAGTGCTAATGTGACTTACAATTATATTCATGGAAAACTAACAGATACTGAAAAACCTATAATTTTTGGTTATGGAGATGAAACTGATGATCACTATAGCAAAATTGAAAGCCTTAATGTAAATGAATATTTAGATAACATTAAATCATTTAATTACTTAAAAACAGGCAATTATCGAAATTTAGCCAGATTTGTAGATTCTGACGAATATGTTGTATGCATTATGGGGCATTCTTGTGGTCTTTCTGATAGAGTATTACTCAAAAGCATATTTGAACATATTAATTGTCAGTCAATTAGAATATATTACCACCTGAGAAAAGACAAATCAGATGATTTCTTTGAAAAAACTCAAGAAATATCAAGGCACTTTAATTCTAATCTGAAAGATAGTATGAGAAGAAAAATTGTTCCGTTCGATCGATGTTTTCCATTAATTAAAAGTTCTGGTAGTTTTTAATTATCATCTCACAAGATAAGGATGCAACCATGTATCGCCTTTTATCCCTGTAAGTTCTCAAATAGTCTGAAATCCAGTTATTTGCGATTTAATCAAACAACAAGGCTTCCAAAGATTTATTCAACTTGTACCCTTTTGTACAAAACCTTGTTTCTACCGATTTCAAATCCTTTAGAAACAAAGATATCATCACCATGCATTTTGATAGAATAGTCTTGACATCCTGTTGTATACCACCCTTCATGGCATTCAGTAAATGGAACGAATTCACTGAAATTGGCAAATTTTGCAAACAAAAGACTACTATCAAACATGGTAACAGTAACCTCATCACCTGCTACTGATTTGAACGTCACATTCTGAAAATCGTTTCGATTCATTTATTTAATAATTAGATTATTGTACAAATGTACAACAACTCAAAATATACCTTTTGTACATTCAAATGGTTGTATGATAGGAGGAGTACCAAACAATTTAAATAGAAAGAGCTAGATTCAGGTATATTGCCTCAGTTATGCAAATTTCACCACCTGATTTTCCTTCCCATCAGAAGAATAATTGTCCAGCATTATTCTATAATCTGAGATTGATCTTGGATATTTCCTAAGTGCCACAACCTTTCAAACGCTTTCCTTTTAGCTACTGTACTTCCCATAAATACCTCATCAATGTATTTTCGCAAAGACCTTTTAAACCATATAGGCATGAAAGGCGAAAAGTGCATTGTTTTGAAAAGCTTAAACAAATCACATTTAACGCTTATTCCTTCCTTAAAACTCTCATTTAGATAATCCTTATGAATGTTTCTTACGCGGTATAAAATGAAACGATATTCCTGTTCGTAACTATAGGATTGCTTTTTAATAAATGGAAGAAAGTCAACTATTTCATCAGGTAATTTTCTTTCAACAACACTTTTCAATTTTTTCATATTTCGGACTGCATTTGGTGCATAATCAATTGAATGGTGATATAATCGGAATGAGTTTTTATCAAATAACAATGAATCCAATACGTTGCCAATCGTTGATTCAATGCAAATACCATATGGCTGTCCCTTCGTGTAGATTTTCCATAGTGCATAATCATCGTACTTTGTACTCCAACAATTTGCGTATAACTGTCCTCTTACTTTGTTTAAGACTTTATTGAATTCATAACTATTTCGAGCGACACTTTGCATAGATGCATAATCGTTTGGATCATTGCTATATAAATAATTGACCAGGTTCATCAAATTGTGATCTGTGCATTCATTTTGATCATTGAAATATGTAATTCTTGTGAAATACAAGTTTTGAGAAAATAATAAAGCCATTAATTCAGGGAAATCAATATACCTGTAAATAGTTGTAGATAGGTCCATATTATTAGTCACTATTTGATTTGGGATTATAAGTTATTGGAAAGATATGGAAATTTACATTTATGGTCAAAGTAGTATAATAAATTCAATCCTTCGAAAAAAAGTGAATAACAAAAAAAGGCCCTTTTCAGAGCCTTTTTGTGGAATTCTTTAGTGCAACTGTTATCCAACAGCAACACTGCTATTAAGCATTTCCCGGATTTTTCGGTAATGAAAGCCTATTTCTTGCCGTTCATCGGATGAGGTCAATTCATCTCCGCACCTTGGGGAGCTTAACCAACCGTGAAACATTTCATCAAGGCATTTAATGGCTGCCTGTGGATCCATTTCGTTTGAATTAATTTTTGATCCCATGACTTGGAAGTTTAGTGTTAAAAAATATAGTTGTATGAAAATTGTATGCAAATGAAAAAGCCACTCACATGACATAAATGTCTGTAAGTGGCTTCCTTTTTTTGTCGGGGCGAGAAGACTCGAACTTCCGACCCCTTGCACCCCATGCAAGTACGCTAGCCAACTGCGCCACGCCCCGAATATTTCCATCGTAAGCAAGTACCCCGCCTTTGGCGGGGCCACGCCCCGAAGAGGGTGCAAATATAATCGTTCTTTTTAAATTTTAGAATAATTCATGCTGATTTCCCTATTTCGAATATAAATACATTGAAAATCAGTATAATTCAGGACTCATAAAGATCAGCTTCCTGGCTTTTACTGCTGTGCCCGTTTCAAGTATGTAATAATATACACCATCTTGCACGCGAGAGCCGTTGGAATCCTGTCCCCTCCATGCCACTGTATAACCACCTGATGTCTGGAACGCATCCACCAGTCGGATTACTTCCCTGCCTGTAAGATCAACAATCCGAAGCGTTACCTTTTCGTTCCGGGACAGGGTGTATCCGATTGTTGTGTATTCGCTGAACGGATTCGGGATATTCTGTTCCAGCAAAGATATCTCGCTGACAGTTTCGTCATTAGTGGAAACCGTTGCATCTATATCAAAGGGCACACTGAATTGAGATGTATTCCCCTCTGCGTCGGTTGCTGTTGCTGTTACATAGGGTCCGCTGACAGTCCCTGTCCATGTGTAGTTTCCTGATACATTGGCTGTGGTTTGGCCCTCAAATATTGCTCCTTCATCTGTTTCATCCGAAAACAATTCCACTGTGCAGTTGGCACAGGCTGTTCCGGTTACGTCACTGCTTGTGACACTAATGATTTCGGGAGCAGCAATTGATCCATTAGCGCCATCTTCATGGGATATACCCAATTCCAGATGATCACTAATTGAATTCTGAGTAATGGTATTCATACTCGTGGTTTCGTTTTTGCAGAGAATGCCATGAGTGCCATTGTTCGCAATTGTATTTCCCGGTCCGATCAGATTCTTCTCTGCTCCGGAATTAATATAAATTCCATAATTGTTGTTGGGAAGTTCAGCATGTCCCGTACCATCAGTACCAATGAAATTGCCGGAAACAATATTCGAATCGCAGCCAATACCATATATGTAGACACCTCCCAGTTTATTACCGGAGATTACATTTCCCGCTCCAGGTGTCGTACCACCAACGATGTTGTGATGACTTTCGAAAACCCTGATTCCGTATGATTCATTTGGCAATTCGGCAGATGCATCATAATTTGTTCCGATATAATTACCAATGATTATATTGCTGTCAGCTTCCTCCATAATAATTCCATTCCCGTACCAGTAATTATCGGTTCCCTTACCCGGGCTTGCGGAAATAATGTTTCGTTCTGCAGCTGTGGTCCCTCCGATGACGTTGGCTGAGGCGCCAGCTATGATAAGTATACCTCCTTCCTTATTACCCAGGGCATTTTCTCCTGTACGGTTCGTACCGATATAATTCCCTTTTACCAGGTTGCTGTCGGTCTTCGGAAATTGGATTATTATTCCAAATCCTTCATTCCCGGAGATCAGGTTGCGATCTTTAGTATTGCTGCCACCAATAACACAATGTTTGGCAGCATAACAAATTTCTATTCCATGTCTGTTGGGCAAAGCCGATGTTCCGGTCACATCAGTCCCGATATAATTTCCGGTTACCTTTGTATTATCGCCAGTGATGATGATTCCGCGATCAGGAAATCGGTTAATCACAAATCCTCTTATTTCGATGCCTGAGCCACTACACTTAAAACAACTGTTAATTACATCATGTCCGGTTATTTCGATCTCCGGACCCTGCGGATTCCTGTCTCCCTGGTTGATGGTTTGAGTGGTGGCGTCAATGATCATGCTGTCATTCAATACCTCCTCTAGCACTGTAATCGGTTGAATGGTCCACGTCCCGGTGGTGCTGTTATAACCCGGATCGGTATCTGGTATATTGAAGACAATGGTATCAGGACCTGCTTTAAAGTCGGCATCAATCATTGCTTTTCGCAGTGATCCCTCGCCGTCATCCGCTGTGTTAGTCACAACAAAAGGCGAATAATCAGGCTCGGGTTCAGGTTCGGTTTCAAACCCCGTGCTATATGCCACCAGAAATATGGATTCGCTGCTCTCGTCGGTGTGAGTGCCTGTTATATACAAGACATTTTCACGGGGGCTCAGTGCTATTCCCTGAACATATTGCTCGAAAGGTGCGGGCGTAAGAACCAATCCGTTTGTTCCAAAGGTGTTGTCGGGATTGCCATTGTGATTAATGCGGCCCACAAAGATATTGCTGCCAGTTCCTGCATTATAGTAACCACTGAAACAATACTTCCCGTCGGCCTGGAGCACTGAAGCAGTAATTTCTTCATCAGCGCCAGCATTTCTTAACCATGCCCAGCCCGATACACCAAATGTTACATCAGCATTGCCGCTTGTAGCATTCATCCGGTAACCAAAGATGTCATAATCACCATCGGGATGCCTATATCCGCCAAATAATGCAAGAGTGTTGTTTTCTTTATCCAGCACATGTGTCAGCGGTGCTCCGTTGAAGGTTGCCGTTGGATATATCAGCTTTCCGTGGGTGCCGAAATCATTGTCGAAATCACCGGCCGGTAGTGTGTACTTGGCGATAATGGTTCCCACATAATCACCAATAAAGCCTGTTGCGTATAAGGCATTATTCTCGCTGTCAACGCTCAGGTTTTTAAATGATCCCTCACTTTCGGCAAAAACTGAAATACCGCCAGTGCCAAAGTCGGTAAACAGGGTTCCATCGTCGTTGATCATGGCAATTTG
>CAYVBH010000065.1:0-15339 GCA_964449015.1 uncultured Bacteroidales bacterium
CCGATGCCAAAAAAGAGAAACCGGGCCGATTCGAAATAGCATCCCGGGGAACCCTATTCATGGACGAAATCGGAAACATGCCCCTTGCATTGCAATCGAAAATCCTTACCGTGATCGAAAGACGTGAGGTGACAAGGGTTGGCGCCAACCGGCCGGTAACCGTGGATGTCAGGTTGATCTGTGCTACCAACAGCGACCTGTATGAATCGGTAAACAACAACCTGTTCAGGCAGGACCTGCTCTACAGGATCAATACAGTCGAAATTCACCTCCCTCCTTTACGCGAAAGAGGTGATGATATTGAACTGCTTTCCAATCACTTTCTTAAAATTTATTCCAAAAAGTACCGGAAATCCCTGCGCGGAATTACGGCTGCCGCACTGAAGAAACTGATGCATTACGCATGGCCCGGTAATGTGCGCGAATTGCAGCATGCCATTGAGCGGGCAATCATCATGACTGAAACGCCATCACTTGAGCCCGATGATTTCATCCTGTCGCCTCCAAGACAAAAGTCAGGTGATCTCGAATTCGATACGTATAATCTCGATGAGATTGAAAGAAGGGTCATTGAAAAGGTAATGAAGCAAAACCAGGGCAATATTTCCCAGGCAGCACAGGAATTGGGTCTTACACGAACTTCGTTGTATCGAAGGATGGAAAAATATGGGTTTTAAAAATTACAGGATCAATATTATCATTCGTGTCATCCTGCTGGTACTGACAATCTTCCTGTTATTTTACTATTTTCGTAAACACGACTATTATGTTGCTCCTGTCATTCTGGCAGTGCTGATTATTTTCCAGGTCACCTCACTGATCCGGTTTATCGACAAAACCAACCGGGAGCTCACCAGTTTTCTTCAATCAATCCGTTTTTCCGAATTTACCCGTTCCTTTCAGATCGAAGGTATGGGAGGTACTTTCAACGAACTTAACAAGGCTTTTAACGAGGTGATGCTCGATTTTCAAAAGGTTCGTGCTGAAAAAGAAGAGAGTTTCCATTATCTGCAGACTATTGTACAAAATATTGATGTGAGCGTAATCGCTTATACGGCTGACGGCAATATTGAACTCATTAACAAAACTGCCAAAAAGCTGTTTCAAATGGCCAGCATGAAAAATATCAAGGTGCTTGAGTCATTGAGTCCCGAACTGGTTAATACACTGCTGACCATCAAACCCGGAGAGAACAAGCTGGTAAAAGTCCAATATGAAGATGATTTTCTGCAACTGGCAATCTATGCAACCACCATCAAAATTAAGGACAAGCTGATCTACCTGGTTACCATCAAAGATATTCAGAATGTATTGGAAGAACAGGAAACAGAAGCCTGGCAGAAACTGATCCGGGTGCTTACCCACGAGATCATGAATTCCATTACTCCGATCGCCTCTCTTTCATCAACTCTTGACCTGATGCTGAAAGGAATGGTTCAGGAAAACGGCCATGATGAACTGATAATTGACCGCGAGTCGGTAAATGAAATCCAGGAAGCTTTACAGACAATCAACAAAAGGAGCACCGGCCTTTTATATTTTGTCAATACCTACAGAAACCTGACCCGCATTCCCAAACCCAACTTCAGGCAGTGCCAGGTCAAAGAAATATTTGGCAACATCGAAAAATTGATGGAAGAAGAAATAAGAAGGTGCGGCATTGCATTTCGCTCCGAGGTTGAACCTGATAGCCTGGAATTCACCGTAGACGATCAGCTGATTGAACAGGTGCTGATCAACCTGCTCAAGAATTCCATCCATGCACTCAATAATCAGCCCAACGGTAACATTAAGCTAATTGCATATATGAACAAACGTGGGCGTATCACTCTCCAGGTAATTGATAACGGACCGGGAATTCTGAAAGATGTACTCGATAAAATCTTCATTCCCTTCTTTACTACAAAACCATCTGGCTCTGGAATCGGACTAAGCCTGTCCAAACAAATTCTCCGGCTTCACAATGCCACCATCACGGCCCACTCCGAACCCGGCGTGGAAACGGTGTTCACCCTGACCTTCTAAAGCCTGCACAAAAAATGCTGCAGACATATAAACGTATCTAAATAATTATATATATTTGTATACATTTTAAACAAATGGATACTTCTAAAATTAATGCACGCTATTCAGAATTGGCAGAACAATCGTGCTGCCTTTCGTGCGGCGGAGCCATCAATTACGCCGAACCCCGACCCGGAGAATGTTGTGTTGACCTGGGTAGCGGTCGCGGAACCGATGTACTGAGAATGGCAGAAACAGTTGGTGCAAATGGTTTTGTATACGGGGTTGATATTTCCGAAGGCATGCTGGAAACTGCCCAAAACAATGCCAAAAAACTCGGAATAACCAACGTGAGTTTCATCCGGTCGGATTTGGAAAGTGTTGCTATCCCCGGTGGTATTGCCGATCTGGTCATTTCCAACTGCACCATCAATCATGCATCTGACAAATTAAAGGTTTGGAAAGAAATACACCGCATTTTGAAAAGCGGAGGAAGATTTGTCGTTAGCGATATCTATTCAACCGAGCCTGTGCCGGAGCAATACCGGAATGATCCGGTCGCTGTTTCAGAATGCTGGGCAGGCGCGGTTACTCGCGATGAGTATATGCATACACTTCATGAAGCCGGCTTTACGGAAATATCTGTACTTGAAGAAAGCAAGCCCTACTCAAAAGGCTTGATTCATGTTGCCAGTTTTACTATATTTGGTAGGAAGGAAAAGAAATGCTGCTGCTGTGGGTAGAGCCAAGATAAATAGATAACAACAATTAAATAGCATCATATGAAATCATTAACAGTCAAAAAGAAAGCGCCGAAAAAGCAGAAAGTAGCGCAATGCTGTGCCAAAACCTCAAAAATCGTTGCCGGTTGCCACGACTGACTTTGAGATGAATGATGAACCTTTCGAAGCATAATATTATCTCAAAAGTTCATCAATCTGACGATTACTTCATTGTTAATGCGCTATCCGGAAATGCTGATTTGCTTTCATCGGAAGAAGCCAGGGGAGTTTTTGAAAACAAGATGCTGAATAACAACGAGTTTATTGAAAAAGGATACGTTGTTGATCCTGATGAGGAGGAAAAGCGTTTCCGACTCAGGTATCTTGATTTTCTGGATTCGCGCGATAACGATGAGATTCAGCTTTTTTACACAACTACCTATGAATGCAACTTTGCCTGTTCATACTGCTATCAGGAAGGCTATTCCAAAAACGGCAAAGAAAACAGCACGGAGGTGGCTGATGCCTTCTTCAATTATGTGCATAAGCGTTTTGCAGGCAGGAAAAAGTACATCACGCTGTTTGGAGGTGAACCACTTATTGGTGGCGCAAGAAACAGGCAATCCCTGGAATACTTCATCAACCGGTGCAATGAGTTTGGCCTGGAATTGGCTGTAGTCACTAATGGCTATAACCTGGAGGGATTTGTACCGTTGTTGTCAACCGCATCCATTCGTGAAGTTCAGGTCACACTCGACGGACCTGAAGGAATTCATGATTCCAGACGTCCGCTCAAGGGAGGGCAGGGAACCTTTGCCCAAATCATTACCGGCATAGATGCCACACTTAAAGCAGGAATTCCTGTTAACCTGAGAGTTGTGCTTGACAGGGATAATATGAAAGCCTTGCCGGAACTGGCGGCATTCGCCATTAAAAAGGGATGGACCAGTCATCCGCAGTTTAAAACCCAACTGGGCAGAAATTACGAATTACATTACTGCCAGTCGCAGCAATCCCGGCTTTATTCCCGACTGGAATTATATAAAGACCTTTTTAACCTGATCAGGGAGTCTTCGGATATATTAAAATTTCACAAACCGGCTTATGCTGTTTCCCGGTTTTTGTTCGAGAATGAGGAATTGCCCGATCCGCTTTTCGATTCCTGTCCCGGTTGCAAGACCGAATGGGCATTTGATTATACCGGAAGAATATATTCTTGTACTGCCACCGTCGGTAAACCGGGCGAAGAGCTGGGTACTTTCTGGCCACAGGTAACCTTAAACAGAGAACAGGTTGAATTGTGGCAGCAGCGCGATGTGCTCAGCATAGGTGCATGCAACTCGTGCAACCTGAGGCTGGTTTGCGGGGGCGGATGCGCCAGTGTAGCCTGGAATCGAGATAAACAGTTACATGCACCTGATTGCCGACCTGTGAAAGAATTGATGGAACTGGGATTTGCGTTGTACGGGAACAGGCAGTAAACCGTAACTAGCCGGAAGGCAATGTCTTATGTCGACATATTAGCAAATAGGAATCATTTATAGAATTCAATTCTTTTCTGAAACATTAATTCAAGCATATGAAAGAAATCGTATCTTCAGATTTTGAAAAAGAGGTGTTGCAGGCAGATAAGGTTGTACTTGACTTCTATTCTTCGGAATGTCCCCCTTGTGAGGCACTGGCTCCTAAGTTTGAATCTCTGGCCTCGATATATGGTGACGACATCAAGTTTCTGAAAGTTTTCAGGCAACAAAACCGTGACCTGGCTGAACAACTTGGTGTATATGGCTCTCCAACCCTTATCTTTTTCGAAAAAGGAAGGGAAGTGGGGATCAGGCTGACCGGTGGCATCAAAAGATCGGAAATCATGCACAACCTGAATTCCATGATCACAGCGGACAAGGCTGTTGCCATCAAAGGCCGGTTAAAGCCTTATGTGAACCATTATGATGTGGCCATCATTGGCAGCGGTCCGGGTGGTCTTACCGCAGGATTATATCTCTGCCAGGCCCGCATCAATACCGTATTGATTGATACCGGCTTACCGGGCGGGCATGTAAGCCTTACGCACCAGGTGTCCAATTATCCGGGATTTATTGATCCCCAGCCGGGATACATGCTCTCACACAACATGTCGGAACAGACCAAAAAATGCGGCAGCGTATTCAAAGCAGCTGTTGATGTTACCCGGGTTAACCTTGAACAAAAAGAGATTGTGATTGATGAATATGAAACAATCAAGGCAAAAAAGATCATCATTGCTACCGGTACTTCTCCCAATTATTTGAATGTTCCGGGAGAAAAGGAATATAAAGGCAAGGGTATTTCTTATTGCGCCACATGCGATGCCAAATATTATGCTGATAAGGAGGTGATTGTAATCGGCGGGGGCAATTCAGCAGTGGAAGAAGCCGAGTTCATCACCAAATTTGCCTCAAAGGTCACTATGGTGCATCAGTTCGATAAGTTCCAGGCCAATAAGCAGGCCCAGGAGAAATTACTGGCCAATCTCCGGGTTCAGGTACTGTATCGGCATGAGCCAAGATCATTTTCACGCGTGGGAGACAAGATGATTGTGCTGGTGGAAGACCTGGCAACAAAATTAACTCAAGAACTTGAGACGGATGGTGTGTTTATCTTTGTGGGTATGAAACCCAATATCGAAATTTTTGGCGGAAAACTTGAACTCGATAACTGGGGTTACCTGAAAACAGATGAAGATATGCGTACCAACCTGAAGGATGTATATGCCGTAGGCGATGTGAGAAGCAAAAAGTACCGTCAGATCACCACAGCCATTGCCGATGGTACCATTGCCGCCATCAACATCACCAGGGAGCTTGACAGTTAAGCCAATTGAACTGTTTGAACCAAATTCGAACTTACTTGTTTAACTGTTATAAATAAGTCTTCAACAATTTACACAAGTAAGCTATGAAACTGAAAATAGTAAAAAGAATATTATTGTCATCCGTGGTATTAGTCAGCCTGGCAGCATACCCGCAAGCGGCCGCCAAAACAGCCACATCAAAAAAGGTTACCGTAAATACTATTGATAGCCGTGTTGACTGGATTGGTAAGAAACCTGCAGGAGAACACAACGGATATGTTAAACTTTCCGAAGGGACCATCCATTTGGTCGGAAAGGATATTGCCGGCGGATCGTTTGTAATTGACATGAATTCGATTGTCAATCTCGATCTGAAGGATGAGGGCATGAACAGCAGGCTGGTTGGCCATCTGAAATCGGCTGATTTCTTTGATGTGGAAAAGTATCCTACTGCCAGCTTTTTGATTACCAAGGTAAGCAAACTGAAAAGCACCGCATCAGGCGCTGCAAAAATGACCCATAGGATTGAAGGAAACCTGACCATGAAAGGCATTACAAAGCCCGTCACCTTTAATGCCAGCGTGAATGTAACCGGAGGTAAATTGACGGCAATCGCGGAATCTTTTGTTATTAACCGTACCTTATGGAATGTCAACTACCAGTCGAAATCAATCTTTGCCGGACTGAAAGATCAGTTTATCAATGACGACATCACGCTTTCTGTGAAGCTCGCCTCCAACTGATAGATATACAGCAAACGCCGCAATTGGTTAACCGGACAAGTCATGTTCTCAAATGAGGCACGATTTGTCCTTTTTCATTTGCTCAATTATCTTACATTTGCGAATTCCTTTTATGTGTTATTCGCGTTAAGGAAATTCTTTATTCACATAGTATGGTCAACAGGGAAGAATTTGCAAACGCGCTCATACATGGTTTGGGCGCTGTATTATTTATAGCGGCCGCTCCGTTTTTATTTTTTAATCTGAACGTTGGTGATCAGAGGTCTGCAATACCGGTTCTCATTTATGCAGTATGTCTGTTATTTACCTATTTTGCCTCAACAATATATCATGCGGTAACCATGCCCGATTATAAAAAGACGCTGAGGATTCTTGACCATGTCAGCATCTTTTTATTAATCGGAGGCACCTTTACACCTATTGTTTATTTCAACATGGGGTCCTGGAACGGTTGGCCCTTCCTGATTGCTTTCTGGGGTGCGATGATTGCCGGGGTTGTTTTCAAGATTTTTTTCACCGGCCGGTTCAAACTGGTAAGCACAATTATTTATGTCGGAGTGGCCTGGTTCGGGGCCATGATGGCTGCCCCGATTGTAAAGAATATTCCCAAACCTGTTCTTATTTATATCATTGTAGGAGGTATTTTCTATACCTCCGGTACTGTTTTCTACATGCAGAAACGGATGAAGTTCAACCACGCAGTGTGGCACCTTTTCGTTCTTGCTGGCAGCCTCCTGCATTTTTACGCCGTATTGCTGCAAGTGAGAAGCTTATAGCTTTCCTGATAACAATCACCTTTTACCCGACTTTTTTCCTGTTTTATCTGGCATACTTTGCTTAAATTTAAAACAGGAATAATCCTTGATTATTAATGACAGAACAGGCAGAGATACAACGTCTTCAAGACGAGATCAAATTGCTGAAAAAGGAGAATCTTTCATTTCAGAGCAACGATAAAATGTTTCAGGCCCTTGTTGAAACTGCCGTGGGGGATATTGGAAAAGAATACTTCAACAACATTGTCATCAAACTTTCTGAATGGCTCAACGCTGAGTGTGTTATTATTGGTCAGATGACCGGGAATAACGTGGTTGAAGGATTTCCCATGTACCTTGACGGAAAGATTATTCATGGTTTCACCTACGAGCTGCAAAATACACCCTGTGATCTCACTTCAAAAAAAGGATACTGCATTTACCCTGAAAATGTAATTGATTCATTTCCAAAATCAAAAGACCTGCTTGAATTGAATATCCAGGGATACGTGGGTGCAGCACTCTATAATAAAAACGGGGAACCCAACGGAATCCTTTGCGCCATGTCCAGAAAGAAGTTGGATCTTCCTCCCCAGGCTGAAAAAATCATTAGAATTGTAGGCGCCAGGATAAGTGCTGAAATAGAAAGAATCAAGGCTCAGAAAGCGCTTCAGATTTCAGAGGAAAAACTGAGGGCCGCCAATGCTGCCAAGGATAAACTCTTTTCAATTATTGCGCACGACCTGAAAAGTCCGTTTAATGCGCTGATCGGCTTCAGCCGGGTTTTGCTGAAGCACTTGAAAGAACGCGACATTGAGGTAATAGACAAGTACGCCAATATCATTCATGATGTAGCTGTTCAAACGCACCGTTTGCTCGAAAACCTGCTTGAATGGTCGGTGGTTCAAACGAGCAAAAATACTTTTGCACCGGTGAAGTTCAATCTTTCGGAATTATTTACCGAGGTAATCGATTTATATAAAAATCAGGCACGACAAAAGGGGATTACCCTGGCACCTGCCATAAAACCTGATGTTGAAATGGTGGCCGACAGAAATATGGTGACAACCATATTGCGCAACCTGATCTCTAATGCCGTCAAATATACAAGAAGTGGCGGTTTGATTTCTGTATCAGGAATTGCACAGGATGGCAATATCCAAGTCATTGTTGCGGATACCGGTGTAGGGATCAATAAAGATCATCTTGAAAAGATTTTTTCGATTGACACAAGAATAACTACTGCAGGAACGGACAATGAAAGGGGTACTGGTTTGGGGTTGGTTCTGTGTAAGGATCTTGTTGAAAAACACAAAGGCAGATTATGGGTTGAAAGCGAAGAAGGTATGGGTAGCAAATTTTTCATCACCATTCCACAGAACGGCAGTCTCTGATCTGACGGTATGATGAATCCCCGGAGTTGCGTATTTATGGCGCTTCCGGTATAGGTTACTCACTGCATTGTATTCCTAAGATATTCCAAATGTTTCATAACATACCTGATTTCACCCCAGGAAACACGATCACCCAGGGCTGCTTTAACCGGGCTTAATTTCTGTTCATCACTGTCGTCGACATGAGCTGTTATCATTTCAACCACTTCAGGTCTTACCAACTCATTGACGGGGATCAAGCCAAGACCTACATAATGTGCCAGGTGCCCCTCAACTGTTGAAACGGCCATTTTTCTTTCATGGGCAATCTGATCCACCGACTTTCCTGATTTGAAGAATTCCAGGCTCTGTGCCCTGGTATCAATTTTTGGTTTCTTTTCTTTGGGTTTGGACCGGGGTGTGATAATAGGAATTGCTTCAATATCCTTTTCATTACAATATGCCTCGATCATTTGCAGAATTTCTGCGCCATAATTCTCTGTCTTTTTTTTACCCATACCCTTCACCTTCTTTAAATCAGCTTCAGACCGGGGCAGGAAACCGGCAAGGGTAACCATGGTCGCCTGTTGCAGAACCATATAATGGGCCAGGTTGGTTTCCCTGGCTTTCTGATCACGCCATGCTTTAATACGGCTATACAACACGGGATGCCTGATTTCACCCGCAGGTTCTTCAACTACTTTTATCGGCCTGGATTTTTGGGCCGGCAGTTCAATAGCTGTTTTGGCCTTGGTTTCAAGAAAATCGTGTACTTTGAATCCAGCTTTAACCGAATCGAGGCAGGCAATTTTGATCAGCACTTCCTGTATCAGTTTTTCCAGGGCCTCGGTAAGCGACTTTCTGACCACCTTATTGTCGGTTTCCAGGGTTATCCCTTCCAGTACACCGTGCATTGCTGCAGCCGTTTTTTCGGAGAAGTAAATGCTCGCTTTGTTTAGCCTTTCCTGCAACTGTATGTTATTCTCCGCATCTTCCTGCAGGCTAAGAAAGTGTTTCAGTTGTGGGTAAAACTTCCCGGATACATCAATGAGGTCGGCTTTTACAGCTCCTGAAGCTGCTTCAAGAACAGATTTCAGGTTACCTGCAATGCTTTCCTGATGTGAGTCGTTAATTTTTAAGCAGTAATGAATATTTTTCAATATGCTGCTGAAGTCGAAAAGCCCCATGAGTAACATCTGCTGGTATTCCATTCTGGCCCTGGCCAGCACGTCGCGATCAGGCTGGTTCTGTTCTGATTCACGTACAAAACCTGATACTGTGGCATCACTGATGATCCTGTGCTGGTTGATCTGACTGCTTAAAACAATTCCTTCCAGCGTGCGGCACCTGCTCAAAGCTACATAAACCTGCCCATGTGCAAACGCGGCACGTGCATCAATGATGACTTTATCAAAGGTCAGTCCCTGGCTTTTATGAATGGTAATAGCCCAGGCCAGCTTCAGGGGGTATTGAATGAAGGTTCCGACAACTGTTTCTTCAATCTCTTTGGTTTCTTCATTCAGCGTATACTTCATATTCTGCCATTCTGCCATTGCAACCTCAATGGGAGCATCATCCCCGGGGCAATCCACAACAATGGTATCTTCGTCAAAATCAATTATTTTGCCAATCTTTCCGTTATAATAAAGTTTGTCTCTTGAAATATCATTCTTGACAAACATTACCTGGGCTCCTGTTTTCAGCAACAATTCCCGGGCGGTTGGATAGGCATATTCCGGGAAGTCATCCCTGATGACGGCTTCGAATGTGCGCACCTTCCCGGAAAGACGATCGAGTTTTGCACTGTTGATAGCCTGTGCTTGTGAATTATGCGTGGTTAGTGTGATGTAACCTTCATCGGAACCTTTGGTGAAATGCGGATCATATCGACCGTTGAGTAAAGCCAGTGATTGCGCATCAAGCCGGTTGTCACGGATTTGATTGAGAAGGCTGATGAATTGCTGATCCTGCTGACGGTATATGTGTTTCAATTCAATGGTAACGTAGTCGGTACTCCTGAGTGCCATGCTTCCGAAAAAGAAAGTGGTGTCGTAATACCGGTCAAGAATTTCACGGTCTTCATCTTTTACCACGGGGGCCAGCTGCTGCAAATCACCGATCATCAGCAACTGAATGCCCCCGAACGGCCGGTCGCGATCTTTATGCCTGCGCAGGATCGCATCCACGGCATCGAGCAAATCGGCACGAACCATGCTGATCTCGTCAATCACAACCAGGTCGAGGCTTTTGATTATGTTGATTTTTTCGCGACTCAGTTTGAACGACCCCGATTCAACAGGCGTTGGCTGATACGGATTTTCTTTGCTGATGTATTGTGCCGGAACATGCGGATGAAAGGGAAGCTGGAAGAAAGAATGAATGGTGACACCGCCCGCATTGATGGCGGCAACACCCGTGGGTGCCACCACAATCATGCGCTTGGGTGATTTCTTTTTGAGATTGTGCAGGAAAGTAGTCTTTCCCGTTCCGGCTTTGCCTGTGAGAAAAATGTTGCGGTTGGTATACTGAACAAAATCGAAAGCCAGTTGGAGATCCTGATTTGTAACTGTTTCCATTAAGCCTGAAGGATATATACCGGATAAAATTAGTTTATTAAGCGAATAAAGGGATACATTATCAGATAAAATTTTTTTGGTAAATATTTGAACTAATCCACAAAAAGAGAATAGTTTTAGATGTAGTAAATTCAGTCAGCGGATACCATTTCAGGTTCAGTAATTCAGACGCTTTTAAATCATGCCACACGAAGTCATTGCCATATTTGACATCGGCAAAACCACTAAGAAGTTTCTCCTCTTCAGCTCCATGCTGAAGCCTGTCTACCAGGAAGTGGAGGTCAGTAATGAAATACAGGATGAAGATGGTTTTGCCTGCGATGATATTGAAAGAATCGAAACCTGGATGCGGCAGTGTCTTACCCGGGTGATGCAGGAAGGTGCTTATTCGGTCCGGGCTGTTAATTTTACCACCTACGGAGCAAGCCTGATGCACCTGGATGCCCGGGGAAAAAGAATTACTCCACTTTATAATTACCTGAGACCGATGCCCGAAGATGTTCTTACTGATTTCTATGAGAATTGGGGCGGCATTGAGGAGTTCAGTCGCAAAACAGCCTCCCCCGCGATGGGAATGCTGAATTCCGGTTTACAGGCACTGTGGTTGAAAAGAAAGAAACCTGAAGTGTTCAACAACATCAGCACCATACTGCACCTTCCCCAATACCTGAGTTACCTGTTTACGGGCAAAGCCGTGTCAGAACATACTTCTATCGGCTGCCATACTGCCCTGTGGGACTTCGATAACCGGCATTACCATCCGTGGATTATGGATGAAAAAATTCCTTTGCCGGAACCAGTTGCGAATTCAGTGGTTTTTGAAGCACCGATAGAAGGCGGAACAATTCATGCAGGTATCGGCCTGCATCGTATTTCAGCTTCCCTGGTTCCATACCTCATCGGTTCTAATGAGCCGTTTGTATTGATCGCAACAGGTCCCCGGAGCCTGTTCATGAATCCCTTTAACCCTGAACCCCTGACCCCGGAACAAACAAAAAAGGGCACGCTTTGCTACACGGGTATTCATCAGGAACAGGTGAAATCATCATACCTGTGTACGGGTCCTGTTCATGATGTGAATGTTGAAAAACTGAACATGCACTTTGGGGTCACGGCAGAACACGTTAAAACCGTTAAAACCAATCCGCTGAAAATTGACAAGCTGATGAAGTCATACAAGGGAAGGATATTCTTCCGAAATGGTGTGCCTTCGGATTATGTCGACAATACCGCTGATCTTTCACATTTTCTAACCTTTGCCGATGCCTATCACCAGTTAATGGCCGACCTGGTCGATCTTTGTTTGGAATCTCTTGCACTGATCATTCCGCAGATCGATCAGATCAAAACAATTTATTTATCCGGTAGTTTTGCACACAACGAATTGTTTGTAAGATTGCTGGCTGCACGCCTGCCCAGAAAGAAAGTGTTTACCTCAGCGATTGACCATGCCGCCGCATTGGGTGCAGCCATGGTGGTTTGGGACAGTACTTTTGAAGGGGAATTGCCATTTTCGGGACTAGGGCTTAAAGCAATAATACCTGACTGAAAGGAGTCGGTGAATTGCGTTGGAAGGAACCACAACCTGTGAAAAGCCGGCAATCATTTTCGATTGCCCGCTACCCTCATACGAGCATTCCCATAATAGTGAGTGAGACCGTCATATGATCTGAAAACGATCTCATAATCATTACAGTGGTCCGATGTATAGAAACGAAGTTTGCTGCTTTTACCTTCGGGCACAATGAAAGGGTTCCAGTAGAGCAGGTTTCTGAAATCAGGATCATGATCCTTTATGTCTGATTCCTCGTGATTAGGGAACTCCGGGTAGCTTTCATCAGTCACCGCTTGGTATTCAATGAACTCAGAAGCATCAGGAAAGGCAATTCCCGCAAAGTTGTTGGTATGAGTTCTGATACTGATCAGTCCCCCAAGGGTGTGTTCACCCAGGTAAGTGACTTTGTTTGTCACATCAATTTTCGCAACGAGTTCGGGGGAGATCTTCATAATCTGATCCAGGTCAAAAACCGGTATGCCGTCCAGCAGAACCGTCGGATCGTCATAGGTGGTATGGGCCTTTTCGTCATATACACTTAAATAATAGTGCGAATCTCTCCTGCGCACGGAGACAAAAGGCGTTATTTCGGTAAAGACCTCCTCCATCACCGGCATCTCAATGAAATCTTTCAACAGTATGGAATACTCCGGTGCTGTTCCCGTGAGTGGGTAATAAACTGGCTTCTCCATGGATTTTTCGGTATGCCTGATAAAGGCTTTGTTTATCTGGGAATTCAGGTATAACCTGTCCAGCATTTGATGGTCAGCCGAGTCAATATCAAAAGGGATCAGTCCGGCCGATCGCGGGTATTCATTTGAGAAATCAACATTGACCTGCAACTCCAACTCCATGCTGTCAACAAGTTTTGGACAAAGGTACACAGGATGCATACCACTCAGATGATTCAGTGTTAAGAAGAACTTTCCGTCGGCTTTGGTCCTGTAAATATGAAGCTGAGGAGCATTCCCGATGACAGCGGCGTAAACCATCACATTCGCCAGAGGCTTCCCTGATTTTTTTTCAATGACCTTACCGCTGATGCCCGCATCCCTGATCTCGGGCAGGTATTCCAATGTGGCCTCTTTCTCGATGCTTTCCTTGAAAGCAGCAGTGCTGAACACTTCAGAATACAATATCAATGCCATGTTGATCTGCTTCTTAAGCGAATCACTTTCAGGGCCAATATTCTTTAAATAATTCGGCAGCAGGACAGGATTGTAAGCTATATGTGAGGGAAGGAGATCCTTATGAGGGTATCGGGTTCCGGCAAGAGCCGCGGATATTAATGAATGGCCCCGGTTGATAATGTTCTCCTGCACACTGATGTTCATGTCAACCAATTCGCGGGGTTTGAAAACAGTCTTGTTCATGCTTATACCGATTTCCTGCTTTGTTGACCCTGGTATATAGGTTGATTGTATGTCGATGATCTCCTTGTTCTCATCCTTCAGCAACAAATAGATGATGCCGCTGTCGAGTTGATCGGCCCGTATCGTAACGTCATTACCGGGGCCAATAGTTCTGGTGATCAGGCGTTCATAGGTGCCTGACCTCACCTCGACTGTGCAACCGATTGGTAATATCGGACCATACTGCTTGCCCGTGCAAAGGGAAATTTTCAGCACATCTCCGGTAAAATCCGATTTCATGATCATCCCGTCACCTGATACGGGAGGGAGTGATTTCTGAATTACGCTGCTGTCATTCAGTAATATTTTCAGGGAATATTGAACTGCACTGTCAGGCGTCATCTCAAAAAGGGCAAGGCCATTTGCCAACGGATTGGCGTGGGATACTTCCCTGCCATGATTATCTACCACAGCCATTCCGCTGACTGTTTTGCAAAGCACCGGTGAGATCCTTACGGCAAGCTTTGACGCAATACCTGCTATGAATCTTCCCCCTTCGGGTACTATGGTGATCTCGTCAGAGAATGTATTTTTGCCGTCAAACAAGGGTTTATCAGGATTAACAACGGATAAAAGCGAAGATGGATATAAATAACAGGGGTAATTGAGCATATACTGGGAATAGGCCCTGATGTAATAATTTCCGGAATTTATGGAAGAAGGAATGCCCAGAAAACCTGTTGTCATTCCGTTTGTGATCCTGAACTTTCCCCTGGCAATGGAATTGAATTGCTGGTCATAGACTTCCACATATGCAATCTTGCTGAGAACATTTTCTGTTTGTCCACCGGGACCGAAACACAGTAACTTAAACCAGATCCTCTCCCCCGAAATATAAACATCCCTGTCTGTGTACAGCAGCATATCCTCAAAATACCTGTTTCCCGGTCCTGCTGAGGAAGATTCCTGTCCGTTGACAAAAGGCAAAAAAGCGAAACCTCCCAGAAAGAATAGAAAAAAAACGAACGGTTTCATACGCTGATGTGTGTTTTTTTTATTTTTCTGCATCTTCTTCCCAAAACTCAGGTTTAGTTTCTGTTCCGCCCTTCTTCCGGCAATCAAAACAAAATAACTGGCCAAAAGCCATATCACCTGTTTCTGTAAGCATTGCATACATGGGGAAACGCAATTCCTCGGATCCGGGATTGTCAAACACGTTTAGTGCGCCAATACAGGCAGAATAATTGAAGTCTATCGGTGGCGGATCAACGTAGACCCTTTTCGTTGAAACGCCAGCCACCATAAAGTAACCCAACATGATATCATCGGTATTATCCAGGTTCTTAAGATTTCCGGTTACCTGATAAGGTTGGCGTGTATATAATGAACCGGATTCTTCATGCAGTTTCTCTATTTCATTCCAGTAATG